>JAKCCY010000147.1 GCA_021838765.1 Nitrospirota bacterium
TGGGTTCCTCCTTCCGGCGTTATGTCGAAAGCAGAGAACCACAAAAAGAAGACGAGACCAAAATCTCTTTTTTAGGTTCACCATCATCAAGGGGGAAAAATGAACAGGTGGTTGGGTCGCATCATAATGGGAGCGTCCGTTCTTGTTTTTTGCGGGGCGGCCTGGGAAAAACCTGTGGTTGAGATCATCTCCCCCAAAAACGGCGCAGTGGTCGGAAAGCATGTCATGGTGAAATATGCCTTCCATCACGAATGGCGGGCCGACCATGTCCATGTCTTCGTCGATGGAAACTTCCTGAAGTCCACACATCAGAACCCCCTTCCCCTCACTCTCGACAAGGGAGTTCACACCATCATGCTTCGAGCCGCAACGGTCCATCACAATCTGCTAAAAGCCAGAGGCTCGATCGATGTCACCGTCAAATAATCAAAACCCATCTTTACGAAGAGGCAGAGGAGAAGATCTCCTTTGCTGATCAAAAGTCTCTCAGGAGATCTCTCGCGGCATCTCCTCTTGTGAAAAATGGTTGCCATAAATCTCCCGAAGTCCTTCCATCTCCTCTTCAGGGAGATTTCCGAAAAGGGATTTCTGTTTGTTCTTTGAAACCACCCCATTGTTCTCCAATGAAAGTCTGATAAAAAGATCCGCCAACCGGTCAGGCAATTCGAACCTGTTCTGGATTTCCTTTTTGGCCCCGTCATAGCGGACCAGAAAGGAAAGTTCTTCTTTCAGGTCCTCTTCGATAACACGCTCGATCGTCTTGTAAAGATATTCGACCATCGGAGTCGCATCGAAGTATCGATAGAGTCCCGGAAAACGATTTTCCCTGGAAATGATCCCGTCCCTGTCGATGGAATAGTCCGTCAACGCCATGACCTTTTTTGAAAAAGTCTCAAGACAGTGATCATACTCGACCGGATGGGCCAGAATATTGGAAGAGACAGGAAAAATGGCACTGTCCGGAGTCAGTCCCCTTTCTGAAAGAATCTTGTGAATCAAAAATCTGTGAAGCCGTCCGTTCCCGTCCGAAAAAGGATGAATGAACACAAATCCGAAAGAGACGACCGCCGCCTCGACAACAGGCGGCACGGCCGATTGCATTCGGTTCATCGAGTGGACAAGTCCCGACATCAGAGATTCCACATCCTGGGGATCCGGAGCGATATAATGGACCACTTCCCCGCCGACCCGGGATTCCCCGACATAGTTCTGGGCGGAACGATAGCCTGATTCCCGATAGGAGGGATCGACGACAAGATTTTGTATCCGTACAAAGTCACGGAGTGATTCACAGGGATATGAGGAGCTTTTCTCAAGAGCATTGGAAAACCGTTCGATCCGGCTCATGCTGGCCGTTTCTCTCTCTATGAGAAAAGAGGATTTCGTTTCTTTCCGGAAAAGGTACTGACTCGCTCGATGGACCAGTTCAGGAGAATAGGACTTGAGAAGCTCCCTGGCTCTCTCTCCAAGATTCTTGGCCAGATATTCGGAAATGAGCGGGGTTTTTCTGACGACCGGACAGAACGTCCGGTCCCCAAGAAGATTGTCATCGATCCTCCACTTTTTATTTTTCCGAATTTCTCCGGTGAAATACAAGTTGCCATCGATCAACCCGGCGTAATTTCCGTTATGGATTTTCGGGTCTGGCAGTGTCCTTCCAGTCAGGAACTCATAGAGAAATCCGATTTTCCGCTCATAAAGCCCTCCCGGATTCATCATGACAAAATCCGAAATCACGTCTTCTCCGATTTTGTCAAAAATGCACTGGATCAGGAAGAGATCCGTTTCTTCATGTTTCAGTGCAAAAGAGAGGTGAGCCATCGGAGTATCCGGAACCGCATACTCCTTCCGGAAGACCCTGATATTCTGAAACGGGTGATCTTTTCTATAAGACTCTCCGGGTTCCCCAATGGTCGATATGGTCGTACTCCCGGGAACCCGAAGATCCAAATTGTCGATAATCCATTGATATCCAATTGGGCTTGCCATTATGTCCCCTTAAACCCATTCTGGTTGTCAAAAAATGATCAATGTGCAAAAAAGATTATATCACCAAAATCTCTTGCAGAATAACTTAAGGATCCTCCGGAGAATATTTGAAAAAATTTCCCGATTTTGGGATTCACCAATTGGATCTCTTGAAAGATCTGCCCAGACTGATCGTCTTGTCATTGATCCTTCCGACGGTGTTCCATTTTTAGAAAGGAAAAGCATTGGGAGTGGTCTGGAATCAGAGCCATGGACGGAAATGTTCGGCAGTTCCGTCCATGGACATGGAAGATTGGATAGAAAAAACTCGGATGTAGGAGTCGAACGATGAATTGTCACCTGCCGCAAGAATAATGTGTCAGTTTTCTGATTTTTTCAGGTCTAAAAATTCTTCTCTGAGAATTTTCGGGATAATATCACTCACTTTCCCTGATTCCCGAATGAATAATCAAACAAAAAAGGAAATCCATCAGCCCAAATCTTCAAACCGTTTACCGACCCACTCCCTGGTATGTTCAACAAAGACTTTGGCGGCTGGAGATAAGGATTGGAACTTTGGAGCTGCAAGGACAATTTGTCTCAAAATGGGAGGGTCGATGGGAATGACCCGGATTCCCGTATGGTCCTTGGGTACGGCCAATCCAGGCAGGATGGCCGAACCTGCTCCGGAGCGAACCATGGCGGAAACCGTTGAAATATTTCTCGCTTCGATTGTTTTCAGTCCCGGGGATAGTCCGGCTTTTGAGAATCCCAAGGCCACAAGAGTTCCGCAACTTCCCAAAGACCGGATAATCGGTTCCAAGGAGAGCTGGTCGAGTGAAAGAGATTGCCGGTTTCCGAGAGGATGATTTTCTGGAAGGATTCCGAACATCCGGTCCGAGATCAGTGGAAATACCTCCAGACTACTAGCGCAAGGGGCCGTCAGTATTCCTAGGTCTACTGTATCTGACTTCATCCATTCCAGAACTTCCTGATCGGTTCCCTCAAAGACGGAAATCTCGATCCCAGGAAATTTCTGTCTCATGGTCCCCATAATCCCAGGAATCATACGAATCGCTGCGCTTTGGAGAGCGCCGACCCTGACTTTGCCGATCTTGAGTCCGGAAAGGGATGACGCCTCCTCCTGAATACGGTCCACACGAAGCAGGATTTCCCGAACGTGCTCGAGAATCCGGTGTCCCGCTTCCGTCGGGACGACTCCCCGCCGATCCCTGTTGAAAAGGATAAGGCCTATTTCCTTTTCAAAAGACGCCAACGCATGGGAAACCGCCGATTGGGTAATTCCAAGACGTTCTCCCACTTCCGTAAAGTTTCCCAAGTCTTTCAATTCCATTAAAACACGCAGCTGAATGATTGTCATATGAATTTATTCTCATCCTTCAAATGATAATTATTAATTTTACTAATGTAATTTTGCACTTTATCATTTAATAGAACAGTCGGCAAGAAGCGATATTTGTATTTTAAGGAGGTGATAGTGATGGGGAATTCGTTTTTTCTGGGCGTTCTCATGTGTGTCTTGGCGGTCACCTCTTGGGGAGCGATGTTCCCAGTGATGGAGCATGCCTTGAGATTTATGGATCCTTTTTATTTAACGGCGATTCGTTATGGGATTGCCTCCATTTTGTTTCTGGTGATCCTTTTCTTCTTGGAAGGGCGGCATGCGTTTGCTACAGAAGGAAGGGAGATCTCCCTTTGGGTTTTCGGAACGTTGGGTTTTGCGGGATTTGGCTTTCTGGTGTTTAAGGGACAGCAGGAAATTTCGGGACACGACGGGGTCATTATCGCAGCGGTCATCACGGCTACCATGCCTTTGTTGGCGGCCTTCGTGACATGGTATGCCTCCGGAAAAAAACCGGCATCCTTTACGATATTGATGCTTGTCTTCGCATTTATTGGAGTTCTTCTTGTGGTTACGAAAGGTGATTTCAGTCTTCTGAAGTCAATGGGATCCCGTCTCTTTGCCGATACGATTATATTGGCGGGGGTCTTTTGCTGGGTTTTCTACACCAGGGGAGGGAACCAGTTTCCCGATTGGTCGCCGCTTCGGTATACGGCTCTTTCCTGCGCATTGGGAAGTCTTTCCATCATCGGATTGACAGGAGTTGGAACGATGATCGGCTGGCTTCATCTCCCGAACGAGGAACAGCTTTATTCGGTGACATGGGATCTTGGTTACATGATCCTTGGTGCCGGTATCTTGGGCGTTTTTGCCTGGAATGCAGGCAATCGCCTTTTGGGATCAGTAAACGGGGTTCTTTTTATCAATCTTGTGCCGGTTGTCGCTCTCGGTATTTCTTTCATGACGGGAGAACATGTGAGTTCCGGCGAAATTTTGGGAGCGTCTCTGGTGATCACGTCTTTGATCTCTAACAATCTGTTCCAGCGACCGGAAACACAGTCCTTTGTTTTCCGTCTAAGGAAGAAAATCAATGTATTCTTTCGTTAAAACCTTGGAACGATACTACCCCCAAACCATAAAATGGCCACAGCGGACATGTTATCCTTCCCAACTCAGATTGAATCAGTCTCTGTGGGAAAAATCGAACAGGTTCGTCAGATCTCCGATGGACGGTCGATTTTGAGGGATATAAAAGCTCCTTTGACGATCCGGAGGAAGGGATTCAGGATGTTCGGGAAAACGAGGCATAATCGGATTGGGGAGATTGTCCAGACTCCTTTTCGACAACGGGCCAAGATGCCAGTTTTTCTCAATAAACTTGATCAGTGAGACATGATTGTAATAGGTGTGGTCGACAAACCCCCTTCGGGCGAAAGGCGAAATCAGGATCAGGGGAACCCGCGTCCCGTCTCCGAAAAACCAGAGGGGCTGGATATAGCCAGAGTCGTAATAACCTCCCCCTTCGTCGAAGGTGATGAAAATGGCCGTATTCTTATAAAGTTCGGGGTGGCTCCGGATGAGAGCGACGGTTTTCTCAAGGAAACGCTCGAACTTCGAGAGGGATGAATAGCCAGGATGTCCATCAACGCTGTTGCCCGGCTTGACGAAAGACACGGAAGGAAGCGTTCCTTTTTCGACCCGAATGCGAAAATCCTTATACCCTTGCAAATTCTTTCGAAGGTCTGTGGTCATGACCGACGTTTCAAACTGAAACGGATTACAGTGTGCGCAGTATTCCTTCGTGGGGTGCCCATGGTTCCAGCCCTGTCCGAAGTATCCCCAGGAAACTCCCTTGGCCGACAGAGCATCCCCGATCGAAGGAATGCTCTGGGGCGAAGCCAGAAACGGAGTCTTCACCAGAGGAATCCTGACTCCCTGTCCATCGTAGGCGGGGTCATAGTTATTGACCAGATAATAGGTCTTGGGAGCGCAGTCTGCCGGCCCACCGGGAGAAAACACCCGGTAGGGCAGCTGCGAAAGATAGCGCCTGATCGAGCCGACGCCAGGACTCTTGAGATTTTCGCACTCCACATAATTTCCGCCCATTCCTGTCCGGTGGTCTCCATATCCGTCATTGGTGTAGACATTTCCCTCCGCCACTCCGGAAGCTGAGATCAGCCCCCCTTTCCGGGGATCCGGATTTTCAATCTGAGCCAATGGAGGGGTGGAGGGAATTCCGGAAGGTCTGTAAAAAGCCACATCGGCCGTTCCGATCGCGATATGGTTTGCTCCCGTTCCGCCCATGATCACCTGGTGATAGTTGTCCGCCAGAGCATAATGACGGGCAAGACGGGAAAGAACCGGTTCGTCGCCGGCGCTCATGTTGTAGAACCCCATCGACACCGATCCCTCTCCCGTCGTTTCCTGGCCAAATGGAGACGGCGGAGCGTTTCCATCCCCTCCTTCTCCGGCGGTCATCCCGACCCATGGGAACAGGTCCATGGCCCCCTTGTCGGTCTCCTGCCACATCTGGAAAAAGCGGTGGACCGGACTGCCAACAAACGTATCCCGATAGGGAACGTAGCGCGTGATTTGAAAGGGAGCGTTCGGAAGGACCGGGGGGAACATCGGGTCCGCCCCAATCGAGTGGCTCCCGAAGACCTCGCTGTTGCCTGGAGACGGTAGAGTGGAGAATTCGCCAATGATATTAGGGGCAACACTGTACCGGCTCAAGTCGGAGGCCTCTTTCTGACGGCCCGACTGAACATTTATGCCTGGTTTTCCATCCGCTCCAATGATTCTTTCCGACAGGATATTCAGGACAAATTGCCCTGGGGGAGGAACAAAAGCACCGAATGTATCGTCGAAAGAGCGATTTTCACCGATGATCACGATGACATGTTTGATCGGTGTCTCTGTCGGAAGATCCCCTGCCCTCCCTTCCCCGACAGTCAGAATAATCATAGCCATGGATATGAAGAGGACAGACAGAAGGAATTTTCGGAGTGATTTCAATGGGTTCATCTCCCCAAACTCTGGACAGGATTCCCCGCCGGGATAAAAGTTTCACCGGGAGAATTGAAAATGCCATATGATTGCATTCAATTTATGGCTTTTGAGCATTCTTTCCGAAGAATCCAGTCGTCAGGACAAACCGGAAAAAAGAGTCGATACGATATCAGTCCTCGACCCGTCCATTCATTTTTCACAGACGTCCCTTCATGATCGGAAACCTCTTCAAGAAAGAGCTCCTGTTCAACACTGGACA
>JAKCCY010000148.1 GCA_021838765.1 Nitrospirota bacterium
GAAATGCACAGGGAAGCCACACGAGAGATCATGCAGGGATCCCGGGTAAGGATTGCCAGGCTTTATTCTCCGGAACACCATTCCGGGTACCATGCAAAAATGCACAGACACTCGCGTTAATGGGAAGAATCGACAAGAAGGCCGGCTGGTTACCGGCCTTTCTCATGATTATTGTTTTGGGCTCCATAACCGGAGCCCTTTTTGGCATCAAGAACACATTTGCCGCCGAACAGTCCGTCCCTACGGATCATGACTGGAATACAATCAACGAAAGTATTTCTGAAAAAAAGTTTTCGCTGGCCGAGCAGCAAATTGGTAACTACATCAAGTTTCACCCTAAAAATCATGAAGCCTATTCCCTTGGAGCCCGGATCGCCCGAAAAATTCATCAACCCGGCAAAGGGATCGCAATCCTCGACAAAGGGATCAGGCAATATCCCCGAGACAGGACATTTCTCAGGCTGAAAGCGGAACTTTTGATGGAACGGGGAGACATGTCCCAATCAAAAAAGATTCTGGACAGGCTTTCCAAAGATCCTTCACTCTCCAGTGATGAAAAAGAGAAGGTCGCCGAGGACAAAAAAACGCTCGCCGTCCTTGCGTTGTCCACCCCACCTCTTGAAACCTTCGACCAGAACATCAACTTTCAGGAACCAATCCCACCGCCATTCCAGTCACCGTCCACTTACGAGCTTGAAAACTCTGATTATCATATTCACATACAGAATGTGGACATCGGCTACTCAGGCGGCTCATCGATCGGAACCGGCATCACCGCGGAAACACCGCTCATAAAAGACACGCTCCACTTCCAGGCCGGAACCAATTTCTACGTAGGCTCCGCATCGGGACAAACAAGCGGTCTTGAGTCCTATCTTTTTGCGGGGGTGGATGGGCAGGGACCGGATGGCATCCAATATCTTATGGACGCGGGGGATGTCTTTGCCGGAAATCAGGTCAATGCCGGACTCTATGGACACCTTGACCTTCCCCTCGGTCGACTCAGGATCGATGGACAAGGTTGGTATCAGCTGCCATGGAGCGGATATGGACAGGCCATTCTCGAAGGAGCCCTTCAGTCCGGAGGGCTTTTGAACGCCACCCTATCCCTGATGCCAAAACTATCCCTGTCGGGCGAATATGAATACACTTACGACACACTTGGGGGAAGCCAGACACCTTTTGGAATCAACCACAATACAATGTTTGCGCTGGACTGGGACTTCCTGAAAAAACCGGATCTTCATCTGGTTTTTGGCTATGATACCCAGACATTTACACCATTCATTCCGAATGCGACGAATCTCGTCCCCGTTCTTCTGTCATCAAACTTTGGCTTTGCCGGCCTTTCCACCCTCGACCAGCTTGGTCGCTATGTGGTGCTCAACGGGCAGCTCGGAGGAGTTGTCGGAACATTTGACACTCCGGGACCCCTTGCCGGACTTCAGGCCGACATAGGGGCATCTGTCCAGGCAAACGCACACCTTGAGTTCTATGCCAATCTTTCCTATGAATCCTTGGCTGCCGCCTATGTGGGTGCCGTTACCACCATGATGTTCGGAATCAACGTCTGGCTTTAGCTTGGGGTCTGAAAAACTGACCCATCCAGAATGGTGGACGGGTCAGTTTCATGATTTGCCCAAAATCAAAAAACCGGCAGAAAAAGACTCCTTGAAATCCTTGTCCAGCATTTAGCCATCGTGTTTTCCCAATACATCAAGAAGGGGACAGACGGACGCTATATTGTCAGACTCCCTGCAACGGTCCAGAAACCTTTCAAACGCCACACGGATCTTCCCCTCTGCCATCTTCTGCACCGACTCACAGTAAGTCTCCTCCGCTGTTCGAAGCCCAAAAAGCTCCCTTAGTTTCTGCGAAAGAAAAATCGTATCGATACTGACCCCGGAAAGCCTTGCCACTTTCCCGATCGAGGGACTCATCGGACATCGATCCTCATAGGCAAGTCCTCCTTTGACATCCTCCCGCCGCTAAACCTGAGAAGCGGTTATAGCGGGGGATTCCCAGGATCACTCCTGAGATTTTCTGGTTCTTCGATCCCTTTTATTGACGGGCATCTCCCCAGACTCACCTCCGGTGCCCCCGGATGTATTCTGTTTTACGAAAGCGAAACGCTTGATGTTGTTCGCCGCCAGAATGTCCCGGTCATGGGTTGTTTTGCAGACAGGACAGGTCCATATTCTATCGGACAAGGAAAGGTCTTTGTTGCGATATCCACAAGAACAAAGCTTGGAACTTGGCTCAAATCGTCCAATGGTCCGAATGTGTTTTCCGTTTGCGGAGGCTTTTCCTTCGCAAAGAATCTTGAACTTCGACCATCCGCTCTGTCCGATATGTCGGGACAGATGCCGGTTCTTCATCATTCCGGCGACGTTCAGATCCTCGAAACACAAGGTTCCGAAATCCCGGACGAGTCTTGTCGAAACTTTCTGAAGGAAGTCGTCCCGTTTGTTGGAGACTCTTTCATAGGCCAATGCCAGCTTGACGATAGCTTTCCTTCTGTTCTTGGAGCCTTTTTTCTTTCGACTGACTCTCTGGTGCAAGGTTTTGATTCGATCCAGATCTTTTTCGAGATGATTCGGATGCTCGATCTTTTCTCCTGTGCTGAGCGTCAGGAAATGGGTCAGCCCAAGATCGAGACCGACGGCCGTTTCTTCGACATCCGGAACGGGAACGGGAGCTTGGTTTTCGCTCTCGACCAGAACGGAGGCGAAGTATTTTCCAGTCACAGTTTTGGTGATCGTGACCGTCTTGACGACTCCCGTGAAGGTCCGGGAGAACCGGGTCTTGATGCGCCCGACTTTCGGAAAAACGATCGTTCCGGAGGAAAATTCCACTTCGACGTTTTGGGGGAAAGAGGCCGACTGTTTTCCCCACTTGCTCTTGTACCTCGGGTAGTCGGTCTTCTTCTTGAAGAACCCCGTGAATGCCTTGTCGAGATGGATCAGGGATTGCTGGAGAGGCTGGGACGCGACTTCCGACAGCCATTCCTTTTCCTTTTTGAGAAGCGTCATTTGGCGACTGATCTCGAAGACGGAAATCCCCTTCCCTTCCGTCTGCCACGCTTTCGTTTTGAGATCCAAGGCCCAGTTGTAGACGAAGCGGCAGCATCCGAACTGTTTGGCAAGAAACTCGACCTGTTTTTCATCCGGCTCGATCCGGTATCGATAGGCTTTCATCTTGTTTATGGAATACCACGCATATCCTTAAAAAACAAGATGCAAGCATTCATCCCCCTCTTGGCAAGAAACGCCTAAGAGGGGGTATTCTGCCTTAAAGAAGGATAAAAAAACGACGGATAGACTGATCCTATCCCGCACAACATGAAAGCTGTTTTACATCCTTGTAAAATGACTGGGCGCAGAGCTTGAGACTTTCTACCATCGTAAGATACGGAAAAAACTGGTCTCCGATCTCCTGGACTGTCCTCCCGCAGGAAATCGCCATGGCAGCGGTCTGGATCACCTCTCCGGCTTCCGGAGCCAAAACCTGAGCTCCCAAAAGGCGGCCAGATTTTTTCTCGGCCACCATCTTCACCCATCCTCTGGTGTCGAAATTGGCAAGGGCTCTGGGAACCTGATCCAGAGAAACGGTCCTGACATCAACCTCCATGCCTCTCAGGATTGCATCCGCCTCGGCAAGACCGACTACTGCCACCTGTGGATCAGTAAAAATCACCTCAGGAAGAACGGAAAGATCCAGTTTGGCCACCTCTGTTTTCATCATATTGATCCCGGCTCGAGTCCCGGATGCCGCCGCCACATAGACGAACTGAGGAAGATTGGTGCAATCCCCAACGGCAAAAACACCGTCAACATTTGTTTCCAGTTGATCGTTGACAATAATCGCTCCTTGAGAATTCCTCAGGACTCCCGCCTTTTCAAGGTGCAATCCATCGGTATTAGGGGCCCGTCCCGCCGCAACCATGAAAGCATCTCCCTCAACCTTCATTCCGTCAAGATGGACCGTAAACCTTTCCTTTTCATAGTCTACCCCGAGAACTTTTGCACTCAACAGGAAACGAATCCCTTCCTCAGAAAGGTAGGTCTTGAGACTTTTTCCAATGGCCGGATCCATCCGTTTCAGGATTTGCGGATTTCTGTCAATAATGGTCACACGGCTCCCGAGCCGCTGGCAGGCTTGGCCAATTTCAAGCGCAACGAATCCCCCTCCCAGAATCAGCATCTCCCGTGGAACACCTTTTGAGAGCAAGGCCTCTGTCGAAGTCCAGAACGGAGTCCCCTCAAGTCCAGGAATGTCCGGGATAATGGGACGACTCCCTGTCGCAACAAGGATTCGGTCCGCCACCAGATCCTCTTCCGCCCCGCCTTTTTTGATGACACGCACAATTCGCCCGCTTTCAAAGGAGGCCGTCCCCTCAAGGAATCTCACATTCGGAAGCCCCTTCAGGAGACGACTGTATTTCTCTTCCCTCAGTTGAAAAACTCTTTCTTCCCTCTGTTTTTCGAGAAGAGAAGAGGAAAACTCCGGTTTTTTCCCCACAATCCCAGCAAATGGTGGCACCATCGACTGATGGATATGCTGCGCCTGACGAATCAGTATCTTTGAAGGAACACACCCGACATTGACACAGGTTCCGCCGATCATCCCACGCTCGACAATCGTAACCCTGGCTCCGAGATCGGAAGCCCGGATTGCAGCCGCAAAGGCTCCCGATCCACCTCCAATGATGACAATATGGCGCAAAGATTGCGCAGCAGAAGGGGACGTCTCCGCTAAAGAGTCCTTGGCAATGGGCAACAGGTCATAACCCACTTCCTTGACGTTTCGTCTCAGTTCCTCAAAAGAGGTTTGACCAGAGAGATTGACCTGGCCACTTTTGCTCGAGAAGGAAACGTGTGCGGAGTGAACACCCTGAGTCTTTCGGAGCAATTGCTCGATCGTCAGGGCGCAATGCTCACAGGTCATGCCTTCTGCACGAAAATCTATCCTCTCCATCATTCAGTCCTCCCGCAAAAACGACCTATCCCATCCTGTCGGAAAATAATAAAAGAGGTGTGTAAAGCTTCTGGTCTTCTCCAGCTAATCGGGAGAGAGATGGAACAAAACATTATGGAATGATCTGGAAAACAACCCATGGGGGACGACTGATGATGCTCCTTGCAGGAGCGGGCGTGGGGCATCGGGTGCTCCACTGGTTTTAAGCAAAGCGCCAAATCCCCTGTCTTTGGGAATATCGAATCCCCCCAGGTTGACGGGAGCAGGACATGTGAAATCCTTACCGGCTGATTGGCTTGTACCTGAGTCGACGGGGTTTTGCTCCTTCGGCACCGAGACGCTTTTTCTTGTCTGACTCGTATTCCTGATAGTTTCCGTCAAAAAAAGTAACCGTGGAGTCGCCCTCGAAAGCAAGGATGTGCGTTGCGATACGGTCAAGGAACCACCGATCATGGGAAATAACAAGAACACACCCGGCAAACTCAAGAAGCGCATCTTCAAGAGCCCGCAATGTTTCAACATCAAGGTCGTTTGAGGGTTCGTCCAGCAAAAGGACATTTCCCCCAGACATCAGTGTCTTTGCAAGATGGAGCCTGCCACGCTCACCTCCGGAAAGCGTTCCAACGATCTTCTGCTGGTCCGGACCCTTGAAGTTGAATCGACCAATATAAGCTCGTGATGGTGTTTCGTAGCTACCCACCTTCAGGACCTCAGACCCATTTGCAATTTCCTCAAACACCGTCCTATTTCCCGAAAGCATCTCCCTGGACTGATCAACATGGGCAAGTTTCACGCTCTTTCCAATGACAACCTCGCCGGAATCGGGGGACTCTTTCCCTGTGATCATTCGAAAAAGGGTTGATTTCCCGGCACCATTTGGGCCGATGATGCCCACAATGGCTCCCGGAGGAATGGAGAATGAAAGATTGTCGATCAAAAGCCTGTCTCCATAGCCTTTTGAAACCCCTTTAAACTCAATGACACTGTCACCAAGACGCTCACCCACTGGAATAAAAATCTCCTGGGTTTCATTTCTGGCCTGGTAATCCCTTGAGCTGAGTTCGTCGAAACGAGCCATTCTGGCTTTGGATTTCGCCTGACGCCCCTTGGCATTCTGACGGACCCATTCAAGTTCCTGTTTCATCGCTTTCATCCGGGCAGATTCCTGTTTGGCTTCGGCTTCAAGTCGATGTTCCTTCTGTTCAAGCCATGAACTGTAGTTGCCTTTCCAGGGAATCCCCTGACCGCGGTCGAGCTCAAGAATCCATTCAGCAACATTGTCGAGAAAGTAGCGGTCATGAGTGACCGCAACGACCGTTCCTGGAAACTCATGAAGAAACTGCTCAAGCCAGTCAACGGACTCGGCGTCAAGATGATTGGTCGGCTCATCGAGAAGAAGCATGTCTGGACTCGAAAGCAAAAGACGGCACAGGGCGACACGGCGCTTTTCACCGCCAGAAAGATGCTTGATCTTTGCCTCCCAGGGGGGCTGTC
>JAKCCY010000149.1 GCA_021838765.1 Nitrospirota bacterium
GCCCCGGAACCCCGATGCCTGTTGATCTCCCCACTCTCCGAACGTGGTCGGAGAGGTGGGGGAGGGACCTGTTTCCGGCATGATCCAGAGATCCCTTCCTTCGCCTGAGCCGACGAGAAGTGTCACCGGAAACTCGATTGCGAGAAGATGGTCTTTTGGGAGCGAACCCCCGGTCAGGCGATAGCCGACGGTAAACTCCATGGGATCAAAAAGATAGTTCTTGGCCAGTCTCCATGGAGACTCTCCCTCTTGTTCTGACGTGACGAAGAAGGCTTTGGAGCTGTCCCATTCCCCAAGCGTCCAGACCGCTTTTCCGAGATCACGGACCATGGGATCCTTTCCCGATTGGCCAGAAAGGGAGTCAAGGCCGGCATCCTTGTGACACAAGAACTCGGAAAATGGTCGTCTGGGCCTGGGATCAAAGGCGATTTCTCCTTCGGCGGGTGGCGGAGGCAAGCGGTCATGAATGGAGAGAATGGCCGGAGATCCTCCGTCTGTGGGATGGTCATTCAGTCCGGAAGAGCTTTTCAAATGATAGGACTCAAGCTGTCTTGTCAGGGTGTTTGTCAGGTGAAAGCAGTGTTGCCGGTCGTCTATTTCCTGGAGACATCCGCCTCCGGAGATGGAAAGCCATGCAACATACCCCTTTTGATAGTAAACCCGGTCAGGGCTTCCATCCTGGTCGAAATCTCCGAGGAGAGATTCTCCCGGGCTGAGAAGACCCTTTTTCTCAAGAAGGTTTTCCATCCCGATGATTCCGTCGAACGCCTTGTGGCGAAGATTGGACAGGTAGAGACCTCCGAAGAGTCCATGCCAGTATACGTCATTTCCCTGGGAAACCCAGAGATGGTGTCCGATTTCATCACGGTCGGGAGCTGTTTTCGGAACACGCTCCGAAAACAGCCGGGAGGCGATGAGCATCCTGTTGTAAAGTCTTCTTGAATCTGGATACTTTGTCATAAACTGCTCGAAAATTCCTCCGCGCACAAAGGGCATGGCGGCGTCTCTCAGCCCATATCCGGAAAGAGTCTCGAGAAGGTTGTGAAGGGCGGTGGAGCTTCCGGGGGACATGGCCCATTCCATCATTTCCGGATAGGAGGCATTGGGGAGCATGGCGATTCCTGTTGCGCTCCGTTCACTGCGGATCTCTTTCATGCTTGCAATGCGCAACCAGGAAGATTCCCTTGTAAAGGCTTCAAAAAGCCGCCGGAGATAGCCTTCCGTCCAGACCCAGTTGAAGGTTTCAGGCCAGACGCCGAATTTCTCCGCGTCGTCGGCATAGGTCAGGACCTTTCCCTCCCCCGCCCTGTTGAGGAATGTGAGGGCCCCCTCGACGCTCTGAAAGGGAATGAGGTAGCGAAGATGGGCCGAGATGGGGAAAAGGTCGACACCTTCTCCCGCGATGGATGAACGGTAGTAGCCATGCAGGTCCTCGTCCTTGAATCCGGCAAGATGAAAATGGTGGTCGTCGACGGTGGTGTGTGTCAGATTGCATCCGGAAAGCCTCAGGGGAAGATCTGTTTCCCAGACCCTCTCGGCCAGCCAGAAGCCTCCGTCGAACCCCCCGAACAGCCTTTTGATCCATGCTTCCATGAGACGGGTCTGATCCTTGATGGCATCCGGTGGAAGCATCGCCAGGATGGGTTCGAAGAATCCTCCGCCGACGATCTCGATCTGATTTCTCGCGACCAGACGGTGAAGAAGGGCGATATAGTCGGGATCATGCTGTTCAATCCATTCAATCAGGGGGCCCGTCAGGTGGTAGGAAACATGGATATCCGGAAATCCTTCGAGAAGCTCAAGAAGCGGCCGGTAGCAGTTTCTTTGCGACTCCTCGAATACATGGTCGAAGTTTCCTGCGGGCTGGTGGTGATGAAGAACCATCACCATGGTCGTTCTCGTATCCCGGGTTTTTCCGGAGTGCGGGGAGATGAAATCGTTTGGTCCGGACATCAGACCCTCCATATCGATTGATCGAACTGGTCGTCGGGAACATGGATCGGAACGGAGCGGCCTCGTGGGCACTGGTCGAGAAGCCGTTCTCCGTCCCATAATTCGCAAATAAGATGCAGACGCTCTCCGGGGCCGAATTTGGCGGCGGCAAGGCTCAGTGCTCCTTCTCCCAGCTTCTGGCTGGCCCAGAGCATCGGCACTGGCTTTCCGACTCTTGATGGGACATCGATCGGAGCGGCCATCAGCGGAAGCTTCCACTCAAACTCGACATTGTTGTGGATCCGGATGATGAGAGCGATCTGGTCGTTGTCTTCCGAAAGAATCTCGGGGTCGACCTCCACCCGGATATAAAAGTTGATCTGGTCGAACCCATAGAGGATTTTCCGGATCGGGGCCCCGGACAAAAACATCGATCCCTGTGTTTTCTGCGGATCGAAACTTCCGGCTCCGGTCCATTCGTAGAAATGGGTGACCCTTCCGTCGATTGTCGGAGAGATGAAGTCGGTCGGGAGATTGATCGCCACATCGTGCTCTCGTGACCGGATCGGTTCCGTGAGGTAGACGGGGATGTCCGCTCCAAGGATCCTGTAGACATTTTGCTGGTGGGTCCGGAAAAGACGATCGAACTCGTAGGCCTGAAGGCTCTGGAAGTCGTCACCGTACCACCAGAACCAGTCGGAGCCTTCCGATGCGAACATCTCCATTTTCGCCTGAAGGAGGGTTTCCGGAGAATGTTTTCCAGATGCTTCCTCCCCGGCCAGAAAATTTCGGGTTCGGGAGAGATAATTCCATCCGGCGTTGTCTTCCGGATGGCCGATCCAGATGTTGAAATCATGGTTGATCCAGGATCCTGAGGCCAGGGAGTGGATCGGCGAGGAGGGAAGCTCCCTGATCCCTTCCCATACGCACTGGGTTTCAAGGTGGGGATGGGTGTCGAGGCGCTCGAAGAAGGATCGCAGGAAAAGATATCCCCCATCGGGGTAGCTTTCCCATGGATTTTCACCATCGAGGATGATGGGAATAATGGGAGGATGGCTTCCGGACAAGCCCCCTCCGGTGGCTTCGATTCCGGCGAGGAGGTCTTTTGCGGCCTCGGTTCCGTTGTAGCGCGAGTAAAGGAACCCGATCCGGTCAGACAGGGCCCGTTGGCGGAAGATGATTCGGATGTCTCCGTGGCCTGTGGTGACATGCCACGGATGGGTCATGTTCCCGGACCCGCCGATGCTTTCATCGAGAATCCCCTGATCTGTCGCAGTCCAGTCCAGTCCCGCAGAGGCAAGGATGTCCATCAGCTCAGGGCAGACAGAGCCTTCAGATGGCCACATGCCCCTCGGACGGATCCCCAGCAGGCTCTCATGGCGGTCAAGAGCCATGAGCACCTGTTCCCTGGCATCGTTTGGCCAGGAGAACTCTTCCGGAAGGGTGATTCCCGGTCGTGGCCGGCTTCCGATGGATGAAGAAATCAGAAGGGGAAGGATCGGGTGGTAGTAAGGGGATGCAGAGATCTCGATCTGTCCGTTTTCGGCGAGCTCCCGGTAAGACGGAATCAGGTTCTTGAGAACACTGAGCTGGAGATCCATGACTCCCGCCTTGTCCTCTTCGGTAAATCCGGACCCTTTTCTCAGCCATTCCTCGATTTCGGGATGCTCATGCCTTGCACCATAGCCGAACCAGACCAGATTGAAGAGCACCTGAAGGTCCAGAATCTCCCTGTTCGTCAAAACATCCGGAGGGAGTTGTGTTTCCGGCGGTTTCCCGGAAATCGCCGACTGGACCTTCTGCCAGATATTCACATACTGGTGGTTCGGGCGGATCATCGAGTCAAACGGACAGGAAAAGAAATTTCTGAGCAGGTAGTCCCGGTCGGGGGGAGTCAGGTCCTCCGGCGGTTTCATGGTGAGGATCTGGTAGGCATCCTGAACTCCTCCGCCTGCAACGTGTTCGATCTGGTCGAGAAGGGACGGAACCAGATTGATTGTCTGGCGGATATGGGGGAAAAGGCGGGCCATGAAGGGCAGGTCGTTATATCCCCTGACACCGTGGAGCCTCACCCAGGGGAGTCCGATGTTCTTCATGACCGGATCCCAGTATGCCGGCTGGTGCATGTGCCAGAGAAGAAGAATGCGCCCCTTCACGATGACCCCTCGTGGTTGCCAAAGTCCTCCCGGGTCACGACGACGACTCCGGAATCAGAGACGTGAAATCGTCTTTTGTCTTCGGCGGGATCTTCCCCGATAACGGTATGGGGAGGGATCCTGACACCCTTTTCGATGATCGCCCTGCTGATGCGGGAATAGCGTCCGATGTCGACATTGTCGAAAAGAATCGATTCCGAGACACGGGAATAGCTGTTGATCCTGACGCTTGGGGAGAGGATCGATCGGTCGATCTGTCCTCCCGAGATGATGCAGCCGCCGGAGACGATCGAATCCGTTGCCACCCCGATGCGCCTGTTCTCCTCGTCGGCAAAGACGAACTTGGCCGGAGGCACCTGCGGGCGATAGGTCCTGATGATCCAGTTCGGATTGTAGAGATTGAAGGCCGGCGAGACGGAGACAAGGTCCATGTGCGTCTGCCAGTAGGCGTCGAGCTGTCCGATATCTTTCCAGTAGCCCTGTTCGAGTTCAGTCATCCCTGGAATGGTGTTCTGGCTGAAATCGTAAACATGGACCATTCCTTCATGGGTCAGTTTCGGAAGGATGTCTTTCCCAAAGTCATGATTGCTGTTCTCGTTCTGGGCATCCTTGGTCAGGACATCAATCAGGAGTCGGGTGTTGAAGACATAGTTTCCCATGCTCACAAGGGACATATGGGGGTTGCCGGGCATGTGCGCCGGATTTTTGGGTTTCTCGATGAAAGAGGTCGCCATGCCGGAAGAATCCATTCCGACGATTCCGAAGGAAGACGCCTCCTCGATGGGAACGGGAATGGCGGAGACGGTGACCTGGGCGTTTCTCTGGATATGGGCTTCAATCATCTGGGAGATGTTCATCTTGAAGATATGGTCACCGCTGAACACGCAGACAAAATCGGGATTGTCGTCGAGGATCAGATTCAGGTTCTGGTAGACCGCATCTCCGGTTCCCTGGAACCAGTGAGGGCCCCGGCGCATCTGGGCCGGAACGGGGTCGACATACTGGTCAAGCAGGGGGGAAAGCCGCCAGCCCCTTGAAAGATGGGTGTTTAACGAGTGGGATTTGTACTGGGTGAGAACCTTGATTTTGTAAAGTCCGGAATTGACAAAATTGGACAGGACAAAATCGATGATCCGGTAAGCCCCTCCAAAAGGAACGGCGGATTTGACCCGGTCCCGGGTGAGGGGAAAAAGTCTTTTCCCTTCGCCTCCGGCAAGAATGATGGCCAGTGCACGATAATTGTTTTGCATGGTCCTCCCTTCATGTGTTGGGCGAGATCACGATCCGATGAGAATCGAATGGAGCCACTTGATCAGTTCCGGCCTGAGCGGGGAAAGAGACACTGCTCCCCATAGAAGCAGCATGGCG
Organism: Nitrospirota bacterium; assembly: GCA_021838765.1. The sequence continues at coordinate 5,457 of JAKCCY010000149.1, forward strand.
GAGGAGAGAATGTAGGCTAGCCACTTTTCCCGTCGTTCCCGCCTGAGGAGAAGGACAACTGAATAGAGGGTTCCAAAAGATCCAACCACAACAAATAGCAAGCCGTAGAACACGTCCGTCCTCCAGAGACCATCATAACGATACTGGCAGAAAAAACAAAGCCGGATCATTGATCCGGCTTATGATTGGCCCTTTAATTCCAAGTCACTCAAGTGAAATTCATGGATCAGGCAATTTCGATTGCGATCTTTCCCGAAGGATCCTTCGCGACTGGAAAACAGGCAATGGTGGCTCCCGGTCGACCGACGGCCTCTCCGGAACGCATGTCGAAACTCCAGGAATGGAGCGGGCATGTGATGGTCGGGCCGGAAACAGGTCCGTCGGCCATGGGACCGCCCCGATGGGGGCAACGGTTGTCCACGGCATAGACGGATCCCTCGAATTCGTAGAGGGCGATTTGCCGTCCATCGACCGAAACGGAAACGCCCGGGCCGCCATCTTCAAGGTTAACTGGTTTGTCGATCAAATGTCTGGCCAAGAAAAACTCCTCATGTTGAAGTGTTGGATCCGTAAATATCAGGTGGACCTGGTGGAACTTTTTCCGTACAGGTCTTTTTTTCCGATATGATATGCAGGGTGCCATGTTTTGTGAGAACGGAGAAACTGATCTCATCCGGCACTCTCCCTTTATGTTAAATCACAAGGGTCTCTCCCAACAAGGAGGCGCTTGCGCGCTGGCAGGAAAAGAGTGTGAGATGGGGCACTTGTGTTTTTTCCTGTGGCCGGAGAGAACATTTTTGGGGCCTACTCTTTGTGATGGGATTCTGGGTTACATAGTACTTCCAGCAAGGCTCGGAAGAGCGCTCGGGGAAACGGTTGGGGAAAACGGTTGGGGAAAACGGTTCCTGCTCCGGAGAGGAGTCCTGAACAGGAAGGAGCATCTGAGGTGAAGATCCTGCTGGTTGAAGACGAAGCCAAGACAGCGACATTCCTTAAA
>JAKCCY010000150.1 GCA_021838765.1 Nitrospirota bacterium
AATGCCGGTGGCCGATCCCTTTGTTATTGCCTGTGCAAAGATCAAGAATGGCACAGTCGTCACAGAAGAGCGGTTTAGACCTAATGCCGCAAAAATTCCAAATGTCTGTAGGTATTTCAGTGTGCCTTGTATTGATCTTGAAGGATTTATGCAAGCGCAGGGCTGGAGTTTTTGATTTTTCTCCACAAGAGTCGAACCATTGGCGTGAGCCAGTCTTGTCCGTGTGGGAACCGTGACAACCTGAACACGGAGCCATCGATAACCAAGGGTTTCATTGGGGGCTCCCGCCATATATCTCGCTTGACTGCGCCCGTCCTTGAGAGGCTTCACACGATCATGGAGAAGGAATTGCTTGTGATCGTGGGCGATGCCAATGGGGTGGATAAGGCCTTGCAAAAATATTTTTTCAGCAAGGGTTACCAAAAAGTGGAGGTGTTTTGCTCCGGTTCCGTATGTCGTAACAATGTAGGCCATTGGAATACTCGGAACATCGACGCTACGATGCACGTTAAAGGGAGAGCCTTCTACACTGAGAAAGATCGGGCAATGGCACTCGAAGCGACTTATGGTTTCATGGTGTGGGAAGAAAAAAGTCCAGGGACTCTGCTCAATGTTCTCTGCCTTCTTCGGCAGGGCAAGAAGGTCGTTGTTTATCTGACGTCAGTACACCGCTTCTGGAGCTTCGAGCCCTGGATCAGTGGGAGGGCTTCATCGCACCCTACGGTGTAGAATTCCGGTCGGAGATGGAACAGAAGGTCGATCTTGAAGAACCCAAGGACAGAAAAATGAATCAGACCACTCTTCTTCCAATGGTGTCAATTTGACGATTCGGGATTTTGCGTAAGGCGGTCTTCCGTTGGCACAATTTTGGCACAGTTAGATCGGAGAATGATGGTTAATCGTGATTCTTTTCTGTTTATTATCTTATTATAAATAATGCATAATCATGATTTACCTCAAGCAAAATCCATGGGTTTTAATACCTTGACACGGTAGAGGTCGGCGGTTCGAAACCGCCCGTGCCTACCATTATTTCAAGCTACTTTAGAATAATCTTTCAAAAATAAATCCCCGAAACTTGAATTATTGTGAGCACAGCTATCATCCCAAAGGGGGTGGGGGAAAACGACATTCTCATCATCACCGCGGCACGCGCTCATGGAGCGGAATTAATCTTGGATGAAGGAGAACAGAATCAGCTTCCCGATAAAATGGCCAAGAGAAAAATTCCAGCTGTTTGCGATATGGCCGAAGTTTCTCTTCCTTATATCAACTTTGTCGAGCACCTCAAACGTTCGGATGCAATCCTCGGTTAGTATTCACTCCAGGGAAAGAGGACTGTGACTTCAGATAGAGGTCCGGAATCTGATCGGACGAGGTGAAACGATCAAAGTGTCATTCAAGGGCGAACGCTCTGAACCCTTGAATGACAGGAATCTGATCGCGGCGATGGTTTGTCTGTCGAATCGACTGGATTACGAGACTGGAAGGGATCATTTGTCCCCGCCCCAATGAAGGAAAACTTCCGAAAAACACAAAAAGCACTATAACCGAAATGATTCTTCCTAGGACCTTAGAGACCCTTCCAGCCGATTTCAAATGAATTCTCCGCATGTTACTGAAAGTGAATCCCCGCCATCAGGAAGACTGCGCTGTTGTTGAAGGTTGAGCCTGTTGTCCTTTTGGGGGTCGTTTCGGTCCACATCCCGGTGTTCATCAGCCAGGACAATTCGAGATCCATGGCCACATGAGACGTCACGAAGTAGTCTTCCCCAACGCTGGCAAGAAAGGCAAGGGTATCGGTCGGGGAGATCGATGTCCCTGGCTGGGAAGAATTGAACATATTAAAATTGGCACCCATCCCGAGAGATGCGAAAGGTGACCAGGCGCCGGATTGTTGCCCCCGAAGCTCCACCGAAGGGATCAAGTAGAAATCTTGCAGATTTCCTTGAAACACACCACCGGTCGCATACCCGGTCTGATACCATCCCGCATTCATGCCGATCAGAAAACTGTTTGTCAAACCGTAGAAGATGTTTCCCTGAGCGGTCGGTCCTTCGATCGATTCGGCGCCGGATACAATCGCCTGAGAAGGGATGGTGATTCCCGCATCGATCCCGCCCGTCAGATGTCCTTTGTACTCGATTGGCGGATTCGGAGAGGAATCGGAAAGAGGGTCAGAAAATGCATTTCCTGATGGATAAAGAGACAGTCCAAGGAAGACAAAAAGGAGGTAGAACCGGCTTTTCAACATTATTGTACCCTTTCTTCTTGCATGGATTGGTTTGTTGCATTAACTGGAGAGAGACCGCGGTTCCCGTTCGTCTAAAATAAAAATAAATATGGAGATCTTATCCCTTGATCTCCGGAAGGGTCAAAGATGGAACAGTGACAACCGGAGTTGGAGGAGTCGTTCCAGCTGCAACCGTATGCTGGCTTGTGGCAGTACGAATAAAGAGGCATGAGATCTTCCCGCCTCCCTTCTCCGGGCTACGCCGTGGCATGGAGCAAGGGAACGGATCCCATAAAGATCATACCTCCTGATGCATCGGAAATATTGAAACAACATTTCCGATCGTTGAAGTATTCACGTGATCCTCCTTCAATGAGTCGTGTGATTGGTTGAGAAAAATCGTCCGCCGGGCATCGCATGGCTTTTTCCCGGCGGACAACCTTCATTGGATCAGGATTGATCCAATGGGGGAGGGAATTGAGAAGCACAGGATCATCGTTTGTCCTTGCCCCCTCATTGGCGGATTCGAGACTTTTCCTCTCGGATTGTTTCTTCTTGTCGACGCTGTAGTCCGGCGAGGAATCCTTCCTGCTGCCATGAAGACCCTTCCTGTCCGCGGAGGAATCGTGCTTCGATTCGCTCACGTCCCGGGCGTAGTGCTTGTCCGGTGAGCTGTTTTTTCCGACAAAGATGGGCTTTGCTCCTTTTTCAGACTAAAACCGGTATGACCGAATTATTAAAAACAAGGAGCCAAGATTTTCTCGCACTCATGTATTGAAAAAATACCACAAAGTATTTTGTAAATCGTTTAATAATATGTGATTTGTGTCACTTGTTTCGATGACTTGAATCACATGTTTTGCTCCATTTTGTCAGGACAGATTTTAAGACTTCTGTAAGCACAATTGGGTCTACCATATCGGGGGGCGTTCCATCTCAACGGAACAACCCGTCTTCCCGCCCTGAATGCCCCAATTTTCCTTCGAAATTTCACGTATGAGGATCTTTACGTGATTCTTGGGAATCCCGAATGTGCCGGTTCTTTGAGGCAACTAATAAGACCATCCGATCGGTGCGCTGGAAGTTGACCGACAAACCAGCGGAGATCATCTCGTCGCGCAGCCACTCGGTCGACAATCGTAGTTTCCGATAGCAACTCTTGTGAAGACTCCATTTTCCATCGCTACTGCGGACATGCACCAAATCATGAACGATAACTGTCCCGGGACCTTCGTGCTCGATAAAGCACGTCATGACCCGATTGTCATCGCTATGCACAGGAATGAAGCGATCCAACCCGACCAACTCCGTTGCGGCGAGATCCCGATAGGTCACCACGACAATGCCAGAGGGCTTAAGCGCGCGTTCGATTGAGCGAAACAGGGTCGAAACTTCTTCTCGAAGTGACAAGTGTGTGAGAGTATCGCCCATGCATACGATGATATCGGCACTGAGCTCACTCGCGATGGAACTCAATTGCCGGATGTCGCCAACCTTCGTCTCGATTTCTTGAGAACCTACCTTTTCCGCCAAATCGCGCAGCAATCGTTCACTCGAATCAATGGCAAGGACGCGATAGCCGAGTTCACTTAAGGCAAATGACTGGAATCCAGAGCCGCATCCGAGATCGATGGCGCATCCAAAGGGAACGGGCGTCACGCCCGCATCTTCGAACAGTTTCCTTTGTTCAGCGACCTTCGCCTCGAATGGGACGCCAAACATCCAGTCGTAATGCGCAGCCAAGAAATCATCGTAGTGCTGGCTGACGCTACTGATTGCCTGTGGCTCTTGGTGCTGAGATGTCATTGTTTCACCTGCGTTGGGGGGGAACTCTACGCTGAATCATCGGATCGGTCCGTTTTGCGCTACCGGCGACCATGAAACGGCAACGACCCTCTCTGAAAAAATGCGCCCATTGTGACTGGTTTCTGGGGGAACCCGGAAGACGTCTTCCGCCGTCACCTTGCGAGTTTCATCGCCCACCGTCATCTCCATCGTTCCATCGAGGACCATCGTGACCACTTTCTCCGGATGACGGTGATCGGGAATCAGGATTCCCGGCTCAAAGACCAGTTGCCTGAGCTGTACGGTTCCAGCGGAAAGCGTCCGGACGTGAATTCCTTTTTCGATTCCTTGCGCTGGCAAAGCATTGAATGAGGGGAAAAAAGAAGGGGTCCATAGTTTGTCTCCAGGAATTTTCAGTGCGTCATGTCTTTCTCAAGACCCAGTGGAAAGCGGTTTCGAAAACCGTTCGACCGTTCTCCGGGACAATCTCCCCATGGGACGGAATGATTCTCGTAAAAGGCCACTCCAGAACCCTTTCCACCGAGGCGCGAAGGAGGCGTCTCTGTCCCAGCGTCCACAGGCGGATATCCCGGGTTGGGGAAAAGCGATGGTAGACTCCGAACCCTCCTCCCACAAGTCGCGTCATCAGGCCCCGGTTGTCCAGACGGAAGCAGAGATCGGCCAGGAGGAGAGACTGGCTCTCCCGGTGAAAAAAGACCGTCTCGCTGTGAAAGGGACCCGCCCAAAATGCATGCTGTTCGATCGCATCCCCCCATGGGGACCCAGCCTGGTCCGGGAGCGGGAAGGTTTCAGGACGGGAAGAGAAGCGTCTGAGCAGGGACGGTATCGCATGAAGTTCCGCCAGGGGGAAAGCCGCGAGCGCCTGATCGAGATAAAGATCGTGAAATCTTCCCGGGGCGACAATGTACCGGACTTGACCCAACTCCTCAATCCGCAGCTTTTTGTCAGGAGTCATCTCCCAGGGAGAATGCACGAACAGGTCTCCGTCCGGAAGACTGATCACCGTCATGCGCCGGCCAAGGACGATTCCGAAAATCTGTAGCGGATCCTCAGCAATCCAAAGGTGTTTGTCGATCCTTTTCAGCATGGATCCTCTTTCCCGGATGGCGGAGCCGATTTTTCCACCCATTAACTCGCCTTCGCCCGACAACTCGGAGGCGACCGCAAAGTCGGATCCGGATTTGCGGGTGATGGCTTCTCCCGAATGAGTTATTGGAAGCCCGTGAGAGGGATTTAATAAAGCTCCTTTTAATATGAACAAAGTGCATTGATCAGGATGTTGAGTGATTCTATCCAAGGTTTCAGGATTTAGAAACAGAAAGCGGCCGTTTGGTCAGGACAACAAAGAAAATCTGGGCGAACAGGAGATCGAAGTAGGATGACGGTGAAAGGGGCTCGCGATTATCCGCCATGCCCCGGAAGATCGAGGCCGTTCCTTCCTCCGGAACGAAGAACATGCTGTCGTGCCGGTTCGTGGCATCATCCATGGTCACCACCAGATCCCAGATCTGCCCGGGAACCCAGGGATGACGGCTGGCATCCTGATGGATCATCATCCCTTCCCAGGGCGTTCCATCCCGGCTCTTCCGATGGCTTTCCCTTTCCGGGGGCCTTTTTGACCGCGCCGTTCTCCTGAAGCGTCTTCTTGACCCATGTATAGCTTCGTGTCCCGCCCTCTTTCCGGTACCAGCCGTGAAAGTGTTTCACGTTCCAGCCTTCATGACGGCTCCGGTCTTTTTCGACCAGCCCCAGGGCTTCATCGACAGGTGCCCGTCTTGATGAGGGCTGAGTGAGGCGTTTGTCCAGAATCCCCTTGCTCCCTTCTTCCTTGAGCCGACGGATGTAGCGCCGGAAGGTCCGTTCACTCATTCCATGTCTCTGACAATCGCATCTTCCGGATCTCCTGCAGGACGGTCGTTCGGTTCATTCTGAGTCCTCCCTGGACCCATTATGAAACCGGACAACCCTTGCGCTACAAAACCGGACAGATTATGTGCTTCCTGCATTCTGTGATCTTGGTCATTATGTTGAGAGAATTTTTTCTGTATTATAGCGACCAGTATTTTTGCTTGAAGTGTATAAATAGGACAATTGAGCAAATATTAATTTGTTTTTATTGAATGTGCTCCTAGAATGGAAGTCTTTTCAGATAATGGCTCAGAATCCGGAGGAGCAAGGAAGTGCTGGAGAATTTTTTGACTTCGACTCGAAGGTTGCTTCAAGGCCTTATTCCAGACAATGATAGCAGTTGCATCGTCAGTTTTTCCGAACCGGAGCTGTTTTCTTCTCGCACCAATGACACCCTTTCGTCGGGAGAGAGGGAGA
>JAKCCY010000151.1 GCA_021838765.1 Nitrospirota bacterium
ATCTATGACGTCAGGCGCTTGTTTCGGGCTGATATAGGAGAAGTTACAGAAAATCGATATCGAGTTTGCCACCGCATCGGTGACGATAAGTGTCGGAGTGATGGGTGTTCCGCATGCAGGTATTGCCTTGATCTCACTAGCGTATGTAAGTGTTGTGCTTGTTGCATGCGGATACACAAAGACCCCGGAAGGCCCCTGAAACGGCCCTGAAATCGTTGCAACAGGGGAGATCTGAGTCGGGGCCGTCGATGGGCTTGGGTATTGGGTCAGGTCCGTTCCCGGATACAGCAACACCTGACGAATTCCGTAATCCGTCACGGCAACAAAAGAGTGAGTTGCTGTTGAAGATGCATACATCGCTATTCCGGCGGAAAAATTCAAATTGTTGGCCGCTCCGGACGGAGTGTTCTGTCCGCAGCCGGCGAATCCAAAAAAGAGCGCAGACAGGGAGCTTGCCAGAAAAGGGAGTTTCGATATCTTTTCAGAGGTAAAAGAGAGGGAGAACCGGATGTTATTTTGAAAAAGCTTCATATCAATGCGACAACCCCCGGGTTTTGGCGACTGCCAAACGCCCAAGACAAAGATCGATTGCCTGAATCCTCCCGCAAACCATGTTGACCATTGACCCAGCGCTTTCTTCCAGGGTTTCAACCTGAAGTCTTACCCAAAAAGACGACGAAACTCCATCGTCACAGAATCTTCCACCACTCGATCATAAGCTCAAAACTCCCAATACTATCGGGGATTTTCCGAGATAAGTCAATTTATTTTCCGTCACGCACCATCTTCTTTCCCTTTCAGGAAAAACCCCTGATTCCCCAGGAATGTCTTGACGTGTTCGATCCTCCATGCTATATATAATATATTAGTAACTTATTAAACATTTATTTTGGTGATTCAATTCAACGATAAAATGAGGATGTCGAATATGTCCAAAGATCCCGCAGTCAAATCCGCCGCAAGAATCAAGGCCGATGCCCATGAGGAGTCCAAGGCGATTGTGAATCCGTGGACCCAGCTTGAAGAGATCTGCGATATGGCCCGGTCCGGATATGATGCTTTTCCGCCCGAGGTTTTAAACCTCAGGCTCAGATGGTGGGGCGTTTATCCCCAGGGGGATGGAGCAGGGAAGGCGGGGGGGAGTGTTCCGTTCTTTATGCTCAGAACCCGTATTGCCGGCGGGATCCTCAAAGCTGCGGCTCTCAGGCAGATGGCTTATATCTCCGAGCGGTACGCCAAAAGTACCGCCGACATCACGGTTCGCCAGAATATCCAGTTCCACTGGGTTACGCCCTCGGATCTTCCTGAGATATTCCGCCTGTTGGGAGAGGTCGGGATTGATTCGATGGGGGCCTGTGGCGATGTGACGAGAAACATCACCGGATGCCCTGTCTCGGACCTTTCCGGCGATCCGTTGGCCCAGCGCCACAGAAATCTTCTGGAAGAGGCCAATGCCGCGTTGAAGGGGCATCCCGACTTCTGGAACCTCCCCAGAAAGTTCAAGATCACGATCGCCTCCTGCAAGAGCCAGTGTTCTCTTCCGGAGATCAATGATGTCGGGATTGTTCCGGTCACACACCCCGTTCATGGAGACGGATATGCCATACGGGTGGCCGGTGGACTTTCGACCCGGCCACACTTTTCCGTTCCCCTTCATTTTTTCTTCAGGTACGAGGAAGTGATCCCTGTTCTCAGGGGTGTTGCCTCCCTGTTCCGCGATCGTTCCGAGCTTCGCGAAAACAGGGACCGTGCCCGTCTGAAATTTCTTTTCCTGGAACATGGTTGGGACAGAAGCCGCTTTGAAGAGGCTCTTTTGCCCTATCTCAGTTTTTCGCCGGTTGTCTGGGAGCCATCGGGGATTGAGGTCGAAGGCTTCAAATCCGCCAGGGACCATATCGGGGTCCATCAGGTCCCCGATGGCTCAGGTCGTTACTACATCGGCCTTTCGATCAATCAGGGCGCACTTTCTCCAGAAGTGATGCGCGGATTGGCCGATCTCTCGGAGTCTCTGGGAAACGGGGAGATCCGCCTGACTTCCATGCAGAACCTGATCCTGACAGGCGTAGAGGAAAAAAATCTCTCCCTGGTTCTTGAAAAAATTGCGCTTCTTGGTCTCAATGCCTCTGACGGATCCTTTCTTTCGAGAACGGTTTCCTGCACGGGAAATGTATTCTGCCGTCTCGCTCTTGTTGAAACCAAGGAGTTTTCACGTGAGCTCGCCAGCACCCTTCATGAGCGTTTTGGGGAGCTCTCGAACCCCCTCAACCTTCATGTGACGGCCTGTCCGAATGATTGTGGCCAGCAGCGCATTTCCGAGATCGGACTCCAGGGTGTCTCGATCAAGAATGAGGAAGGCGCGCCTGTCGACGGGTACGAGCTTTTTCTGGGAGGACAGACCGGGAGCAGAAAGTCCTTCAACCAGCGGACAGGTGTCCGGCTATCCGGAGAGCAGGTCGCTCCTGTCCTGACTAAAATTGTTGATGCCTATCTCTCGGAGAAGGTGTCCGATCAGGATTTTCGGGATTTCATCGAAATCAAGGGAATGGACTGGGTCAGGGAGATCTCGGGGGTGAAGCGAAAGAAGGAAGGGCTCAAGGTTGGTGAGTAGCCCAGTAGAGGACGAAGTAGTAAATTCCGATGAGAAGGATCAGGAGTCCTGCCCGCCCGTATTTTCCCAGGGCGCTGCCATAGAAAGAGGCCAGAAAGGCGAGGCTCAGAAAAAGAAGGAGGAGCCTGAGATCGAAGTGGGCAAACCACGGCGTAACGGGCTTTGCTGAAACTGCCGGGGAGACGTTTGGCAGAGTGGGGTTGTTTGTTGTTGTAATCGGACTCTCCGGGTTGTCAGGACAAAGAAAAGGGAAGGAACTGTTTTGTCGTTCCCTCCCTTTTTCCGATTTCCTGTTATGAAGCGGTATGCCCCGACCTGTCGGAAAAACCTTCCCGTCAGGTGGCGTAAGTGATTTTCAGATTCAGCCGTTCCCGAATTTTATGGGCCATTTTCAAAACGGCCGGAGCGGCCGGAATGTTTTCTTTCTGGGCGAGTTTCTCGAGGAGCGAGACAAGGATGGACTGCGGGGCATTGCGGTCATATCCCGGAGCTTCCCTGGCCATTTTGATCGCCCGTCTTCTGTAGTCCTTCATGGTGTTGTGAAGAGGCATCTTGTAGTTGAATACAACTTCCTCGATCTGGGGAAGGACATCCTCGCCAAAGGTCCTGATAAAGGTTTCGACCATCTGCGCAAAGAAGGCATAGTGTCTCGCCTCATCCTTTGAGAGAAAGCCCAGAAGCTTCAGGAGGACCGGCTCGGTCACCCCCTTGGCCAGAGACTGGTAATACATCTGTGTGGCCTTTTCCTGAAGAAGGGTATAGGTGAAGACCTGCACCGGCTCGGAAAATCCGATGGAAAAGTCCTTCAGGTTTTCCTGGATCATCTGGACTTCCAGTGCTTCTTCGGAAGGTTCGATACCCGAGTTGATCTGGTAAAGGGCCAATGCCTGGGCATGCCTGTCCTCTTCAAGCCCCCACCTGACGGTGAAGTGAAAAAGCTCCCTGTTATGGATGGCCGCTTCCTGATTCGGGGCGGTTTCAATGGGAAAGAGTTTCTGATACTCCTGAAAATAGCCAGGGAGATGGTCTTCCACGATGGTTACAAAGGAGACAGCCCCTTTTTGCCCTTCGGTCAAAAGATCCGGACGGTGAGCGTCCCACGGAAGATCCCTGAACCTGTTCCAGTTCGAATCATCGGCTATCTGATTGAAGCCCCTGACAACATTTCTCAGTTCTGAAATAGGTAGATGCACAACATCCCTTTCTGAACGTAAGCAAGGCCAATACCTCGGCCTGATGTTCCTTTTTTTAATCCCACCACTTGCGAACATGACCCATTTGGCTCCACTATAATCCTGTCTGTCGAAAATATCCACTCCCCGCAAAATGGTGTGCGCCGGATGGCAGGTTCCGTTTTCGGGTTTTGGGAAATAGTGTTCATATTGAAACAAGTTGGAGATGATGAATAATAAACAGTCTTTGAATTCCCGGAAACGTGGTCGGATCGTTCCGTTTCTCGACACTCCGGGTTCCCTTCTTTTTTTAACCTCCGAGATTTCTCCCTTTATGAAGACAGGTGGCCTGGGCGACTATTCCCAGGCGCTTCCTCCGGCACTTCTGCGAGCGATGGAGGATGGCGGGGAGGTCAGGGTTTTCTGTCCAGGTTTTGGGGGGGCGGACAAGGACCCAAGACTTGTCCGCGCGGGAGGCCCCCTGAAATTTGAGACCCCCTGGGGAGAAAAAACACTCAGGGTCCTGAGGTCGGGGAAGAAGGGGGATGCGGGAGATTCCCAGCCTTCTCCTGTCATCGACTTTCTCCTTGTCGATGACCTTTTTGACCGTAAAGGCCTCTATGGGGAGTCAGGGCAGGATTATCCCGACAACTTCATCCGCTATTTCTCCTGGTCACTTGCGGTCTTTGCCTGGATGCGGGAGACCGGGTTTATTCCGGATGTTGTGCACGGAAATGACTGGCAGACGGGAATGTTTTTCCCTCTTTTAAGACTCAGGTCGATGGAGGATCCTTCGCTTTCCTCTATCAGGACAGTCTTTACGATTCATAACCTTGCCTTCAAGGGACTTTTTCCTTTCGAACTCTTTTCTCTGACAGGTTTTCCTGACTCATGGGGCGGTTTTGACGGTCTTGAGTATTACGGCGACCTCTCAATGATCAAGGGAGGGATTGTTTTTTCCGATTATGTCACGACGGTGAGCCCGACTTACCGAAACGAGGTTCTCTCCGAACCGCTGGGCGCCGGACTTTCGGGGGCCTTGAAATATCGGGGAGAGCGTTTTCTTGGGATCCTGAACGGGATCGACAATGATATCTGGAACCCCTCGACGGATCCGATGATCGAGGTTCCTTTTTCAAGTGCAGAACATTCCGGTAAGGATCTGGACCGAAAATGTCTTCAGGGAAAGGGGAGGTTCGTTCTCCCTGATGCGCCTGTCATCGGGTGTGTGACAAGAATGACTCCGCAAAAGGGAATCGACCTTTTGCTTGCAGGCATCGAGGAATGGTTTTCAAGGAAAGGAAGTCCTTTTTCCTTTTTTCTTCTGGGAACGGGCGATCCTGTCCTTGAGAAAAAAGCGCGGGAGCTTGAGTCGAAATACAGTGGAATGGTCAGGGCGGTGATAGGCTTTGATGAACCTCTTTCTCACCAGATTTATGCGGGATCCGATTTTTTCATAATGCCGTCACGCTATGAACCATGCGGTCTGGCACAGATGTACGCCATGCGCTATGGATCAGTCCCTCTGGTTTTTCCCACAGGCGGGCTCAGGGATACTGTCAGCGACGGGGTGGATGGTCTCTGGATGTCGGCTCTTTCCGTTGAGGGAGTCACCGACATCCTGGATCGTGCATTGAAGATCTACCGGGATAAAAAGGCCTTCCTCCCGCTGAGAAGACATGCGATGGAAAAGAACAACAGCTGGGAAGAGAGGACAGGGGAATACCTCAGGCTCTACAAGGGGCTTCCTTCTTCTGTTCCGGGATCAGGTCAGGATTTGTTGATGGCCCGGATGGCCTTGAAAATGTAATAGATCCCCATGCTGATTCCGATGACGACCCCCGCCACGATGATATAGTCAGTTGGTCCCCATTGGGAAAGTGTCGGGTTTGTGTAAGGCTGCATGGTCTGTCTCCGTTAGTGTGTTCAGATGGGGTTCGATTGGCTCTCTTTCCGGAGCCGGGCTTCGTTGACCAGAAAGATCTTGTTGTCCTTGATCCGTATCGTGTCTGTCTGGACGAATGTTCCAAGCGACCTTGAGACGGTTTCCCGGGTCAGTCCGGACAGGGATGCCAGTTCCTGTCTGGTAAGCCTGTCCTGGATGAAGGGGACGCCATCGTCCGTTTTTTGTCCTTCTTTTTCCATCAGGTTCAGGAGTGTCCGGGCAATTTTTGAGTAGGCATCGCCAAAGGCCATGTGCATCAGCCGGTTGTCCATCTCGCGGATGCGATTGCCCATTACGGACAGGATCTTGAGTGCAATAACCGGGTTCTTTTTCAGGAGGGCGAGAAAGTCTTCCCGTTCCATGGAGATCAGTGTACTCGTTTCCAGGGCAGAGACAGAAGCGCTTCTGATATCGTTCGTGAAAATCGCCATTTCGCCAAAAAAATCATTGGGATACCCGATGGTCAGGATCATCTCCCGGCCTTCGAAGTCTTCCGTATAGATCTTGACAGATCCCGAGACAAGAAAAAACAGTTCGGTGCCCGAATCCGCCTCCTGAATGATGACTTGCCCCGATCGATAGCTCCTTAGTCGACAGATGGATGACATCTCTTCAAGATCATCAGGCGGGAGTT
>JAKCCY010000152.1 GCA_021838765.1 Nitrospirota bacterium
TGAAAGGCATATTTCACCATGACATGCTTTCCGACCACTGCGCCGTTTTTGGGGGAGATAATCTCAACCACAGGTTTTTCCCAGGCCGCTCCGCAAAAAACAAGAACGGACGCTCCCATTATGATGCGACCCAACCACCTGTTCATTTTCCCCCCTTTTGATGATGGTGAACCCCAAAAAAGAGATTTTGGTCTCGTCTTCTTTTTGTGGTTCTCTGCTTTCGACATAACGCCGGAAGGAGGAACCCACAATCGGAAGGGTAGCGTTCAGCGGGCAATTCGATTGTCTTTAAAAGATGGAGCAAAATTTCCTGAGACTCATTTCCTGAGACTCTATGACGAGATTCTATAGGATCTATGACACGAGAAAAAGTCGCTCTCCCGGCGTTTGTTTAAGTTGTTTTGACATTAATAAGACTAGTCTTTAGACTAGGTCGATGAAGGTTAATGTCAGGACATCTTTCACACCCATGGCGACTTACGGAATGGTATCAAGAAAAAAAAGGAGATGCGCCCATTATCCCCGCTTTCACTAAAGGGCCTCAAGGAAAGAGGGGATGTTGCGCTAAACATGATGAAAACAGAAATCGGTGCTTATGAAGCGAAAACGAAACTTTCCGAGTTGTTGCGGTTGGTTGGAGATGGGCAGAGTTTTACGATTACCAATCGCGGTGAGCCGGTTGCGGATCTTGTTCCAAACATTGGCATTAAACGGAAAGACAGGGCTCTTGCGGTCAGGAAACTGAAGGAGTTGATGATGGTTCACCCTGTTCGGGATGTGAACATCAAGGAACTGATCTTGGAAGGCCGGAAATGAATTTTGTTCTGGACAACTCCATAACAATGCGCTGGTTCTTTGGCGACGGAATGCATCAAGAATTAGCCTATGCCACGGGTGTTCTTTCTGCCATGGAAGCTAACGTTGCCGTGGTTCCTGTGATCTGGAGGCTTGAAGTCTCCAATGTCCTCGCCAGAGCAGAATGGAAGGGATTGGTGACAGAAGCCCGGAGTTCATCATTCCTTTCGCTCCTTTCGGAGTTGGATATTGAAGTGGATATGAACACGGTGGATCATGCTCTTTCGGATACCCTTCAACTGGCTCGGCGGTATGCCCTATCCTCTTACGATGCTTCTTATCTTGAACTGGCGCTGCGTCATGGACTGTCACTTGCGAGCCTGGATGAAGATCTGATGAAAGCTGCCGAAAAATCGGGAGTGAAGAGATTTGTTCCCTGATCTGGGGTTGGAGTTGTCCACGGTGAGATCTGAAGTCGTTTACCGTTTCTGGCATCTGGCCTACTCTGTCGAAAGTGTCGGGGAGGCGACACCAGAAAGCGTCCGTTGTTATGTCGAAAGCCAGGGGAGCAAGGAAAAACCGCGCAAAGCCAAACCGCCCGCTTGAGCCATTCCTGCCTTACAGTCCAAGAAGGGGAATGGGTGGGCTGTTCAACGAACGCTATCGTTCCTGGTCTCTGGATACGGAACACCTTGAGGCGTGTTGCATGCGATAGAGCACCAGAAGCGACATGGCCGCTATGGCCGTGCTTTGCCGATTTCGATGATCTGATTCAGACAGTCGCAGACTGCCGTAAACTGGGAATCCGGCAGTCTGCCCATCGGGTGGGGTCCGGCCTTACGAACACGCCAGTCAAACGATTTGGGCTGATGGCACAACACGTAACTTGTTTGCCAGCGTTTCGGTTTTTTGCCGTCCCGACGGGGATGGCGAATGGATTGTCTGCGTTGTACTCGGCCGTTGTCATGGGCAATCCGATGACGAGGGAGGTTCTTTCGTTGAAAATCCGGGGAGAAAGAACCAAGAAGGGGTGGACGTTGAGCATTTCTCGGCCGGACTGCGGGTAGCCGTCGATCCAGATAATGGTCTGGCGCTCCGGTACCCAGAGTGGACCAGCCATTTCTGCAGGTTTCTTCACGGCCAGTTTTCGGCTCCGACCGATTCGGCTGCCATCGATTCTCCTCCGTGCCGGCTCGGATCGAATTGTGCCAGTTTCTCCTTCAGGGAAATATCGCGATTTTTGATCTCCGTGATCACTAAGTGGTTGTTTTCGACCGTGATCCGGACCCGGCTGTTCTCGTGCAGTCTCGCCTCCTTTGCGATGGCGGACGGTATTCTGAGACCCAAGCTGTTTCCCCAGCGTTTGATGTCGAGAACCTCTTCGGACATGAGCCACCTCCTCATTAAATTGTATAAACATTAGTTTATACAATTTTGCGTCATTGTCTCAAACGGCTAGCCTCCTCCAATATGTGATGATTTTAGGGGAAGGGCCAGATCCCGAAACCCGAAGTCGTTCGAAAAAACAGGAAAGCTTCCCAGGAAAGAATCTCCTGAAGTTCGGATAGCTAAAATCTGGAAAGACCGCTGTAGTTCTCTCTCCAGAAGGCCGGAATGGCCGTGGGACCGATCTTGATCGTTCCATTGACCTTGATGGTGAAGTGAACACCCAGAAAGGGTTGCCCCAGATTGGGGAAGGGGTGATATTGGTCTTGAGCGGTCGATCTTCCTGGAGACTGGAGTTATATTCCAGGTAAATGCCCTTTGAAGAGGAGGTTGGTCGTTTCGGCAGAATACCCGAAGTCACGGGCAATGTGGTCGGCATAGAGTCCGGCGGCATTGCTAAGAGTTCGATAGGTGAAGCTTCTTTCGACATCTCCTGTGCATCTGATCTCTTGGAGCCATGTCTTTTTTGGTAAGAAGTTTTTAAAGAATCGCAATCTTCCTCAACCGGCAGAGCCGGATCCCGGCTCTGGCCCGGTTTTTCAATGAAAAGCAGGAAGATCGATCAATCTGCACTCCGAATTTTTTCAAGGATTTTTGATTGGAAGACAATGCATCCTTGTTTGTCAGGAGATAGAGCGGTTTTTTAGATTTTTGAACATATTCATGAACTTTTTTATCCCAAAAGGGAGAAGCAATGCCGCCAAGATTTCCGATCGTGAAATACCGGAAATCTTCTGGCAGTTCAGGAATCACAAAAGCCAACGGTTTTGATCCCACCAGAACCAGAGCCTCTTTCGGAAGTCCTTTTGGGATTCCCCGCACTTGAAAATAGCTTTTCCCCCAGGAGATTCGCCCCCAGTCGGGATAATGGGGATTCATGGCATTAAAGAGAATGAAAGAGAGGGTGACGATCACGGCTCCCTTGCCGAGGAGGTATCGGAGAAGAAGAAAAATCAGAATGGGCGCAAGTTCTTCAAGGGGAGACAAATATCGGTAATAAGAAAAAGTCACTTCCCAGATGATAAAAGAGGCAACAAAAAAGGTCAGGAAAAATTGTTCATCCAAGGGAAAGGTCTTTTTTTCTACTTCTTTGATCTGTCCCACCGGAAAGGCTCTGGAAACAATCATCTTCAGTAAAACGAGAAGAATGAGAACATAGATGAACATAAAGGAATAATTTTCAATGCTCAGTTCGGCAATCTGATGTTGTTTTGTGAAATAGAATGGAAAGAAAATCCATTCGGCAAAAGATGACGGAAACCACCGATAGTCATGGGAGTCGACGGAAAGTCCGTAGGGGGAATGAAAGAGAGTGTTGTAATAAGGAAAAAAGGGGTTCCCGAAGCGCTGATAGATTTTAAGAAACCAGAATCCTCCGGTGACAGCAAAACCAACACCACTTCCGGAAAGAAAAGAGATCAGGCGTTTGCTGTTCGTCGTGTTGATTCCCATCGAAAAGAGGACAGCAACGGCTATTCCCAGGATGTAAACGGCGTTCGTAAGTTTGAGTCCGACCCCCATTCCCATGAGTATACCGCCCCATATCCATCCGGAACTCGACTGATCGCCCATGCGGTGGAGGAGTATGGTCAGTCCGGACAATACAAAAAGTCCGGTCAGAACATCTCCATTAGTGTTCCCAAGCTGAGAGAGAAAGTTGGGAACATAGAGTCCGGAAAGGGCAAGAAGAGTCTTGAAAACAATGCGGTAAGACGTTCTCTCAATCCTTTTGTCGATGAATATGCCGGCGATAAGATACAGGAAGATAAAGCCAAGACCGTCGAGTGTGCCGATAAGAAGTCCGACCGCGATCGGCGGAAGATTGTGAATCAAGAGAAAAATGAAGATGTTATAAAGCGGTTCGAGTAGGGACTGGATACCGGCTGGCATCATGTCTTTTTGCCAGGATCCTGTCCAGAAGGCATAGCCTGTGTAGTAATGGTAGTTCAGGAGATCCCAGTTCACATCCTGGCCCTGTGTCAGGGCCAGAAGTCCAAAAAGAAAGGGAGGCAGGATGAGAAGTGTCCTTTCGATCAATCGAAAACGACCGGGGCTCTCTTTCAACTGTCCAGAATCTTTCCGTCAAATGGATCAAGAGAAGTGATCTCTGAATGGTCAGGGGAGGGAATGCTCAGAAAGGCAAGCATTTTTGCCTCTTTTCGTCCACGGCTGACGGTATCGAGAATGAGACCCGCGAAAAAGCTTAGAAAGGCAAGAATCATCATACCCGTTGAGAGAAGGGCTGTCGGCAAGCGGGGGACAAGACCCGTCTGGAAATATTCCTGAATGACCGGGATTCCGACGGCCAAAGACATTAACGTCAGGTATAGACCAAACAGTGAAAAAAGGAGGAGCGGTTTTTCCTGTTTCAAGAGTATCAAGATCTGCATGAGGATCCTTTGTCCATCCCTGAAAGAATGGAGTTTGCTCTGGGATCCGGGAGGCCGGCTTCGATAGGGAGCTTTGACATTGATGATCGATACGCCCAATTCCAGCGCATGCACGACAATTTCTGTTTCGATCTCGAACCCTTCTGAAAAGACAGGAAAAGATTTGACAAAGCGGCGCGAAAGGGCCTTGTATCCTGAGAGCATGTCTGTTACCGCATCGCCGAAAAGGAGTTGGACAGTATCGGTCAGGACAATATTGCCGATTGCATGGCCCGGGCGATATGCCTCACGCGTCTTTTCTGCGACGCGTACACCATTTACGAGGTCATATCCTTCCGAGACCAGCTTCACCATTGATCCTGCGATTTCCGGATCATAAGTATCGTCGCCATCCACAAGGAGATAGATCGAAGCGTCGATATCCCGAAACATTCGGGATACGACAAATCCTTTTCCTTTCCGGTGTTCATGAAGGACGGTGGCTCCCCGGAGTCGGGAAATCTCGGCCGATTGATCGATTGAAGCATTATCGCAGACAAAAATAGAACAACCGGGAAGTGATTTGTGAAAATCATCAATAACTTTTCCGATGGTCAATGCTTCATTGAGGCAGGGAATCAGAACGGCGATACGGATCATCTTCCCTCACCGGGGAAATGGCGTGACACAATATCAAGAATCATCAAGTGTGCACCGTAACTTTCTAGAAATGAGTCTTTAAAGGTGCCACTAAAGTCGTTGTTTAAAGAGAAACCTTTACAATTATCGCTTTAATATGGAAGGATTTCCAGAGAGGGTTCGCTTGTCCACGAGATAGTATCCCCATGCGAAGAAACCGAATTTTTAAATCAGGCTAATGTGAAACCATCTCAGGAATTGCCTGATCCAGTCTTCCATCCTTCTCCAGTTCTATATCGCTCGAGAATCCATCGGGCGAAAGGAAGGCTTCCGGTAAAAGCGGGGGAGACGGCATTCAAGACATGGATCGACTCCCGGTCGCCTTCGACTAGGAAGTCTGAAACCAGTGTCCGGGTTCTTGTGTTTAAAAGCTGTGCCCGGATACCGGGTTTCCCCCACCGGGTAAAGCGGGAAGGGTCAATCTTTTTGACAAGATTTCTGGCCTGTTCGGCCATGTGGAGTTTTCGGTATTTCAGGATCTCATGAAGGGCCAGATCCCGAAACCCGAAGTCGTTCGATAAAAACAGGGAAGCTTCCCAGGAAAGAATCTTCTGAAGTTCGGATAGCGAAAATCTGGAAAGACCGCTGTAGTTCTCTCTCCAGAAGGCCGGAATGGCCGTGGGACCGATCTTGACCGTTCCATTGACCTTGATGGTGAAGTGAACACCAAGAAAAGGTTGCCCCAGATTGGGGACAGGGTAGATATTGGTCTTGACCGGTCGATCTTCCAGAACACTCGAATCGTATTCCAGGTAAATGCCCTTGAAGGGGAGAATGGTCGTGTCGGCAGAATACCCGAAGTCACGGGCAATGCAGTCGGCATAGAGTCCTGCGGCATTGATAAGAGTTCGATAGGTGAAGGTTCTTTCGACATCTCCTTCACACGT
Organism: Nitrospirota bacterium; assembly: GCA_021838765.1. Next base: position 6,197 of record JAKCCY010000152.1, read on the forward strand.
GATTTCATGAGGGCCAAGTCTTTTTTTGTAAGATGTCCCGTAAAAGAATCGGACGCCAGAAGAGACAAGGTCTTTTT
>JAKCCY010000017.1 GCA_021838765.1 Nitrospirota bacterium
GACTTCCACCGGCTACAGCATTTCCAACTTGGCTTAATGCACCGCCAGTGTTGCTCAAATAGGCCATCCGGATGTTGGCAAAGATATCGATTCCGGCCAGGGTATCCGAGATCTTGGCAAGGGGAGTAACCACGCCAACTCCAAGATCGGCATAAAGCGGCATGGACTGTCCGTAGAGGCTGACGGCAGGACCGGCATCTCCAAAAATCTGGGGGTTGGCCCAACACTTTCCGCCGGTGAAGTCGTAGACACCGCCCAATGTGATCGGAATGATCGGAGTTCCTGCCTGAAGACCACTAAATCTGGAGGTAACTCCACCACGAAGGGCTTGACTTACTGTAGTTCCTCCTCCAAATCCAAAGGACTCAATTTCAATCGAAGCGGTGAGACCAAAATGCGGTGTGATCCAGTGGGTTGCGGTGACACCGCCGCCGTAGCCGCCGTTCAGGAAGCTGTTGTCAAAAGTATCCATCCATCCGAAGTTTGCCGACAGGCTTGTGGATTTGGGAACGTTTCCGTCAAAGGAAGAGTCCACAGGCGTGTTCTGGGCGGCATTCTGCATGGCGGCCATCTGCATGTTCATCATCTGGCCCTGGGCGGTGGCATTGATCGGTGTCGGGTTCGAAGCCGGGGCAGAAGGGGCAGTCGATGGATCAACAGCCCAGGCGGAGGCCACCGGGGAAAGCGCGGCAGCGGACAAAAGGGCAAGAGAAAGAACGGCAAGCTTGGCCTTGGACTGTTTTTTTACTGAGAACATGCGGACCTCCTCTAAAGAGTCATGACGAATGATTCTTCGCCGGATTTAAATAACACGATGTTTAATGGAGACACCCGCCATTCCCCAATACCCCCCACCCTCAAGAAGGAGGGACGGGAATGTTGTGGGGAGTGACGATGAACGCCATATGTTTAGCAAAGGGTATGCCATATTTTTAATATAGGTAAAACAATGATTTTATTTTAATGGAGGATTCCTTTTTTTCTCTTTTGAAACGCATGTTTCATTGATGTATTTTAAATATTTATATAAGAAGATCTGCAGGATCATGAAACTCGGGACTGGTCGCATCCGGGAGCAAACAAACAAAGTGAGGAACAAGGACAGGGGCCGATGCGCTGGCCCCCGAAGGATGGGATATGTGGGCGGGAAAGGGTCAGTTCAGGGAAGAGGCAGTATGGGAGGGGCTCTCCATCCCGGCACGCATCCGGGCGGAGGCTCGATGGAGGGGCACGGACAGTTCAGGGTGACGTTCCGCTGCGTGTTCGAGGTGCTCGGCTAAAACGCCCACCGGGAACTTCCGGTGGTATCCGGGGGCTTCCCTGGACATCAGAATCGCCCGTCTCCTGTAGTCTTTCAGCGTGTTGTGAAGAGGCATCCGGTAAGAGAGGGAAACTTCGAGAATCAGATCGATCGCCCGTTCCCCGTGGGTATCAAGATAGGCATCGAGAATTCTTGAGAAAAAGGCGAAGTGGCGGGATTCATCCTTTGCCAGCTGGCGAAGGAGGTGAGCGAGAACCGGCTCGGAGACCGCCTTTGAAAGACACTGGTAATAAAGCTGTGTCGCTTTTTCCTGGAGAAATGTATAGGTAAAGACCTGTACGGGTTCGGAAAATCCAATCGTGAAAGGTTTGATCGATTCCTCGATCATGTCGTTCAAAAGCTTGTCGGTCGTCGGGGCAATACCCGCGGCCAACTGATAAAGAGCCAGGGATTCTGCATGGCGGTCTTCTTCAAGACCCCAGCGGATAATAAAATGAAAGAGCTCACGGTTGTGGATCGAATGGCGCAGTTCCCGCCCACCGTCGATGGGGAACCTCGACAGGTAGTCGGAGATATAGGTCGGTGTGTGGTTTTCGATATGAGTAACGAAGATAACCGCCTCTTTCTGCCCCTGGGTCAGAAGAGAAGAGTCGATCTCCTGTTTGTCCAGAAGGCCGAAACGGTTCCAGTCGGAATCGTCCGCCAGACGGTTATAGTCGCTGATCAGGGGGCGCAGTGTATGGACATCAAGGGTCAGATTCATGGGTTGCTCCAATGGAAGAAGGTTTCGGGGCCGGCATGGTCAAACTGGCTGCCAAAAGTCGGACAACCGTCCATGGGACTCCCTTTTGTAAAAGCGCGCGAAAATCGCCACGAAATATCTAGCAATTTTCATGCTATTTAAAAATATTTTATTTTAAAAATAGTTGTGTTTTTTGAAAAGAGTATTCTGTGAAACATTCTCCGGATTTTCGAAACGGATGTTTCATGTGACGGTGGATCATTTTTTCTGATAAGTGTTGTGTGGAAGCATTGCTTTTGGGGGTTTCCCCATGGTGTGAGAGTGTTTATTAAATTAACTCACTGTCGATTTAGCATAAAACTAAATTATTCTTGCAAAATGAATCAAAAAAGTGTATTTTCCCCGGGCTCTTCTTGATGGGGAGTTGGTCGGACAGAAACAGTATTTTCAACAGAAAATAGAAACGGATGGCTCTCTTGGCTAATGTAACGTTGATTTTTGATCTCTCTCTCGAGCAATTTCTTCCTTCCAAGCGCCCTTTTTGGGAAACGTGGGTGTTTGTCAAAAACTGGGATGAAATCATGCCATATCTGGAAGTTCTGAAACCGGTCAGGATGATTCTGAATGCCAGATTCCCCGATCCTCCCGCCGTGGCATGGCGGGATCTTGTGATCCCGCCGGTTATCCTGGTCGGAGAGGGGAGCCCACAGATTTCGATCGAGAAGTGGCTTGCGTTCCTTCCCGTTATCGATCAGGTGATATCGATGGAGGATTTTGTTTCCAGATACGAACTGATCCTGGACGCACCTCCCTTTACCGGGGGATTCACGCCGGAAGAGGGGCTTCCCCTTCCCGAAGGATTTCGGCATTTCCTGGCCTATTATCAGCATTTCAAGCGTGCGCGCTATATGCTTACGGACCACCAGTGGAAGATACTCCAGTGGATCGGACGGCTGGGCGATGTCGGTGCCGTGGCAAAGGAGCTCGATCGCCATCCCAGAACTATTCGGGACCAGATTGAAAAGATCGGGAAGAAAATGGAGCCGCTCAATGTGGAAAGTTTCTTCAGAGAGCCTGTGGCAGCAATGATCGACCAGGTTCCGGGATGGTCGGTGAAGTCGTCGGCAAAGAGAGTTCCCCGGCGGAAAGCTTCCGCGAAGAGATCCTGATCCATTTTCCGTTTCCCGTTTTCATCGATTTGAAGCCTTCCTCCTGATCAGGCGGAAGGCTTTTTTCTTTTGGACTGGCACAGAGGGCAAAAATAACTGGAGCGCCCCCCCGATTCTTTTTTGAGGATGGGCTTTTTGCAGATCTGGCAGGGTAGGCCATCAAGACCATAGACTTTCAGGTGAATCTGGTTTTCTCCCGCTTCACCATGAGCGTCTTTAAAGCTGTGGATGGAACTCCCCCCCCGCTCAACGGCTCGTGTGAGGACTGTCCGGGAGGACTCGAGAATCCGGAGGGCTTCGGCTTTTGTGATCCGGGATCCTTTTTTGTCCGGATGAATTCCGGCTTCAAAAAGGATCTCGGAAACATAGATGTTCCCGATTCCGCTGACGATCTTCTGGTCGAGGAGGATTGTCCGGATCGAGCGTTGGGAGGCGTGCACGCTTTCTTCAAAATATCTGGCCTGCACCTCGAGAATATCCGGTCCGGTCGTTTGAAGAATTCCGGAGAGGCTTTTGTCGGCCTGCCACTCGAGCCGTCCAAATCGTCTCGGGTCCCTGTAAGACAGGAGGATCTCCCGATCCCGAGTCTTAAGGAGAAACGTCAGATGGGTATGGCTGTTTAAAGGGTTCTGCGGGTCGGAAACGGTCCATTGTCCCGACATGCCAAGTCTGGTCAGAAGGACTCCGGGTTCACCTCCGGGAGAGGCCATGGAAAAAATCAGGACTTTTCCTGTGCGTCCGGGATCAGAAAATTTCCATCCTGCAAGATCGGGGATTCCCGACAGAAAGATCTTCGGATAAGGCCCGGTCCGCTGAGAGACCACGCAGGCTCCAGAAAGGAAGGGGACAAGCTGTTTTCGGATGGTTTCGGCTTCAGGAAGCTCCGGCATATCCGGATTCTACCACTATTTCACTGATGGATCTTCTCCCGCCAGACCCAGGAAATCGCCACCAACCCGAAAGATCTTGGCAGAGGCGACATGCGGTCAGTCAGACAATGTTCATTCGAGGACTTTTCTCCGGTATTTCATGAGGAAAACCGATTGCAAACAAAGGGAAAAGGAGCATGGGAACTTGATCTGTTTTCTTGATTTTCCCTGTGTCCGGAGGTAGCATTCTCCAATACGGTTGTCGGGGCAGATTGGCATTTTCGGAACTTTCATCAAAGTTGTCGATCATGCTTTCGGATGGTCGCCAATTTGCGAGACAAGATGCCGGATGGCTGGAAGGAATTTAAATGATAACGATGAAATCTTCCCTCTCCCGGGATATACAGGAATGGCTCCATTCCCGGATACAGGAGCTGTATCCGGCCGTTGCCGGGGTGGGGGCGGAACATATTGAAGTGATTCCCCTGACGGGCGATGCCTCAAACAGGAAGTATTTCAGGGTGATCTCGAAAGAGTCCCCCCTGTCGGCGATCCTGATGGTCAAGGGGGTTCCCGAAGGATTTAAGGCCTCCGAGGAAAAAACGGGTCGGGGAGAAAACGAGCCTCCGGGGGATCCCTTTCTCCTGATCGCGAGAATGCTTTCCCGAGCATCTCTTCCTGTGCCGGAAATTCTGGGGGAGAACGGTGATGCTTCGCTTCTTCTTCAGGAAGATCTGGGAGATGCGAGTCTGTATTCTTACCTGAAGGAGCATCCGGAAGAAGAAAGGAGCCTGTCTTTTCGTATCCTGGATCTTCTGCTGGCGTTCGGTGGACAGGCCATTCCGCAAGACTCCGCATGGCTGAGATCCCGGATCTATTCGGAGGAACTCCTGTTTTGGGAGTTCGAGCATTTTCTCGAGTATGGAGTCTCGATCACCGATCAGGCCATCCTTTCCAGGATGCGAGAGCTCTTTCGGGAAGAGTCCATGGTGCTTTCGGGGCGCTTGCCCCGTGTTCCGGTCCACCGGGATTTTCACTCCAGGAACATCATGATCTCTGGCCGCGGTCCTGTCCTCATCGATTTTCAGGACATGCTGATGGGTTCTCCCCTGTATGATCTGGCTTCCTGGGTTTTTGACGCCTACAGATCTCTCCCGGAAGATTTGCTTGATGAACTGGTTGTGGCCCATTTTCATCGTGGAAAGACGCTGGGACTTCTTCCCGGGGATCTTGAGGAAGGGGAGCACAGGAACCTTCTCGCGCGCATGGCGCTTCAGCGCAACATGAAGGCTTGTGGCCGGTTTTTCTATATTCGGGACGTCAAGGGCAATCCCGGATATATGGGGTCGGTCTCCGGAACCCATGAGAACATGAAGAGACTGGCCCGATGGGAGCCTTCGGTTGCTCCCCTGGTGGAGTCCTTCCTTCCGTTTCTCAGGAAGACGGGGCTTTAGGGTTGGTCAGGCCTCCGGGAGTGACAGGGTTTGTCCTGATGGCGGGTGCGGGATCGCGCCTCAGGGGGATTTTCCCGAACACTCCGAAGCCCCTTGTTCCGGTGGGAGGTGTCCCCCTGGGCATCAGGGTTATCCGGCAAATGGCGAGTGCGGGGATATCCCGGATTATTGTCAACCTTCATCATGATGCGCAGACAATCCGGGAAGGGATCAGTCGATGGCTTCCTTCCGGAGTTGATATCCTCTGGTCCTTCGAAAGTTCTGTGATGGGGACAGGAGGGGGGATCATTCATGCGAAGCCGTATTTCCAGAACGAGGATCTCCTTGTCATTGCCACATGCGATATCCTTTCCGGGTACGATCTTGAAGAGGGAATCTCGCTGCACAGAAAATCCGGTGCAAGGGCCTCCCTTGTTCTTTCTCCATTCGGCCCGAAGTCCGAATCCGGAAGGATTGCGCTCACCCAAAGCGGCGGGATTGCCTTTCCTCCTTTCGAGAGGGGAGAGGATCAGGTTTTCCCCGTTCCGCATTTTTTTACCGGGATCCATCTGATCAGCCCCGATGTGCTTCGCGGGCTTGGCGATGGCCTTTCCCTGCCTTATTCGATCGTGGACCTTTATCGGGAGTATCTCGGAAAGGGCGGTTTTATCAGGGGGCAGGTGACCTATGAGCCCTGGCTCGATCTGGGAACGGAAGATGGATATCTCCAGCGCGAATCATTCCTGAAAGGATTGAGGCAAGGGGGTACGACGACGGAAATGTAACGGTTCCCAGAACCCTCCCTGATTTTCCCCCCGTCAGCTCGGGCAGGGTTCCGGGCCTTTGAGTCATGCTCAAAAGGGCCAGATAGGCAAAGGCCATTGATTCAACAGCCTGGGCGGAAATACCGAATGTCTCGGACGGCTGTACCTCTCTTTTTAAATGGATCCTGAGCCGGTCAAGGAGTGTCCGGTTTCTTGCCCCCCCTCCTCCAACGATGATCTCCCCGGGAGCAGGGGTGATCCAGTCCATGGATCTTGCCACCGACAAGGCGGTAATTTCGGTAAGTGTGGCCATCAGGTCTTCCGGAGTGGCTTCCCGGGGCATCTGCCCTTGAATTTCCCGGAAGCGCTCTTCACCCCAGGCCTCCCTTCCTGTAGACTTTGGCGGGGTCCGGTTCATCCATGGATCCTGACAGACTTTTTGAACAAGGGATTCGGCCACCCGTCCTTTTCCAGCCATTTCGCCGTTTCTGTCGCAGTCCTTTTCACCGTTCGAGACCCACCGTGCTCCCGCATCGATCAGCATGTTCCCGGGGCCGGTGTCGAAGGCAATGACAGGGGCTTTGTTCCGGGAGGGCAGGCTGGTGATGTTGGCGATCCCCCCAAGGTTCAGAAAGGCCCTGTCGATCTTTTTGTGGGTGAAGACCGCCCGATGGAAGATCGGGGCCAGTGGAGCGCCCTGTCCTCCTGCCGCGACATCGGTCCGGCGAAAGTCGGAGACGACCGGGATGCCGAATGCTTCCGTCAATAAATGAGGGTTGGTCAGCTGGCTGGTGTGGCCTGGAACGGGGATCCCTGCAAGGGAAAGACCGGCCGACGGGTGGTGTGAGGAGGTGATCCCATGGCTCCCGATCAGGTCGACATCTTTGGCGGACATGGATGCCGATTCCAATAGCTTCCCGAAGAGCTCCATCTCCACTAGGGAGACGATGTTTTCAGCGATGCCACAAAAGCCTGGAACGGTCCCTCCGGGAGTGTTTCCCGACAGGCCGTTCCGGATTGCGGACGAAAGCCCGGAGTCAAAAGGATGGTGGGCAAATGCCAGGAGGGAAATGGATCTTTCCTGGACCCGGATCAGCGCTCCATCCAAACCATCGAGAGAGGATCCACACATGAACCCTGCACACACAAAGCCATCTGCAAAATACCGGGATTTTCCAGCCATTTTTCTCCTGTCAGTGGGGCCTTCCATGGAGATCCCTCCCCTTGAAGGAGGCATTGTCGCCATGGCGGGCCGATCGAATGTGGGGAAGTCATCCCTCCTGAACCGTCTGGCAAGAAGCCACCATCTGGCCCGGACCGGACGCATGCCGGGCAAGACGACGCTTGCGAACCTCTATGAAATCGGATCGGGGGGGTATTTCCTCGACCTTCCCGGATACGGTTATATGCAACGGGGCCGTGAGGAAGCAACCGATTCCCGTGCTATTGCCGGAAAACTCCTGAGGCGACTGGGCAATATCAGCCGGATGCTTCTTTTGGTCGACGGGAGAAGGGAGATCCTTGAATCGGATGTTCAGGCCCTGTCCTGGTTCCTGTCCATGGGACTTCCCGTCTCGGTCGTCATTACCAAGTCGGACAAGCTCAACCGACAGGAACAGTCCAGGATCAGGATGGACTGGATGGCCGTCCTCTCCAGAAGTCCCGGGGTCGACTTGACCCCGATACTGGTTTCTTCGAAAAATGGGGAGGGGATGGACCTTCTGGCTGCCAAGGTTTCTGAATCGCTCTATGGGAGCTCTTCCTAGGTTTTCTCGTCCGATGGAGGGGTCATGTAGATCACGACATAGGATTTGCCCCGAAGTTGCTCAAGCCACGTCAGAAGCCTCTTTCTGGTCGTCTTCTTTGAAAGGTCATCCAGGATGCGGGCCTTTAGGTCCCGGAACCGCTTGTAGGGATGACTTTCCCGGTTCAGAACCTTGATGATGTAGAAACCCCTGTCCGTCTGGATCAACCCGCTGGTTCCCCCGACCGGCACCGAGAAGGCGGGGCCTATGAGCTCCGGAAGGAGCTGGTCCTTGGTCAGGTCACCCAGATTTCCCCCGTTGTCCGAATTCGGCCCTTCGGATTCGGATCCTGCGAGGATGGCGAAGTCGTCTTTCCTTGCAATCTGGCGGAGAATATGTTCGCCCTTTGCCCGGACCGCCGCGATCTGGGCCGGTGTTGCGTCTTTGGGGATCTTGAGAAAGATGTCGGCAAGCGTGACATGGGGGGGCAGTCGAAACTGTTCACGGTGGTCGAGATAGTACTGGCGGACCTCATCCTGGCTGATGACAACCGTCGAACGGACTTCGGTATTGATGAGCTTCAGGATCGTCATCTGTTTTCTGAGCTGTTCCCGATACTGGTGGTAGCTCATCCCCTGCTCGGAAAGTGCCTGTTTCAATTGCCACCGGGCGGTGAAGTTGTTCTTCTGCATGATCGAGTCGATAGTCCGGTCAAGTTCTTCATCGCTCAATGTCAGTCCGGTCCGGTCAGCCTCTTCCATTTCAAGCTGTTCGTTTATTTTTTTCATCATGAGCTTGTATTCGAGGGATGCGACGAGCTCCCTGTAAGCTGAACCGCGATACTGGGCATGGAGCTTCTTGAACGTCGGGGCGAGGGAACGGTCGATCTGGCTTTTTGTAATGACATGGTGGTTGACCACGGCAAGAACCGAATCAAGGAGAATCGGCTTCTCTTCTCCGTGGGCGGGGACGGTCACGGAGACGGAGAGAGCGGTGACAAAAAGCCCTGCAAGAAATCGTATGTTCGCCAAAAGGGTTCCTGTTCTTCCGAAAGAATGCAGAGTCATGAAAAGGTGCCTTTATTCTGTTTGGGGGTCTGTCAGTCAATAACCCGTGTATTGAAAACCTGTCTCCTGGATATTCTATTCCAGATCGACTGAAAAAATCTTCCTGTAGTGCCGGGCAGGTTTCCAGGGTTTTTTGATCTCCTGTTCAGACAGCCAGGAGCCGAGGAGCTTCTGGCGCTGTCGTGCGATGAGGATCTTCCGGATTTCCCCCCTGACCTGGCGGAGAGGTCTTTCTGATCCGGGGATCAGTCTGATGAGTTTGAAAAGATGGTACCCATAGGTGGATGGCAGAAGATCCGTGATCTCTCCGGGGGAGAGATCGAAGACCTCATCGAAGGGCTGAGGCATCTCCCCTTTTGAAAAGGGAGCCATCAGTCCGCCGGTGGAAGCCTCGACCCCCAGGGACCTGGCTTTGGCGAGAGCTGAAAAGGAGGCTCCCCCTTCCAGAGCTTTCTGGATTTCGATGCCTTCCTTCCGGTCGGAGGTGACGATATGGCGCACGAGCGCCTCTTCAGGCAGGGTAAAGCGCTTGATATGGTTGTGGTAATAGGTCCTGATTTCCTGGTCGGTTACGATCTGCCTGGGAGCGATGCGCCTGATTGCTTCCCGGATCAACATCCTTTTTCGTTCGAGTTCGCGCATTGTTCTGTCCTTGGGGAGCAGGGAAACCTCCTCCGGAGGCAGGGAAATGCGCCGGTCCCTGACGAAGTCGAGCAATAGCTGATCCTGGATGGTTTCGGCCAGAACGGCTTTTCGAACGGATCCTGACCAGAGGGAAGGATCCCCTTTGGTCAGGTCGGATATGCCGATGAAGGCGGCTGTGTGACGAAGGTCCGAAACAGTAATGAGTTCTTTCCCGATGGATCCCGCTATTTCGTCATTGGGTCCCTTGAAATGACAGGAGGCCAGGACGAGCATCCCCGCCAGCACTCCCCCATACCGGAACAGTCTGGTCAATGGTCCTTGGGTGTTTGGCCAGCGGACGACGGACTCCCCGGGAGCGTCTGGCTTTTTGCAACAAGCGTGGCCAGTTCCGGCTGGTTGATGTTGATCTTTGTCTTGGCCCGAAGCTTGTTGGTCAATGCCTGGGTCAGGTCGGTGCGCTTTTCGCGCTTTAACAGTCTCCTGATACCTTCTTTGGACTCGGCAAGGGAAAGCTGGTGGCCCGTGACAAAATGGTCGATCCGGAAATAATGGACCCCGTCTTTAAGAATGATCGGCCCGGTAACGGCTCCTTCTTTCACACCAAAAAAGAACGGCATGAATTTGGGGGGGAGTGTCCCTTCAAAAATTCGGCCGAGGGGGCCACCCTTGAAGGTTTTGATGGCTTTTTTGAAGCCGCCTTTGCGGCTGAGGCTGTTTTTGAAATGATCCGCATCTTTTTGGGTCGGAAAGACCACCTGTCTGGCTTCGACATAGCCTGGCTGGCGGATTTCCTTTTCATGTTTCTGGTAGTAGTCCGAAATTTCGGCATCGGTAACGGTGAGCTTGTCCTCGACTTCCTTTTTCAGAAGAGCCTTCTTCAGAATGCGGTCTTCGGCCCTTGCGATTTCGGACTTGATGGTGGGGTCCGATGCGAGGCCCTCGCTTTTGGCTTCCTGGGTCAGAAGCTCCTGGTCGACCATGTGGTTCAAGACATCTGATACCGTATTCGGATTGACCGGAGGCTGGACTCCCAGGGAAAAAAGTTTTGCGGACAGCTGTGCCGATGTGATCGAGTCACTTCCGACCGTTGCCACGACCCCTTTCTGGGGAGCCTTGTTGCACCCGGAACTGATTGCGATCCCCGCGACAAGGGAGGCCAAAATGACCCTCTTCAGAGAATTTTCTGTCAGTGAATGGAAGATTTTATGAAAAAGAGTCAATGTGACGTCTCCTTAGGTTTTTGAGTGTGGGCGTGGGTGATCGGGTTCGTCCGAAGAGTTTGCCGCTACGAAAGAAGTTCTTCGAGTCTGGCAAGATCATCGGGAAATCCTGAAGCCGGTCCGGACAGTGTAAAGGATCCGTCCCTGTGAAACGTGATCCTGTCGGGAAAGGCCTGGGCGATCTTCCCCGCATTCCCGGGGGAGAGGGCATTTTCTGCTGAGGGTTTGAGAAAGATCTCCCTGTCCTTGAGCCGAACCTCCGAGATCCCCATCCTGGTGGTCATGACCCGGATTTTCGCTCCAAGGATCAATGCCCTTGCCGATCTTGGCAAGGGGCCAAACCGGTCCCTGAGCTCGGACTCGATCTGCTCGATCTCCAAATTCTTGAAAGAATGTGCCAGACGCCTGTAAAAGTCAATTCGCTGTCCGGGGTGGACGACATAATCTTCCGGAAGCCGGGCTTCCCTTCCAAGGTCGATTTTGGGTGTTTCCCGAACGATAGGGAGGGCGACCGGCTCAACCCGGGTCTGGATGGCTTCCTCAACCATCTCCATGTAGAGGTCGAGTCCAACCATGGAAATATGTCCCGTCTGCTGGTGTCCGAGAAGGCTGCCTGCTCCACGGATCTCCAGATCCCTCATGGCGATCTGGTATCCGGAGCCGAGCTCCGTGTTGTCCTGTAGTGTCTTCAGGCGTTTTTTCGCAAGCTCTGTCAATCCGCCCTCGCCCGAGACAAGGAAGTAGCAGTAGGCCTGGGTTCCGGACCGCCCGACCCTTCCCCGGAGCTGGTAGAGCTCAGCGATGCCGAACAGGTCCGACCGGTTGATGATGATGGTATTGGCAAGAGGAATGTCGAGACCGGATTCGACGATGGCGGTGGAGACAAGGATGCGGTAGTGGCCCGAGATGAAGCGGTCCATGATGGTTTCCATGAGCGCGCTGTCCATCTGTCCATGAGCCGTTCCGACCGGAACGCCGGGAAAAAGGCTCGAGATATAGTGAGCCATTCTTGAGATCGAGCTGACGCGGTTGTGAATGAAAAAAACCTGTCCGTCCCGGGCGAGCTCCCGGTCGATCGCTTCCCGGATACGGTGGCGGTCAAAGGGCAGGATGGCGGTCTTGATCGGTTTTCGCCCGGGAGGAGGCGTCATGATGAAGCTGATTCCGCGAAGCCCCGAAAGGGACATCTGGAGGGTTCGGGGAATGGGGGTTGCCGACAGGGTCAGGACGTCGACGGTCGGGTATTTGTTTTTGAGCTTTTCCTTGTGGCCGACTCCGAACCGCTGTTCTTCGTCGATGATCAGGAGCCCCAGGTCACGAAAGACGTTCTGTGAGCCGAGCAGGGCAGATGTTCCGATAATGATGTCGACCTTTCCTTCGGCGAGATCCTGGCGGAGGGCTTTTTGCTCCTTTGCGGTCAGGATCCTTGAGATTTGTTCAACCCTTACGGGAAATCCGGAAAAGCGCTCCCTGAAGGTCTCAAAATGCTGAAGGCAGAGAAGTGTCGTCGGGACGAGAACCGCAACCTGTTTCCCGTCGGCGACAGCCTTGAACGCCGCTCTCATGGCGACTTCCGTTTTTCCGAAACCCACTTCGCCAAGGATCAGCCGGTCCATGGGGGTGGGGGATTCCATGTCCTCCCGGATATCCCGGATTGCCTCTTCCTGGTCGGGCGTCAGGTCATGGGGAAAGGAGTTTTCAAACTCGGAGACCATGACTGAATCCCGGGAAAAGGGAAACCCCGGAAGCGCCTTTCTCTTGGCATAGAGATCGACCAGATCCTGGGAGATCTTTTCGATCTCCTTTCTGACTCTGGAGCGCGTTTTTTGCCAGGAATGGCCCCCAAGCCGGTCAAGCTTCGGGGTAGAGCCTTCCGGACCCCTCCAGGGTTTCAAAAGGTCGACCTGGTCCACCGGAACATAAAGCTTGTCCCCGTCACGGTATTCGACGATCAGAAATTCGCCGGGAATGGATCCCACTTCAATTTCCCGAAGTCCCCGATAGATACCGATCCCCTGCTGGAGATGGACGACCGGTTCACCTTCGGCAAGCCGGATCTGGTCTCTCCGAAAAGCCGCGGCGGCTGTCCGGAAGCGTGTCTCCCGCGTCCGGTCGTACTTCTTCCGGAAGAGAAAGGTATCGGAAACCATCAGGGTATTGTCTGAAGCGATGAAGATTCCTTCTCCGATGTCTCCGAGAATTGTCTCGATGGTTCCTCCCGGAGAGGAGGTGTTGTCCTGGAGCTCCGAAAGCGGGGAATAGGGGATTCCCTGATTTTCGAGGATCTCCTGGAAACGGTCCCGTTGTCCGCGACTGCCGAAAAAGGTGATGACCCTCATTTCGGAGGCAAGCTCCCTGAGCCTGAAAATCCATGACTCATTCCTGTTGATCAGCTTTTCCGGGGAAGAAAAGAGTGCTGGTGCATCCGGGTCGTCCCGGAAGGGAGACAGGACGACTCTTGAATAGTTTCCTCCAAAGGAAAAAGGGCTTTCTCCGTCCTTCCCAAAGGGAATGAAGGCTGTCTCCGGAGGAGGAATAAACCTGCGGTCCTCGATGGAAACGGAGGCGTAGGACTCAAAGACGCGGTCTTTCCAGTCGTTGATCCGAAGCTCGAGGGCATGAGGGTCTTCAATAAGGAGGACTGGGTCCGGAGTGAAGTCGATCGGGCTGGTGATATCTTCATAGAATGTTCCGAGGGCGCGCTCGATTCCCGGTGAGAGCGGGGTGGCCTGATGGGCTGAAAGAAAGTCTCTCTGTTCCGGAGAAAAGGGTGTCCGGTCCAGGGGCTGAAGCCATTCATGGCTGGGAGCGAGATCCAGTTTGGAGATAGATCCCATGGATCGCTGGGTATTCGGGTCAAATCCCCGCATGGAGGTCAGCTCATCGTCCGTGAATTCGAGCCGGACCGGTTCGGGTCGGGATGGGGTGTACAGATCGAGTATCGCGCCCCTGACAGAAAATTCTCCGGGGGCGGTGACCTGGGGAACTCTGAAAAAACCAAGGGCCACGAGGGTTTTGATGAGCTCTTCGCGATCGACATAAGAACCCTGGGTGATTTCGGAAAGCCCTCCTGACAAAAGTCTTTTCGGAAGCGTTTTCCTGGCAATGGCGGGAAAGGTCGAGACAACGAAAGGGACCGCTCTTTTCGAGAGCTCGGACAGGACCGAGATCCTCTCCGCTCTCAAAAGATCGGGCGGGCTCTCCTCCTCAAAGGGAAGAATCTCTTCTTCAGGGAGGAGGAGACCCTCCGGAGCATCCGGAAAAAGGGCGTTGAAGCTGTTGATGTCGTTGTAGAGGATTCTCGCCCGGTCCATATTGGCTGCCATTATCCAGAGCGTTCTTCCGGGCACCAGGGGAAGGATCAGCCCTGGAAGAAGAAAGGATGCCTCGATGGGAATACCGGAGAGTGAAACCTCTTTTCCCGGGGAGAAGGCTGGAGGGAAAAAGTTCTTGATGCGGGAGCCCAGATTGGGAAAAATCGTTTTCAAGGAAAGGCCATTTCTATGGGCAGTGTCCATATTTTTTGATGATCATCTCCACAAGACCTGTGGTTGAGGAGTCCGGAACGAGTGGGATCGAGAGAACTTCTCCGCCGCGTTCAAGGACAAACGGCGCTCCGACAATGCTTGAAACGTCCCAGTCTCCTCCTTTGACAAGAACATCGGGTTTGGTCGCCATGATCAGCTCAAGTGGTGTCGGTTCATCGAACAGGATGACGGCATCGACCGCTCCGAGAGCCGCCATGACGCGTGTCCTTCTGTTTTCCGGAACGATGGGACGAAGGGGGCCCTTGATCCGGGAGACGGAGGCGTCCGTGTTCATGGCAACAACAAGAAAATCTCCCAGACTCCTGGCTTTTTCGAGGACTTCAATATGTCCGGCATGGAGAAGGTCAAAACATCCGTTGGTAAAGACAACGGTGTGGCCCGCCTGACGCTGTTTTTCAAGGACCGGAAGGAGCGTGTCGAGGGTGTGGATTTTTGTTTCCGAAGACCAGGGAGCAGGTCTTCTTCTTTCCGGATCAGGCAAAGAGCTCTTCCTCCACCAGTTCGCAGACGGCGTGGCCAAGGGTAATGTGTGTTTCCTGAATGCGGGGAGTCATCTTCGACGGGACGACAATCGCCAGATCGGCGCTGTCCTTGAGTTTCCCGCCGGTTCCCCCGGTGAGGGCAATGGTCCTGAGCCCCATCTCGCGGGCTTTGTCCATTGCCTTCAGAACATTTCTGGAATTTCCGCTTGTGCTGATTCCAATGGCGATATCCCCTTTTTGGCCATGTGCCTCGACCTCTCTCGAAAAGATGTCTTCGTAGGAATAGTCATTGGAGATGCTTGTGAGTGTGGCCATGTTTGTTCCGAGTGCAATGGCGGGAAGACCTTTTCTGTCCTTGTAGAAACGGCTGACAAGCTCTCCTGCGATATGGCAGGCATCCGAAGAGCTTCCTCCGTTGCCAAAGATCAGGATCTTTCCACCCTGCCGGTAACAGGAGACGATCATGTCAACGACCTTTGCGAGCTGGGGGAGAGAGTCTTTCATGAACGCCTCCTTGACGGAAAGGCTTTCCTGGAAAATCGTCTTCATCTTTGAAATGCGGGCTTCGTCGAGTGGGTGGCTCAAGAGTGTTTCTCCTCATAGGGGTTGTATTCCGGCCGGCCCTGGTCAATCCAGTTGCGGCAGGCGATCAGGGCTCTGGACATTTTTTCGATGGAGGTGCGGATGACCTCATCGTCGTGACAGGTGGAGAGGAAGAAGGCTTCGAACTGGGAGGGGGGAAGGTAAATCCCCTGTTTCAGGGATTCGTGGAAGAACACCTGAAACAGGGCTGTATCCGATCGGGCTGCGGATGTCCAGTCGACAACGGGATCCGGGGTAAAAAAGAGTGTCATCATTGACCCCATTCGATTGACCGTAGCCGGAAGGGAGAGGCGTCCTATGATTTCCTTGAGCCCCTGGGAAAGTTTTCTGCCCTGCTCTTCAAGCTGGGAATAAAGGGCCGGGGTCTTGAGTTTCTGGATCGTTGCCAGACCGGCGGCCATGGATGCGGAGTTTCCGGAAAGTGTGCCCGCCTGGTAAACCGGTCCTTCGGGGGAAATCCTGGACATGATTTTGGCAGAGGCTCCGTATGCACCGACCGGAAGACCGCCGCCTATAATCTTGCCCAGGGTTGTGATGTCGGGTTCCATGGAGAAAAGGATTTGCGCGCCTCCGTACGTTTGGCGGAATCCGGTCATGATTTCATCGGCGATCAGAAGTGCCCCGTATTGTTCTGTAAGGCGTCGGAGTTCCCTGAGGAACTCCTCGTCCGGAAGGACAACTCCCATGTTGCCGCTGACGGGTTCAATAATGGCACAGGCAATCTTTTCTCCTTCCGAGGAAAAAAGAGTTTTGAGCGCCTCTGTGTCGTTATAGGGAAGGGTCAGTGTTTCCCGGGCTATTTCAGGGGGAACTCCGGCGGACGATGGGACGCCGAAGGTGGCGCCACCTGAACCGGCCTTGACGAGAAGGGAGTCGGCGTGACCATGGTAGGCGCCCTCGAATTTCAGGACTCTGGAGCGGCCGGTGTATCCTCTTGCCAGTCGGATTGCGCTCATGGTGGCTTCGGTTCCGGAATTGACGAATCTCAGGCGGTCAACGGAAGGAAGGGCTGAAACGATGATCTCCCCGAGCTGGAGCTCCTCTTCGGAAGGGGCGCCAAAACTGATTCCGCGGTCGATGGCCGCATGAAGACGCTCGAGGACATCGGGATCTCCGTGACCCAGAATATGGGGGCCGTATGAGAGGACATAGTCTATGTATTCATTTCCATCGACGTCTGTCAGAAGACATCCCTTGGCGGTCCTGATGAATGGGGGGACTCCGCCGACAGCCCCAAACGCCCTGACAGGACTGCTGACTCCTCCGGGGAAAATCGTTTTTGCCCGTCGGTACAATTCTTCTGAGCGCGTCAATGAACCTCCTGCTGTGAATGTTGGTCGGAAAAATCCGGATATATGGTCCGCTATTATAATGGAACACCGGAAGATTGGAAAGATTCCGGTCCGGAAAATCCTTGATGTGTTCATTCCTTAAAGCTTTTTGGGCATCAATGGAAGGTCCGTGAGCGGGTTGACCGCATTAAGGGGAGAAATCAGCGGCCGTCCCTATTCTTTTCCGGCCGCTCTCCGGGAACGTCTCGGATCCGGAAGCATCACCTCCACCGTCCACAAAGACCTGGTCCAGAGGAAAATCCGGAATCAGCAAGAACCGCCCCACTGCTTCTTGCTTCCTCCGGCTTCCCGGACGCCCTGCGGTCTTTTTGGGATGAACGGAATCGCTCTCCCTTAACCTTTGCCGATTTCTGCGTTACAATAATATGGCGGGACGTTTCTCCCGACCTGTGCATCCTGTTTGCTTCGGCTTGTTTTGGGGGATATATTTCACAAATCTGTTTTTGATGTCCGGGGGACCGGAGAGCGAAACAATCAGATGGAGGTAGTGCATGAAAAGTCATCAGGCGATCAGCGAAACCATCAATAAGCTCAGAACGGCATTTGAAGAGGGAACCAGTGTGGACAGCGGTTTGTGGGAAAAAGTGGTCGAGGCCCTTGATGAGGGAGTGAATTCCGGATGGCTTTCGCAGGCCGAGGGAGACGATCTGAGGGAGAGGCTCTCTGAGCTTGAAGACGAGATGAAGTCCCTGGAAAATTTCTGATTAACCGGAGGGACGGGTGAAGGATTATTATCGGGAACGTGCAGCGCTCAGGCGGCGACTTGAGGAGATGGTCTCTGAAAGTCGAAAGGGGATGGAGTATGCCCTCGAACGCATGTTTCTGGTCCAGCCCGAGTCCTATATACTGTTTGACGAGCGATACTCCGAACTCCTGCGGCTGTTCAGCTGTCTTTTGAGGGAGCTTGACGATGTAAACTCCTGGGGAGCCCTTCTGCAGATCCAGAGAAGGGCGGGATTTCTGGAGGAGCGCTTTGAGGATGTGGACTGTGTGTTGTGGAATCGGCCGAGAAAAGCCAGATCGAGGATTGCCTGGAGCCGATTCTTTGGTCACGCGACCGGATCGGGAGGTGAGGATGCGGGAGGCTCGTCCGGATCCGGTTCGGGGCTCAGCCACTCCGAGGCATGCATGGTCCTGGGTGTCGAGGCAACGGCAACACTGGTCGAAATCCGCCATCGTTTCCGGAATCTGGTGAAGAGTCTCCATCCCGATGTTCGTGATGGAGACCGAAGTTCAGAGGCGGAGATGAGAAAAGTGATTGAAGCGTATAATGTTCTGAAAAGCATTCTTGGAGAAGAGGCGCGCGGAAGTTCCTGAACCCTGAATTGACTTGGAATCCCGGACCGTGATAGTGTCAAACTCCATAAGATTCATTGGATATCAGGAGAATCAACCATATCGCCCTGGCAAGGGTTGAAGCGTTATCGGTCCTTTATATTCATGGACTGGACGCTACTTTTGTCTCTTGGATTTATTCTGTCCGGATTTGCGGATCAAGCTTTGAGCTGCTCCGAGCTGTTTCGGCATTGGTGTAAGGGTCTTCTCATCTTTCGCCGGCCTTTTCCGGATGTTCTTCAGGATTGTCCAGTCAACATGCATGCGTTTTTTGTAATTCGGTAGGATCTGGTCAAGTAGGCCAGGTTAAAAGGTCGTGTCGCACAGACCGGCTCAAATAATCAATGATCTCGTTCGGACCTGAAGGTCCTGGGCGCTGATGAAGGAGATGTCTCATGTCAGAAGGTGCTGGGGTAGAGGTTAAATCGACGTCTGCCGGAGCTGGGGTAGTCAAGGATTCTGAAACGTCCGAGGCCGCCGGGCAGAAAGTTGTTACCCCCGAATATATGTTCTTTGAGGCACCGCGGGAACGGGCGTTCATTACCGGTTCCGAGGCCGCCAAGGAAGCAATCCGTCGCGCAAACGTGGATGTGGCCATTTCGTACCCGATCACTCCCCAGAGCGAGACGATGCAGCAGGTAGGTGCTCTCTGGGCTGAGGGATACGTCAAGGAATACTACCGTGGAGAAGAAGAGATCGGTGTGATGTCCGCGATCGCAGGTTCTTCCAGGGCAGGGGCCCGTTCGCTGACGGCGACGGCAGGACCAGGCCTCATGCGTGGCATGGAAGTTGTCGCTTCCTGGCCCGGAGGCAGGATGCCGATCGTTCTTCTGATCATGTGCAGGGTTATCAACGCTCCTCTTTCAATTCAGCCGGACAACGCCGAACTGGCCTACCTCATCAACACGGGAAACATCGTGTTTCACGCAGAAAATCAGCAGGATTTCTTTGACTACACACTGAAGGCCTTCATTATCTCCGAACGTCCCGAAGTGACCCTTCCGGTGGCCGTGGCCGTGGACGGATTCTTCGTGACCCATGCCCGCGGGTACGTCATGATGCCATCGAAGGATATCAAGCTTCCGCCAAGGGATCCCTATCATGAAGCCGTTCCGGTGATGGACAATGAAAATCCGCCAGCCCGTCTTTCGAGGGATGCGCCGATCCAGAAGTCAAACTTCATCAGCTACCATGTTCATGCCTCCTGGCAGCAGGAAGTCTGGGCAGCGGTCGAGCGCTCCAGAAAATATATCGACATGTATATGGGCGGTCTTGTGGAGATTGTGAACCCGGATGCCGATACGATCGTGATCGCCTCCGGAAGTGCGGTTTCCCAGTCCAGGGAAGCCGTTCGGCAGGCAGAGGAAGATCTGGGCGAGCGCATTGGCCTGATCAAGGTCCGCTCCTTGAGACCGTTCCCGACAAAGGAACTCAGAGAGGCCTGCAAAAATGCAAAAAGAATCATCGTGCCGGAGTTTAATTGCGTAGGATGGCTCTACAGGGATGTCGCCGCTGCCCTTTATGGACACTCAAAGGCGGAAATTATTCCTGGCCCCCGTGTTTTCGGCGGAATTTCCCTTCCGACGGAAATGATCCTTCAGTATATTTTCCCGGACAAGAAATTCATCTTCTAATGTCCGCCGGGCACCTGCCCGGAAGAGCGCCCTTGCCCGTGTGATCGAGCCACCTGGTTCCGCCGGGCAAAGGTTTTATGGAAGTGCAACGAACGACTGATATTTCTTTAATATGGATAAAGTTTTTTTAACAGGTCACTCTGGAGGAACACCTAATGAGCATGGATAATCTTAAGATCTCGCCAGCCCTCGAAAAATATATGACCAAGGAGTACAGGGATCTGGTCGAGCGTGGCCCTTATGGAAAACAAAAGAAGGTTTCCGAAATGGGAACATTCAAGGAAATCATTGAGGAACATCCGATGTGTGCAGGGTGTGCGATGACTCTCTTCATCCGTCTGACAATGATCGGTCTTCCAAACCCGGAGCATACCATTCTGGTTGGAACCGCAGGATGCGGTAGACTGGCTCTGTCCCAAACATCGATCCCTTTTATCTACGGTAACTACGGAGATACAAATGCTGTGGCTTCCGGTCTGAAGCGCGGATTGGAAATGCGTTTTCCTGAGCAGCCGAAGGATGTTGTCGTCATGGCAGGTGACGGTGGATTGGCCGACATCGGTTTTTCGACCGTGTTGCATTCATGGTTCCGGAAGGAAAAATTCACCACGATCATGCTCGACAATGAAGTTTACGGTAACACCGGAGGACAGGAATCCGGAATGACCCAACGCGGTGCAATCCTCAAAATGGCCCCCAAGGGCAAGAAGTACGAAAAAATGGACATGCTTGGCCTGGCCAAGACCGCCAATGTCCCCTACATTGTCCGGATGACCGTGACCAATCCAACAAGAGTTGCATCTGTTGTCAGGAAAGCTGTTCTGATTGCCAGAGAAATTGGGCCAACCTTTATTCAGGCCTATACCTCCTGCAACATTGAATATGCCATTCCGACACCAAAAGTGATTGATGATGCCAAGAGCCTTGAAGCAGAGCGATATGGGTTCCAGGAATTCATTTCTGATGAAGCCAAGGCATTCCTTGAATCAATCGAACCAAAGAAAGCCAAGGCAACCAAATCGACTGAAGCATAAATGGCCTTTTCAAGTCAGGTAAAGGAGGTTTCATGAACAAGGAACGCTATAACATCAGAATGGCCGGTATCGGCGGTCAGGGAGTTGTCACCGCTTCCCACATTCTCAGTAATGGAATGGTGATCATGGGTGGCGAAAGTACGCTCGTGCCGTTTTTCGGTTCAGAAAAACGCCTGGCTCCGGTTGAAAGCTATGTCAGAATTGCAAACGGGAAAATCTATGAGATCGGGGAGATCATTTACCCGAACTTGATCATGATCTTCCATCCTCAGGTCATTACCCATGGCAAGTCCTATACCATGCCTTTCTACTCCGGCTTGAAACCTAACGGAGTGGTGCTGATCAACTCCGAAACTCCGATCCATCTCGTTGCTGATGAGGAAAGGGAGTTGATGGAGCGGAATGCCAAGGTTTATTACCTTCCGGCCACCCAGCTCTCAAGAGAGATCGCCGATACGGACCTGGCCACAAATATGGCAATGGTCGGAGCGGTAAGCGCTATTATGGGCATCCCGGACCTTCCGTCCCTTGAGCAGTCGGTCAAGGAGCGATTCCTTGGAAAGGGATTTGTTGTGTCCGGTGGAACAGCGGCCCTGGACAACGTTATTGAGCGAAAGTTCGCAAAGAAAGAACAACTGTTGAAGAAGAACATGGAAGTCATTGTTGCCGCTTATAATTTTGCAGTCGAACATGGCTGGGCAAAGGTGAAAGAAAAGGTTCAGGTTTAATCAAATTCTAGCGGGAGAGGTGACTCAAGATGTATCTTGTTGCCCATGTTGATACTTCAATCTGTTCGGAGACAGCCTGCAAGCTTTGTACGCAGTTCTGTCCAGAAACCAATACGATTCTCTATGACAATGACAAGAAGACGGCCTTTGTCGCTGTTGACCGTTGCAAGGCTTGCGAGATCTGCGTGAGCATATGCGATACGATGGCAAAGCATCATGCGATCAAGATGATCATGATCAGCGATCTTGAGAATCCGTTCGAGATGAGCAAGGCGGGATTCAATCCGGCGAAGTGGAAAGAACTGCCGGAAACTGTTGTCCTGGAAAAGGTTGCCAAGTAACAGAAGCGAAAAATCTGGGAGAGGCTGTTCCTTGCCTTGGCGGGGGCAGCCTTTCTTTCCGGTTATTTTTAATAGTGGAGTTTGAACGTGGAAGCGGTTGAAATCAGTGATCCGGAAAAAATCAGGGAAATTCTGAAAGGGATTGTTCTTGAGGGAGATGGTTTTACAACCGACTGCCTTCTCGTTGACGTCTATGAGGCAGGTTTGACGTATCCTGACTATTTCAAGGCAACAGGGGAAGATTTCAAGGCATTTCTAAACGGAGTGAATCCAGCCTGGGAGTCCTACCATTTGCGTCAGGGGAAAAAAGTCTTCATGGTTTACGGGTCGGGGTCAAGAGGTCGAAGGCTGCACACAACGGAGACACCCTGAAATGAACCTCTTTGATCGGGAAAACCAGTGGAGATTTTCATCCATTGCCCAAAGGAAAAAAACAGGACCGCTTGAAGGCGAGGATCAGAGCATCGCCGAATTGATGGATCTCCATCCCGAACTGGATCCGTTCTGGGAGCTTGGTGAGGGATCTGCATCTCCCCAGGAGGTCGATGGGGTTATTGTCAATCCCTTTGTCCACTTGATGTTCCATCTCCAGGTCCAGAACCAGATCGAGAAAGAGTATCCTCCCGAGGTCAAGATGGCTTTTCTCCGCCTGGTTGA
Organism: Nitrospirota bacterium; assembly: GCA_021838765.1. The sequence goes on from JAKCCY010000017.1 coordinate 22,630, forward strand.
ACAGGGATTGTCAGACCATGATGCACTTCATGCCATTATTTCCGTTTTTGCCGATATCGCCTTTCGGGCAACAAGAAGGGCGCAGACTTTTGACGAGACAGAGTATGTCTCAAGTCTCTCAAGGCTGACTGTAGGGTAACCCTCCAGATAACAGGATGGAACGGTTGTCGGAACAGTAAACGGGATCATCGGATAGACCAGAGTGATCCGATGGATACAAGGGAACTTTACACTCTGGACATTCTTTATTTCATGAAACCATGAAGAATCAAGATGGAGTCAGTCCCAGATATGGCCGTTTTATTGGCCTCAAGTGAACTGAGTGTCGGAACATTTTATTTTTACGATGTCTGGCATGTTTTCTGTTCGTGACCAGATCGTTACAAGCGCCATGCGATGAAGAAGCATTCCGTTCTTGCCGCAAGATGAATTGACGAATGATGCCAAAATGGCGATGGCATTTCTGACAGATGCAATCCAACTTTTAAGGAGAACGCCATGGGAACCCATGAAAACCCCAATACCCCTCATATAGGGACAGCCAACAAAAAAGGCCAGATGATAACCGCTCCTGAAGAGATTTTTTTCAATGCTCCAAGGACGCAGGCCTTTCTGACCGGGTCCGAAGTGATCAAGGAAGCTGTCAAGAGAAGCAGCGTTGACTTCTCCGTTGCTTATCCCATTACGCCCCAGAGCGAAGCCTCCTCTCTTGTTGGAGAGCTTTATGCCGACGGATATGTTGGCGATTACATGAGAGGCGAGTCCGAGTTTGCTGTTATGGGACAATGTGCCGGAGCCGCCTTTGGCGGAGCCAGGGTCTTCACAACAACTGCGGGACCAGGAACCCTTCGGGCGTTTGAGAATTTCCCGATGTGGGCCGGTGCCAGACTCCCCATCCAGGTTGTTTTTACAGTCCGTGGAGTCAACTCTCCTCTGACCATTCAGCCGGATACCCTCGAAATTGCTTTCATGCTTGAGACAGGAATGCTTCTCTGGCACGCAGAGGATGCCCAGGATCTTTTCGATTTCATGATGAAGGGCTACATCGTTGCGGAACTTCCGGAAGTCCATCTTCCGATCGGTGTCATTTGTGACGGTTTTTTTGTGACCCATACGAAGGACGTTGTCAGCATGACCCCTGAAGATATGGCTCTTCCCCATTACAACCCCTATGCAAACCCGACCCCGGTGATGGACATGGAAACCGCTCCGATCCGTCATATGAGGGATCCATTCATCATGAAGTCGAACTATATTTCTTACATGACCCATGCCAGCTGGCAGCTTGAAGTCAAGGCAGCAATGGAAAGATCCAGAAAGATGACCAGAAAGCTTCTCAATGGATTGATCGAGGTTGAGAATCCTGATGCCGAGATTCTTCTTGTTTCTTCAGGAACAGCCGTCTCCCAGTCGAGGGAAGCGATCAGATTGTTCCGGGATAAGGGGGTCAAGGTTGGCCTGGTCAAGATCAAGACCATCAGACCTTTTCCAAAAGAAGAGATTCGGGAAGCGACAAAAAATGCCAAGTATATTTTTGTCCCCGAATTCAATGTCGCCGGCTGGATGGCAAGGGAAATCGCCTCAGTTGTCGAAAGAAATGAAAGGGTCATCGCAGGTCCTCACGTCGCCGGCGGCATGACCATGCCTCCAGAGGTGATCGTTGAGGAAGTTGAAAGAACGATTGCAAGAATGAACAAAAAATAACGAAAAGCGGGAACCAACGATTTTAAAATATAGTTACTGAGGAGGTTTTCAATGAGCAAAGAAAAAATTGTCATCAATCCTGAATTCTGGGACATTATTCCCCAGGATTACCGGGATCTCGTCGATCATGCCACATACGGAAAAACTGATCGCGGGTGGAAGGATGTGGGCTCGTCCACGGAATTGATTGCGGAGCATTCGCTTTGTGCCGGGTGTCCTGAATCAATTGCATTCAGACATATCATGGCGTCGATCCCTGCTCCTGAAGATACGGTCATGGTCGGTTCTACCGGATGTACAAGTCTGGTGTTCCCGATGGTTGCCGTCCAGAATATCCATTCACTGTTTGGAAACCAGAATGCCATTGCCACCGGACTCAAAAGAGCGCTGGCATACCGTTTCCCCAATCAGACGAAGGACGTCATTGTTCTTGCCGGTGATGGCGCGACTGTCGATATCGGTCTTGATATGACTCTCCAGTCCTGGTTTCGTCAGGAAAAGTTCACCACCATCTGTTTTGACAACGAGCTCTATGCCAACACCGGAGGTCAGGAGTCCGGCTTGATGCAAAAGGGATTTGTTGCAAAGATGGCTCCCCAGGGAAAGAAGTTCGAAAAAGTCAGGCTTCCGGAAATTGCCAGGGAATCCGGCTGTGCCTATGTTGCAGTTTTGACGACCAGCAAACCAAGTCTTGTCGAGAGGGTTGTCAAGCAGGCTGTTCTCATTGCCCGGGAAATCGGACCGACCTATCTCCAGATCTATACCCCCTGTATTCTGGAAATCGGAAAACAGAGCATGGAAGGTCTGCAGGAGATGAGAGATTCCGAATCAGCCGGTGAGCGTTTCAAGTTCCGTGAATTCATCACCCCTGAGGCACAAGCCTTTATCGATGATATGAATGCGAAGAAAAAAGCGGACAAGTTGGCAGCCTCTGCAAACAACTGATTAATCCGCCTTCTTAAGGAGAGAACATGAAAACCAGAATCAATGTCCGTATGTCTGGATTGGGTGGCCAGGGTGTCGTGACCTCGGCCCATATCCTCGCAATGGCCGCTTCCAAAGAAAACCTCTTCGCCATCAGCAACCCGTTTTTTGGTGCTGAAAAACGAATGGCACCGGCTGAAGCCTATGCCCGTATCGGACCAGAAAAGATTTATGACCGTGGAGAGCTGGTTTTTCCGGATGTGGTCATGGTGTTTCATCCCCAGGTGATCACAATGGGAAAATCCTATACCATGCCATTTTTTTCCGGGCTAAAGAAAAACGGGATTGTTATTATCAATGATGATATCGATCTTTTGAGCGATGCGGAAAAAGAAGGTCTGGCCAAGCTCAATGCACTTGTTTTCTATGTTCCAGCCACAAAGATCGCCCATGACATTGCCGGGACCGAACTGGCAACGAATATGGCAATGATCGGAAGCCTTGTCGGGTTGACGAATGTTGTCTCCATGAACGCTCTTGATCTGGCGCTCCAGGATCGTTTCGGCAAAAAATATGTGGCATCCGGAGGAACGGCAACTCTTGATGAAGCCATCAAGAAAAAATTTGCCAAAAAAGAGATGCTTCTTCAGAAAAATCTTGACACGATTCGCCAGGGATTTGACCGGGCGATTGAGTTTGCAAAAAATGCCAACTATACGCCCCTGATGATGGCTTAACCAAAGGCGGGAAAAATCAATGTATTATGTAGCAGAAATCAATGAAGAAGCGTGTGTTGCCAACAAAGGATGCAGACTTTGCATCATGTATTGTCCCGAAGCGAATTGCATCATGATGAATGATGAGAAAAAGGTTGCTTTCGTGGTGGAATCCCGTTGCAAGGGATGCGAGTTATGTGTTGTGGTTTGCGATGCAGCAAAGCACAAAGCCATTACCATGCAGGATCGATAGGTTCCCCGCTGATTCAAGGAAATCATAAAGGGGATGCAAGATGAGTGAGATGAAAAAAGCACTCGACCGGGTGAGCGATGCAATGGACGAGTTCATGTTTCTGCTCGATGCCCAGATTCGCAATCTTGAAAAGTCCGGAACATCTCCCGATGATTTGCGGGCAAAGATGGTTTCCTTTGTTGCTATACGCGATAGCGGGAAGATGTATCTGGATTGGGCCGATTATTATTCCAAGAAAATATTTGGTGATTCGGAAAATCTGGAGGGTGAGCCGGACGTCATGCAGGAAGAAGACTTGGCCTGATTCCGTTTTGGATTTTATCCCCGGAACCATTTTAAAGGGCAATGACTGAGGTCGTTGCCCTTTTTTTGGGTCAAATTTTTGGGTCAAAACAAAACAGGGGATTTTGGGCGAACCCAAAATCCCCTGTTCGAATTGGAACGCATTACTTGCAAACGGCGGAAGCCTCCATCTTGTAGACCTGGACGAGCAGGAAGAAATCCCTGACATTCAGCTGGGTCTGTACGTCGGTCATGGTCCCGCTCTGGCACTGGGAAAGAAGCGCTTCGTTGGCCTTTTGGGTCAGGTTTTTGGGAGAGGTGATATGGAAAAGGCCATAATCGCCAGTCACCGTTGCGTAAATAGGTGTGCCTGCAGATGCCTTGTTGCTTTCGGAGATGCTTCCTGAGTTAATCCAGGTGCAGCCGCCAAAAGCGGAAAGAGCAAGGGCTGTGGTTATTGCCAGGAAAGATTTGTTATTCATGCAAGCCTCCAATGTTATGAGTGGTTATCGGTTTTTGAGAAAATGGCCATTCTTGTCAGAAATAACAACTTCGACGCGACGGTTGAGCTGGCGGCCGTCAGCGGTCTTGTTGGTTGCGACCGGGAAGTGTGGACCGTACCCTTTGGTCTGGATCCTTTCCTTTCGAACCCCTTCCTTGACGAGCGCGGCTTTCACTGCAAGAGCTCTGCGGACCGAAAGAGCCTGATTGTATTTATTGCTTCCGGTACTGTCGGTGTATCCCTCTATCCTGATATTTCTCGAGGGATGGTCCTGGAGATAGGAGGATAGTTCATGGACGCTGTTGCGGGCATTGCCATTCAGGTTGTCCTTGTCTGTGGCAAAAAGGACGGATCCGAGAGTAAAAACAAGTCCCCTTTTGGTTTTCTTTGCATGAACAAGCTGGTGAACAACCGGTGGCGCTGGAGTTTTGACAGGTGTGGGAAGAACAGGCGCCGGGGCAGGAAGACAAACGCCCTGGGCTCTGATGGTATAAATCTGGACCAGAAGCAGAACATCCCGTTTGGAGACCTGATCAACGACATCGGTCAGCCGGCTTCCCGTACACTGTGAGGCCAATGCCTTGTTAGCCTGCGAGGTATCTTTGTTCGTTCCGAAGATCTCTAAAAAACCGTCCTGGCTGGTTGTTGCGTGGACAACTGTTCCGGTCGAGGCGGTGTGACTTTCCGAGATGGTTCCCGATTCAATGGAAACACATCCTCCAAACAAAGCAAAACTTGCCAGAGCAATTCCGGCAAGAGCCTGTTTTTCTAGTCGTTTCATCATGCCTCCTGTCGCTTGATCGATCGTTGCTTCTAAAGAGTTAAAAGAAGAATGTTGCCTGGTGGCGGAAAGACTGGGTCAATGGTTCTCGCCATTCAAGCTGGATGTACAGTTGGGACATTTCGTTGCCTTGATCGAAATCGTGGAGAAGCAATAAGGACATTCCCTGGTGGTAGCCTCAACGGTCACAGCCGCTGGTCTGAGTGCCGCCGCCTTCAGCCGGTTGACCGCCCTGACCATGAAGAAGACAGACGTGGCGATGATCAGAAAACTGATGACTGAATTGATGAAAATGCCATAATTGATTGTCACTGCGCCGGCTTTTTTGGCGAGGGCGAGGGATCCGTATGGCCCTGGAGTCGATCCCTCCTTGATGAGGAGATAGAGATTTGAAAAATTGACGTTACCGAGAAGATAACCGATGGGGGGCATGATGACATCGTTGACGAGGGATTGGATGATCGCCATGAAGGCGCTTCCCATCACGATTCCGACGGCCATGTCGAGGACGTTTCCCCGCATGATGAAGGTCTTGAATTCCTGAATCATTATTGCACCACCATAATGAAAATTTTTTTTATAAAAGCTGACTCATATTTTATAATTATGAATCAACGCTGAATGAAGAGTATCTGTAAACGGGAAAAGAAGCAAGGAGCTGTCCGGAAGAAGAGCGGGATTGTCGCCGGAAAGGATAAATCCCGGCTTCATCAGATGAAGCCGGCAGGAAAATTCTGGAGGTATTACTCTTCGTTTTCGTCAAGACCCGTTGCGAGTTCATGGAGAAAACCGCCGGAAGTTTCTTCCGGAGCTTGTTCGGATTTCCAGTGGTAGAGGGCAAGACGGGCCATTTGGTGGGTATCGTTGATGTGGGGAACAACTTCCTGATGGCGCTGGAAAATTTCCTTGAGTTCGCTCCTGGTCAGGAAAAGTGTTTCATGGTGGGTATCGGACAGGAACGTTGACAAGTGGTCGATTGCTTTTGAGTCCGGAAGGATCTTTTCGACCAGAATGCGGGATTTTGGTCGATTGCCCAGGATTCGTTCAATATCCCCGGAAGAAGGGTGTGATTTGGTATGCAAAATAATGGACTCACCTTCGTTGATGATGGTGACTTCATATGTCTCGTCCTCGAAACGAACGGCGCAATAATACATGTTGGCTCCTGGTTAGTGTGAACGGAACGACCATTGATGAAATCGATACCAATGGCAAAGATCAGATTTTATAAACTAAGTCTCTAATCTAACACAGGTCAGGGGAGCTCTTCAAAAGAATCCGGCCGAAGATCAAAAAAGTTGTCAATTCTGCGCTTTTTTCAGAATGGCATGGATCATGGAGTCCGACAGCGTGGTATTGGTCAGGACCCATTTGAAAAGGGTTCTTCTCGAAAAAACGAGACCCAGGACCTGGCCATTCATGGAGGGATCGGCAAGGCGCAGCCGGAGACTGACACAAACCTGGTCCTGCCCCTTGAAGGAAAATCCGGCATAGCGAACGGGGGAGGGGCTGGATGCGGAGGAATGGGAAGATCTTGTTGAGTGTCTTTGGGGCCCCAGGATCCGCCCTGGAAGGGAAGGGTTGACGATGCGGTCGATGACGGCAGACGTGATCGCTCCCCTGAGAGGGTGGAACAGAAATCCGAAAGATGACCTGTCGGTCTGGCTCCTTCGTCTTTCATAAGCGGAAAACTGTTTTTTCAGATTTTTCCTTAACGCGGGATAGCTGACAAAATCCGAGATCTGGGCGGGGTTGTTGTGGATAAATCCTTCGGCAAAGCGATAGATGGAAGGGAGGGGGGAGAGAAGGAGCAGGATCAGGGTCGCTAGGGAGATGGAACCCCCCAGAAGGAGCAGCTTCTTCCAGGGGGACAGGCTTTCTGGTTTCAATGGATTCCTGCGGGGATTGTGTTTGCTGATTAGTCTCTGAGCCTTGTCTCCGCCTCGTTCATGACGGAAATGCGGACGAGGAGATAGTAGGCGACAACAAGAATGACCACAATTGCGACATAAAGGAGAAGGTCGACGGTTTGCGGGGAAAAGAATGTGTTGCTTTTTTCACTGTTGAAAGAGGCCTGGGCTTCGATGAGCAGGATTCTCCTGATCGTCGAGATAATCCCGATCAGGATGAAGGAGGCAATCGGAAATCGCCTTCTGCCAAGATAGCTCAGCATAATCCAGAGAAGCTCCAGGATGATGATCACAAACAGCATGTCGTTGATCAGGTTCAGGACGGAATCGATCGAAAGGGATGTCAGGCTGAATGCCGAATGAAGCAGGACAACGACCGCCCCCGCCATCAGAAAAAGGGCCACCATGAGGTGGACGTAGTCATCAAGACGAAGAAGAAATCTCCGAAGCCTCTGGACAAAGTTCTTGTGCGGATCGTATGGCAGCGGGTTTTCAGGGAGTTGTTTCTGCTCGTGCTGGGTCATGACGTTTCTCCAAGGTGTTCGATGGCCCTGTTGATCCGCGACAGGGACTCCTGTTTTCCGAGGAGGATCATGACCTCATGGATCCCGGGGCTGACCGTCTGTCCGGTCAGGGCTCCTCTCAAGGGAGAGGCGACCTGGCCAAGTTTCAGGGAAAGTTCCTGGACAAGAGACTTCAACGCCTCGGAGAGATGGTCGTGGTCCCAGAGCTCGACCGCTTCGAGCCTGCGGTAAACCTCCCTCAGAACAGGAATATTCTCGGCGGTAAAACCCTTTTTGGCAAGTTCTGGGCTGTAGGCAAAATGCCGATCGAGAAAGGGCTGAAGACTCTCTCCGAGCTCCAGGAGGGTCCGGGTCCGCCCCTTCCACTCATCGATGGCCCGGATGAGGTGTTCTGCCCCAGGTCCCGAGTCCTTGCTTCCGGGATAAAGGGGATCCTTTTCTTCGGGGAGGAAGGGAAGAAGCTGTGGCAGAAGATCCGTTCCCCGGGAGGTTTTCATATAATGGGCGTTGAGCCACAGGAGTTTTTCCGGATTGAAAATGGATGGAGAGGAGCCGACATGATCGAGGTCAAAAAATTCGATCAATTCGGCCCGGCTGAAAATTTCCTGATCCTTGTGCGACCATCCGAGACGGACGATATAGTTGACCATCGCATCCGGAAGGTACCCCATGTCCCGGTAGGCGGTGACCGAAGTGGCCCCATGGCGTTTCGACAGTTTGGTCCGGTCCGTTCCATGGATCATCGGGATATGGGCAAAGGCCGGCAGACTGACGCCCAGTGCCTCGAAGAGGAGGATCTGGCGAGGGGTGTTGTTGATATGGTCATCTCCCCTGATCACGTGGGAGATATTCATGTCCGCATCATCGATGACAACGGCAAAGTTGTATGTCGGGGTCCGGTCCGACCTTACAAGAACCAGATCATCGAGAACCTCTGCATCGAAGGTGACGTTGCCCCGGATGAGGTCTGATACGACGACATCCCCTTTTCTGGTGTTGTGAAAACGGATGACATGGGGCCTGTCCGCCGGAACGTTCCGGTTTCTGCAGCGACCGTCATATCTGGGGGGCAGTCCTGCCGCCATCGCTTCTTTCCGCCGGGCCTCAAGATCATCGGGAGAACAGTCGCAGCGATAGGCGTGGCCCGACGACAGGAGTGTCCGGGCCGCTTCAAGGTACCGCTCCATCCTCTGGCTCTGGTAAAAGGGGCCGGAGTCCCATTCAAGACCCAGCCAGTTCATTCCGTCAAAGATCCCCGAGACAGACTCTTCGGTTGACCGTTCCCTGTCCGTGTCTTCAACTCTCAGGACGAACTCTCCTCCGTGGTGTCTGGCGAACAGATAGTTGAAAAGGGCGGTTCGCGCGCCTCCAAGGTGAAGCGCCCCCGTTGGACTTGGGGCAAATCGGACGCGAACAGGGTTTTTTCCGGATAGTGTCGGGGATGTCAAGAGATGCTCCAGTATTGAAGAGTTTTAACATGTTCAACGCAGAATTCCCTCCTCTTTGGGCTCTTTTGCCAGAAGAGGGATGAATGCTTGCACTGTCTTGTGTCTTGCGCTAAAGCAACAACAGGCGTAACCGGTTCAGGTATCGGCTGTATCCAGGGCGCAAGCAGGACAACTCTTCTGGATCAACCGTTGGAAAAGTGCCGCTGGCTCTACAGCCATTTTCTGGAACGCAGAAAGAACGCCCGGGAGTGGTACGGCGGTTTCCCTGTCCAACGACGGGCAGCAGAACACACGCCCGGCATTGAAATGGAAGAGAGAATGGCCCAGTTTAGCCCGGCTTTTGCCGTCGCCCCGTTTGTGACATGCTGTCGGGCCTCGTCTTTTTTGAGTGCCGGCCTCTTCGCCATGTTTTTGACCTTGAGATCCTCGAAGACGATGAGGCTCCGTTCCGGAGAATCTGGGAGGGAAATTCCGGAGCCAGGGAGTGCTTTCTCCGATGAACCGCTGGTGTCCGCGATCCATTGGAGAAGGATCTGTTCCTGGGCGGGAGTGGCGCGAAAGCGGTTGCCAGTCTGCATGGGAAGAGGATACCTCAAGGCGGAGACGGAAATAAAGACCGTCCGCTTGATCCCTTTTGGCCTGTGGACCGGGAATGGGCCAGGCGGACAGGAGTTCAGATGGGAACTAAGAAATTTTGATCTTTCAGGATCTGCCTCATATAATGGTGCGTTGATATGACGGGTGTATTTTATCTGAAAAGAGGGTCGATTGAATTATTCCAAAGGAGCAGATGGGCAAAGAAGCAAGAGGAAAGATCCGTTTCCCGGGATTGTAACGGTTCTCTTTCTCGCTGTTTTTTTGGTGCTGGGTGCCTGCTCGGAGGCAGTGGAGCTGACACCTGAACAAAAGGCCCTTTTCGGTGCCTGGAATATTACGAAGGAGATTTCCCGGGATTACGGGAAGGAGGATCAGCCGGCCATCCTCTCCCTTCTTTCCCCTTCAATCCGTGCCGATGGCCATGTCGCGGCTGATCTCTCGGCCCTGTTTGTCCGCCTTGACCATGTCAGGCTTCACCTGACGGCAGACTCCGGAGTGGAAGATGACCGGCTGGGAACAATGCTCCTGAGGTCCCATTGGGTTCTTTCGGGAATGGTTGTCGGCGCCAAGCCGGGTCAAGGCGGCGGATACCTGAAGGCCGGAGAATGCCGGCTTCTGGTATCGATTCCCAAGCCTGGCCAGCACGCTATTCTCCTGTCCATCACAGGGGATGATTTTCTGCGTGTCCAGATCGTTTCTGGACAGAAGGCCGGATGACACCGAGGTCAACCACCCCGCCGTGAACGGCGGAGCTTGAAAGGAATTTGAAGCTCAGGTTGACCAGGGAAAGCCGTAACCAACCGGCTACGTTGCGTACAGGTACAAGACCCA
>JAKCCY010000153.1 GCA_021838765.1 Nitrospirota bacterium
TTTTTCCCAGAAAAGTGCGTCATTGATCACCGGAAGCATCCTGTCCACACAATCTTCCCCCTCCCTGATCGCTTCGGATGCCCGATGGAAGTCCAAAAGACCAAGCTCCGATAGTCTGGGGGACAATACGATATCCGGAGGGTCCCCGGCCATCCGGCTTCTGGTAATCCGGTCCTGCATGATATTGATCGAACTTGCCAGGACCTTTAAAAGTCTTGGAACTTCATCCGGAGAGCCGTTGGCGATCGATTCGCCTTTTCCGTTCTGAAACCGGAGCTTGAATTGAACGCCGATATTTTCCCAGAAGGAGATCTCGCGATTTTCGGTTTCCTGTTTGACCTCCTGGGGAGGAGCGGGTGGAATGACTCGTTCCCGAACCCTTCTCACGAGATCTCCGTTTAGGTTGACCGCAATAACGATTTCGGCGCCCATGGCCCGACACAGTGTGACCGGAACAGGGTTGACGAGTCCTCCGTCCACGAGCCATCTTTTTCCGAACTGGACCGGAGAGAAGAGTCCCGGTAGGGCGATGGATGGTGCAACGGCGTTGACCAGAGTGCCTTTCCTGATCCAGATCTCCTCTCCTGAATCAAGATCGGTGGCGACAGCTGCGAACTTTTTGGGCAACTCCTCGATCAGGATCGACCCAACCTCCTCTCCGAAGACGGGAAACAGCTTGTCGCTTGAGAGGAATGTCCCTCCGCCGATGGAAATAAGGGCATAGCGGGCAATGGTTTTCGGGGTGAGCTCCCTTGCCCAGCTTTCAAGGTGGTCAAGCTTTCCGGAGGCATAAGCGGCTCCAACAAGGGCTCCGACCGATGTTCCGCAGATGATGTCGGGCTCGATGCCCAGGCGGGCAAGAGCCTTGATGACGCCTATATGGGCCCAGCCCCTTGCTGACCCTGAGCCAAGGGCCAGGCCGACTGAAAATGGATTTCCCATCAGAGCTCCCTGTTTGAGTGTTTTTCCTTTTGACGGCCATTCCGGATCGAGTGCATTGGGCCATGATTTTAGGGAAGGCATGGGATTTTTGACAAGTTGTCCCGTTTTCTGGAAGATGTTTGGTACCCACTCTTTGTCATCATGATCCATATTGTTCCTTTTTCGGCCATCATGGCCGACCTGCTGTCTGGAGGCAGATGGATCGTCCGGAGTGAATGGACCGGACGTTCAGGAATCGGGATGGAGGGCTTTTGGAACGGAAACCTCTTCTGGTGTCGGTGGTTCTGGCGGCCCTTTTCATGATGGCTTCCGTTGCCCTCGTCTCCTGGAACAGCATCTCCTCCTTTGCCCATCGGGAGGAGCTTGTGGGCCATTCCTACCTGATCCTGTCGAGCCTCAACCGGATCCTTTCCTTTCTTGAAGATGAAGAAACAGGGGAACGGGGCTATCTGATCACCGGCTCCCCCGCCTATCTTGCTCCCTATGACGAAGCTGTCAAGCGCTCAAAAAACGAGTTTCTTCTTTTGAAGAACCTGACCCGGAACGATCCTGTCCAGCAAAAAAACCTCCTTGCCCTGCTGGCTCTTTCGGAAAGACGGCTGACTTACCTGAAGGCCGGAGTGAGCCTCAGAAAAAAACGTCAGAACCCCAGCTCCCGTCAGAGCTATCTCCTCATGGATCTTGCGAAGTCCGACATGGACCGGATCCGTTCGGTTATCAGCAAGATGCGGGAAGAAGAGTCATCCCGCCTGCTGAAAAGGAGGGATGAGTCGACCCGGCAGTCTGAACGGGTCCATCTGGTGATCCTGGGGGGATATTTCATCGCCTTCACCATGATCATGCTCTCCCTGGCGTTTCTGTTCCGGGAGCTTTCCGCCCATGAAAGAGCGGAAGCGGAAAACCGGAGACTGACGCGGGAGTATGAAGATCTCTATGACAATGCTCCATGCGGCTACCACTCCATCGACCAAAACGGCCTTCTGGTCAGGATCAACCAGACTGAGCTTGACTGGCTGGGGTATAAGGCCAGTGAGGTTGTCGGGGTCAAGTATTATCATGAGTTCATGACACCCGCTTCCCGCAAGGTGTATGAAGCGGAGTTTTCCCGCTTTAAAAAGTCCGGAAGAATCAGGGATGTGGAGTTTGAGTTTGTCAGAAAGGACGGGAGCACGTTTTTCGTGCTTTCAAACGCCACGGCCATCAGGGATGAAAACGGGGACTTTCTTCTGAGCCGGTCGGTTCTCCTTGACGTGACGGACCGGCTTCGGGACCGGAAGATGATCCTTGATCTCAACGACCGCCTCACCTTCCACGCCCATGAGCTTGAGGCGAAGAATCGTGAGCTTGAGAGTTTCACCTACTCTGTCTCTCACGATCTGAGATCCCCCCTGCGCGCGATCGATGGATTTTCACGGATCCTGATGGAAGACTATGACAAGGTGCTCGATGCGGAAGGATTGAGGCTTTTGGGCATCGTCCGGGAAAATGCCTCGAGAATGTCGGGGCTGATCGACGACCTTCTGGCTTTTTCCCGTCTGGGAAAGGCTCCTCTCAGCAAGAAATGGGTGGATATGAACTCCCTGGCGCAGAAATCGGTTTCAGAGCTGCTTTCTGGTGCTTCTTTTCCAGGGCAGATTCATGTGGGGGATCTTCCCAGGGTTCTGGGCGATCCCTCCCTTCTTTCCCAGGTGTTTCAGAATCTTCTCTCCAATGCGATGAAGTTTACGAAAAAGAAGCCGGATCCCGTGATCAGTATCGAGGGGCAGAGGGGGGACGGGGAAGTGGTTTATTCCATCTCCGATAATGGGGAAGGCTTTGACATGAAATATTATAAAAAACTTTTCGGTGTCTTCCAGCGTCTTCATGCCCAGGAGGATTTCCCGGGAACGGGGGTTGGGCTTGCCATTGTCGAGCGCATCGTTACCCGCCATGGCGGCCGGGTCTGGGCCGTCGGCAAACCCGGGGAAGGGGCCACATTCTTTTTTTCCATTCCGGTTCCCCTTGTCCTCACCGACGATCCGGATCTGGCCCGGACGGTTCCTGATCGCGCAGCACCCAACGACTTGGAAGAGGCTGAATCATGAGCGAACTGGTTGGACCTGTCGAGATTCTTCTTGTGGAAGACAATCCCTATGATGCGGAACTGACGATGAGGGCTCTCAGAAGCCATCATCTGACGAACAGCATCTATTGGGTAACTGACGGTCAGGAAGCGATCGATTTTCTCTTCTGTCAGGGCCGTTTCTCCAATCGACCGCCCCACCCTGTCCTGAAGCTTGTTCTTCTCGACATCAAGCTTCCGAAACTGGACGGAACGGAGGTTCTGCGGGTGCTCAAAAGCCGGGAAGAGACCCGGTTCACTCCGGTGGTCATGCTCACCTCCTCGACCGAGGAGCAGGACCTTTTCGAGAGCTATAATCTGGGAGTGAACAGCTATATCGTCAAGCCGGTGGAGTTTGAGAAGTTCATGAAGACCGTTTCCGATGCTGGCCTGTACTGGACGGTGATGAACCGTCTTCCCGACGGCAGCGCCGAGGCGGGTGGGGGCTCAAGGGATCCTCAGCCCGGGGCAGGATCTCCCGGACGAGGAGATTCTTGAGAAATGTGTTCTGGAGAGACGAAAAAGGAAAGGGCTGTGGATGTCTTCCGAAAACGAGAAAAAAGTTCTGAAAATTCTTTTTTGTGAGGATGTTGCCACCGATGCAGAGCTTGAAATCCGGGAACTTGGGCGGGCCGGTCTTCATTTCAAGACCATGGTGGTGAAATCGGAAGAAGGTTTTCGCAAGGGAATACTTGAGTTCTTTCCCGATGTCATCTTGTCCGACTACACTCTTCCGGCCGATTTCAACGGATTGAAAGCGCTGTCGATCACCCAGGAGCTTTGTCCCGATGTTCCCTTTATTTTTGTTTCGGGGACGATCGGGGAGGAGCGGGCGATTGAATCCCTCAAAAAGGGGGCGACGGATTATGTGTTGAAAGATCATCCGGACCGGCTTCCCCAGGCGGTGTTGCGAGCGATCTCGGAGTCGGAGGAAAAGAGGCTCCTCCGGGAAACACAGGAGGCCCTTCGCATCAGTGAGGAGCGATTTTCTCAGTTTATGAAACATCTTCCCGGGGCGGCCTTCATCCTTGACCAGGACGGAAACTATCTTTACGTCAACGAGATCTGGGAGAATCGATTTCTGAAACGACCCTCGAGTTTTCTGGGGAGGTCGATGAAAGAGGTGTGGGGGGAGGAGATTGCCAATGACCTCGAGGAAAATCTCCGGACGGTTCTGGGGACAGGAAAGCCTCTCCAGACGGTGGAGAAGTTTCCTGTTGACCAGAAGATGGTCCGCTGGCTTTCCACGATGTTTCCGATTGTGGAGCCATCAGGCGAGGTCCGCATGGTTGGGGGGATCTGGATCGATATTTCAGACCGCAAGGAGTCCGGACTCTGATTTTGATCCAAAACGAAAGGGGCAAGCCTATTCCGGAGTCGGTCTTGAAGACTTCCGGGGGGCGGGTGACTCGTCCATGGAGGCGATGATGGACTCCCGGGCAACCTCCGGGGATTGTCGAAAAGTGGAAAGGGCCCGTTGAACGGGGGCCATGGGATGGCGTTCGGAAAGATCCCGAAGAAGGGGGATCGTTTCCTCGATTCCGGAAAGACACTCCTCTAAGATTTCCATCGTCTCCTTTGTTCCCAGACCACAGTTTTCGGCTCCGAACGCCGCAATCCCTTCTGCGTCCAGCCAGGTTCTGTTTCCTTTTAAAGTCAGGGCCGGAGCGTCCTTCGGAAGGAAAGCGGTCGTCGTGACCATGTCGTAGGTCGGAGAAAGCCGGACGTCCTCCGGAGAAGTGTAAAGGATCCCGAAGTTTTTGAGATGGGCGTCCCCGTTTTTGAGAAGGTGCATCATGGCGAAAGCCCTGAAAAATTTTCGACGGTCGGCTTCAGGATCTGTACTGAAAAGGGAGAGGAGTTTTGCGGCGCCTTCGTAGGACCCTTCGTACTTTCCTTTCCGGCTGATGAATCTGAGGGAGCAAAAATCTTCGAATCCGTAACGCATTCCATCGGGACCGATATCGAATCGACGGACAAGAAGAGACTTTCCGTCATCCGACAGAATGGTCTCGGGAACATCGAGTCCCGCGCTCCGGCAGGCGATCATGCATGCGTGCTCGACAATGCAGATTCCCGGGTACTCATCGCTCTCCGTTTTCAGGATATAGTCTCCCGCGGGCAGGGCCAGACGGGATTTCCCATCGGAAATGGCGAAGGTTTTTGGGAGAACTCCAGAGATCCCGGTCCGCTCGGCGAAATCGATCATCGCCCGTGTCACCATGTCCTTCGAGTTCGGGGACCGGAGAAGAGCCTCCAGACGGTCTGGCTGTGTGAATGGGAATCGAGCAGATGGAGACTCTCCGGAGGGGACGACGGTAAGGCGGCCGATCAGATTCATTCCGACGAGTTTCAGAAGATCAAAATCGTCGTTCAGTTTAATGGCCTTTCCCATTTTTCGGAAGATGGCCTCGAGGAGTTCCCCTTCGGGAAGGCTTGTTTCCAGGACGGGAGGAAGGGTCACGAACCTGTCTTCGGTGTCGATGACAGGCATCGTGAGGGAAATGGGATCCGTTGCTCCCGGGAGATAGGAAAAAACGTACTCCAGATTTTGGGGATCCCTCTCCAGTGTCGCCGTCAGGCGATCGCCGACGTAGATGTCGAGAATGTCGCGGTCCATCCTAGATCTCTCCTGCCAGCCGCATCTTCTTCAGTTCGTCCATGTTCGGAAATCTTCCGGCGACACGGCCACGGTTGACCGGCTTCCGGACTATCCTGAGATCCATCCCGAGGACATCGAGTAGACGCAAGAGCGTCTCGACGGACATGTTGATGGTCCCCTTCTCGATGGAGTTGAGCGCGGTCCGGGAAATCCCGCTCCGTTTCGCGAGGACGGCCTGGGTCAGACCCAGGCGCTTCCTGGCATCTTTAAGCTCCATGGCAATGCTGGCCACACCCTGACTCATAGACAGTCCCTCCCTTCGGGGGTAAAGAGTATCGATGAAACGGAAAGGATGTCAAGTTGGCTTTACATTCTTTCTGTTTCCCTGGAGGAAGATCTGCTTTGAAAGGTCAAGGTTGTTGCGGCCCGGAACGACGCGCCTCTCAACGCTTTGGGCCGA
>JAKCCY010000154.1 GCA_021838765.1 Nitrospirota bacterium
AACATTATATCACGAGCCTCTGGGAGCAAACGGAAAGGCCACAGAAGGGGCCTTTTTGTGTCAAAGAGTTTGTCAATTGGAGCTTTTGATTTGTCTCCCTCCTCGATTTTCTCCGGAAACTTCGAGTTAGACATTATTCAGAATCCTGTTCACTTCTTCTGAAGAGATCCTTCTCTAATTGCCAGGAGTTCTGAGGGTCTTGAGTTTTCCCGATTTGTCCCAGGACCGGATTGTTACGGGGGAAACACCGAGAATTTCTGCGACTTCACTGACGGTCAACAATTTTGAAAATGGAACGATGGGCGGTTTTTCTTTTTTCATTCTTTTTCTCCTCGAATTAATATTGATATGGCGTCTTGTTCTTCTTTATCCAGAGGATCTTCGGGAGATCGGCCCTGACCCTCTCTGCGGAACGGACAAGCTCTTTCTCTCCCTGTTTTGACAGAACCAGGATCCAGTCGGGGATCTGCTCCAGCGTGTTTTTATCGTTGTAGAACGTGGAAAGAAGCCTCATTCCCTTTGCATTTTCGATCTCGTCTGGACGGGAATAGTGCGGCAGAACCGACATGGCGAAAAGCATCTTCCAGGGATTTTCCCAGGCTTCCGGATCCGCTCCGGACAAAGAGAGGTCCACCATCTTTTTGAGATGCAGCTCTTCGATAAAAATCTTTCCCTCGATCAGCACCCTGCGATTAACGGTCTCGTTCTCCTTGTCGGCCAAAAGGGTTTCTTCAACCTCTCCCATAACACGTTTAACAAGATCCCATCGAGCGTTCAGTTCAGACTCTATCTTGTCCAGGCTAGGCGTTCTTCCAAAAACCAGGCTTGAAACAAGATTCAATGTTACCTCATCTTCATCCATTCGCTTGTCCTTCCCTGGATACTTTCATGAAAGCAATAAATAAACAAAGGAAAGTCAAGAATTGTAAGTTGTTAATATTTGGTCAAGCGTTTTGAGCCACGGATCAAGCTCTCGATAAAGTTCCCTGACTTCTTGAAGAGTCGGAACAACTTCTTCTTCGTGTTGTGGAGGACAATGACAGGACCTCCCCCATCGAGAAGTCAGAGTCAGGGTCTCTCGAAGAGTCTCCCATGACGGTTCGTGTTTGACCGCCTGATCGAGAAGTTCTGTGAGATTGTGAGCCATCCCTACCTTAACGACTTTTGCCATAATGAACGCTTTTAAGTAGCGTTCTGTGGCCTGAAAAAGCTGATTCATCGCACTAATCGCATTGTTTCGCCCCATTGCGTTTTCAGAAAAAGCCAAATGCTCTCGGGCTTCGGCCAACAATGAATCGAGATTGAAGGAATAGTCTCCTGGTATGACAAAGTTGCTTCCATGAAGAATTCTTCCGTTAATCAGTGCCATTCCAACATATGGTTGCCCTGTCTCAAGACCCTGCCTTACTTCTTGTGGTGTCCAGACCTGAATATCGAAACCAACAGGGGACTTGATGATTCCAAGAAGCCTCTCCGCTTCTTTTGTCCTCTCCATCGGATCTTTGTCTGTTTGCTTCACGACTAAAAGATCAATGTCGCTGTCTAAAGAATAGTCTCCCTGCAATCGTGATCCATGAAACACGACAAGACTTGCTCCATACATCCCGACAAGAATCTCTGTGGCGTGAAAGAGAATCCTTTCAAGAACCTCATTATTCTGTAGATCGATGGATTTAATCGCTTCACGATTCTTATATTCCAAAAATATTGCGTTTTTCATTCGAGCCAGTCGTGCCGCCTCCTGCCCGATTTCCTGAAGAATCAACCCTTCTTTTTCAATTCTTAAAAGAGTTTCAATCTGTTCTTTTCTCGTTTTTTTGTCCCAGTCTTTTTCAATCATTTTCCATCTCCCGTTTCATCGTTGCCATCTTCCTGACAATCCCTTCCGTCGCTTTTGGAGAGTGACCAATATCTTTCGAGAGACGGATCCAGTGGATTGCCGTCAGGCAATTCGGACGGGACTCCCCGCCTGTTTTAAATGCCAGAGACCTGATTGTCATAGCCCAACTTCGACATATTTTTTCCAAAGAAAAAATCGGACTGAATCAAAGACCTTTGCCGTTCGCTTCACCATGATTACATCAGTCAAGACAATCGCAAGAACGGCAAGACCCAGGGGAACATTCAGAAAAATCTTGAAAAAGACAGATGGAAAAATGATCACCGAAAAATTCATGAAAACAATATATAAATAAATAATGAATGGCTTCCCCAGGAGAAAGATGGATCTCTCTCTTATTGATTGGGGATTCCCCTTTGTCCACTGGCGATATTTGAGCAAATCCCCGTCTTGCTCGATCACTGGCCTTGTCCGCCTGTCAAATGATTGAACGACAGTTCGAGCAGTTCGTTCAACTTCAAGTCCCTGTTGAGTGTCTCCTGCTTGAAACTTTTAACAAACTCTGCGGACATGCGAAATTGTAATGGAACAAGATCATCGGAAGGGAATCGCCCTCTCCCGGCAATGCTTCCAGCGTTTTTGTTTTTATCGACTTCGAGGTCAGACCCAGATAGATTTACTATTCTCCCCATGTCGATTCTTCCATTGTTCTTGTCTTACCATCTTTGCCAAAATCCCGCCGACACGGATCACACAGTGTTGCCAGAAGTTTTTTCTGACCCAGGTGACCAGGCAACCCGCAGCTTTCACAGACATGATAACTGACCGTCTCTGCCTGATGAATCATACGGCTGATTGTGGCGTCGCTCCGATCGATCAGATAAAAACGGAGTCCTCCAAGCTTTTGTTTGACTTGCGAAACAACGGGGATTTTAATTTTCATTTTTTCGCAATATTTCTCAATATCGTTGCAAAGATCATCGATCAACGGAAGCCAACCTTCGCCATGCTGGAACCCGTACTCACTAAAAGTCGTATCATGATCGCTCGACAGAATCACGGGATGTTTTTCTTTCACTTCTTTGAAGGTCATGGCTTCTCCAGTTCTTTTTTGTTTGCCTTGTCCCGCCTCTGGCGGGGCGATAAAAGAATTTTCACCACAAGCGGGTTTCAGGGAATCAACGATTTAATTTCCTTCCAGAGATTTCTAATTTCAAAGACAGATGGTCCTTTTGTGGAGACCTCCTCGGCGGTCAGGTGGACAACGTCGACGCCCAACGCCTCGCGGGCCTCCTTCCGGGTCAGACGACCGACGGCGTAAAATCCGTATTTCCAGTGGGAATCCCGGGCATCGATTTCAAGGCATCCCACCTGGGTCGATCCTTCAACATGCTTCTCGATGTCCCGGGCCAAGGTTTCCGGAAGGTTCAGGAGAACCTCCCGGGTACGGTCCGCCCCATGCTCTCCTCCAACCACCAGGACGACATGCTTTCTCATCATCAGACCTCCACCATAGCAGTCGGATTCCAGCCCTCATTCTCTCCCTCCCAATAACCACAGGGGTTGCAGACTACACGAGTCTTGCCGATCCGATAATCGCTCGAATTGTGCATATGCCCATGAACCCAGAGGTTGGGCTGCGTTTTCTCGATCAGTGTGCCCAAATTCGAATAGAAAGCCGCTGAGATTCGGGAACCTGCAAATATAGGACGGTTCGACCTCTCGGACGGAGCGTGATGCGTCACGACAACCGTCGGGCCGGAAAATGATTCCGCAAGCCTCGATTCAAGCCACTCTCGTTCTTCAACATGACGTGCAAGAACATCTTCGCCCGTGATCATGGCCCAGGAGTCATCCTTGACGATATTTTCATAGTCCGGCATCCCGGACTCGCAATCGCGGAGCTTTCTCATTGAGCCCCCGAAATTCGTCCACAGGGTGCACCCCAGGAATCGAACGTTTTGGAGGACCGTTTCCGTGCAATCCAGAAAAGTCACGCCAGCCGGGAGGGTTTCCCTGAGTTTGTCCCGATAGGTCGTCCACGTCTCGGAAAAATACTCATGATTTCCAAGGAGGAAAAGGACGGGCCGTCCCGCTTCGGTCAATGTTTTCAGATAAGACACAAGACTCGGGATCCGCTCGTCCACATCTCCGGCAACCACAAGAACATCCCCAATGATATGCTCCGGACCAAACGGGAGCGGACAGAGTTTTCCATATCCCCATTGATCGATGTGCAGATCGGAAACAAACTGGATTTTCATCAGACCTCCACAAAGGCTTCCGGATCCCAATCGACATTGACCTCGATTCCCGCATACCCGAATGGATTGCAGACCACCCGGGTCTTGCCGATCGCGTAGTCGCTCGAATTGTGTATGTGCCCATGGATCCAGAGGGCAGGCCCCGTCTCCTCGATCAGCTCGTCCAGGTTCGAATAGAACGCCCCGGAAATGGGGCTTCCGGCAAATTGGGGTGGATTCGAGAGCGCGGAGGGGGCATGATGGGTGACGACCACCGTTTGACCGGGAAAGGGCTTTTCCAGCTCCTTCCTGAGCCAGGCCAGGGAATTCCGATATCGGTAGGGCACATCGATCCACCGGAGCTTGTCCCCATCCAGGGTAATGACATCGAAGTCGTTCATCCCCCTCTCGGCCGCCTTGCCCTGCATTCCCCCGAAGAAGTCGCTCCAGAGAGTGCATCCCAGGTACCGTACCCCGCCGATTTCAAGAGACCGGTTCTCGAGAAAGTGAACCTCGGTTTGGGATTCGACGGCTTTCTGATATCGCCAGAGATCCATCGCAAAGTCATGGCCGTAGAACTCGTGGTTCCCCATCACATACAGGATCGGAACCCGTCCGGCCAGGGAATGAAGATACTGGAGAAGCTTTTTCGGCTTTCCGGCGATGTCCCCGGCCAGAACAAGTACGTCTCCCTTGATATCCTCCTTACAGAGAGGACGGGATCCAAATTCGATATGGAGGTCCGATGCGTACTGGATTCTCATACTGATTTTCCTCAAGAAATTGTGGAAGGAGGTGTGGAATCGTTCATCTATCCTCCGTATCCATCGTTCAATTCATCGGTTTGGCAATTTTCTGGCCTGTCCGGCCGACCTCCATCAGGAGATCAGTTCGGACAGACGCTTCGGCACAAACCCCAAGACCTTGAGGGACACGTTCCGAAGAAGAATGGGTTCGTCGGGTTCGACCGCCTCATCCTCTTGGGCATCGATCTCGGGGGCTCGCTCCTTCTTCGCCATCGAACGGAAGAATTCCGATTTCATGAGACGCTTTTTCTGAACCCGGAATCCGGTCATCGACTCCCTCCTGTCACTCTCTGTATAATCCTGACATTGATTCCTTCCACCATATTGATTAGCATTATGCAACTAATAAAGTGCATTATCAATAATTCTATTTTTTGGGGGCACTCATGTCAGAAAATCCCACCTCCGGAGACGATCTCCATAAACTCGCGGAACAGGGTCAGAAATTCCTGGAAAAGAGGCGAAGAAACGCCTCTCAGTACCGGAAAAAACTCAAAGAGGAGGGGATCGATTCGACCATTCTTCGGATCAAGAAGGAGGATCTGGACAAGATCCGGGTGATGGCCGACATCGAAAGGAGCACCCTCAACGGAATGCTCGAAAAGCTGATCCGACAGGGGGTCCGCTGGCGACGGGAAGTTCTGGAAGAGTACGTGAAGGGAAAGATTTCCCAGGAAGTCGCAGTTAAGCTTCTGAGAGCGAAAAATCCTTCAAACCTCTCCCAACTCCTGGCACTGGAGGGATTGCCGATCCCGATGAAATGAGTAGTTAAAGCTCCTTCAACCGAAATCCGCCCGCTTGAAGCTCTGGTCTGAGAACGAGAAAACCCTGATTTCTCAAATCGAAAAAAAGCGGACAACCCTACTTGCTACTAACACCTCCCGATGGTGTGTCCTTCAAGCCCCCCACATTGTCAATCCTAAAAATGCTTAATCCATAACAAATATTAAAAATAATAGCAAAAAACAAACAATACAAAATTGTCATCATGAATACAAAAATGAAATAATGATAAACATTCTGAGGGCCTGAATGCGCCAACAAAAAATGCAAATACAAGTTAAAAAAAATATTTTTTTTAGGCATATTTTTTGCTCATGGCTTGTTAGTCTTTGACGCAGTTTCCCTAGCATGGGGCACCTGAATGCA
>JAKCCY010000155.1 GCA_021838765.1 Nitrospirota bacterium
CCTCCGCAGGAGGCACTCAACAAGAGGATCAGCCTCCCGGTTCTTGGGGCCCCTTATGCCCGGGTTCTTGAAAGCGGAGAACTGAGGCTCGACTATGACCAGCAGGGGTTTGCCATTTACTACTGGGACAACCGGCTTCCTGTTTCACCGTTTTCCATCCTTCCGATTGTATCGGATATCGATGAGCGATACCGTCACTTTATCAAGGAGAAGCCGGAAGATCATGTCGGAAGAATGGAGTCTTCGCGAATTCTCGAGGCCGTTGAAGATCTTTCCGGTAAGAGCAGGGAACCCGGAAAAAACCGGATGAGAATCCGGAAGTCACGGTCTGTCCTTGGAAAACTGTGGAGTCTTTTCAGGAAGGATCCCGATTTTAAAAGGGCTGTTTCCGAGACAGTCGCCTCTTACCGGGGCGTTCGCAGCGTTCCGTCTTCCTGGGACAGGCTGGACAGGATCATCAATGACCAGGTTTACTGGCTTTCCCATTGGAAGACGGTAACCAGAACGCTCAACTACCGCAGATTTTTTGATGTTGCGGATCTTGTCGGGATCAGGACAGAGGATCCGGGTGTCTTTTCGGCCCTTCATGGGTTGGTGATCTCCCTTTGGAAAAAAGGATGGATC
Organism: Nitrospirota bacterium; assembly: GCA_021838765.1. The sequence continues at coordinate 625 of JAKCCY010000155.1, forward strand.
TCGGGGGTCAGGGTCGACCACGTCGACGGATTGTCCGACCCCGAAGGTTACCTGAAGACATTGTCAGAGGAACTGTCCCTTGCATCGGGATCGTCCCTGAGCCCCGACATATGGGTGGAGAAGATTCTGCTTGAGGATGAGCAGGTTGACAGCCATTGGCCGGTCAATGGCACGACCGGGTACGATTTTTTAAACAGGATGAACCGCCTTTTTGTGGATCATGAAGGCGCGAACCGTCTCGCAATGTGGTACTCGGAGCGGATTGATCCCGGAGCTTCCTTCAAGGACATCTGCTATCAGCAGAAAAAGAAGATCTGCGAGACGCTTTTGGGCGGAGAGCTCAGGCGTCTGACCTTTATCCTGGAATATCTGGCGCAGAAAAGCAGATATGCAAGGGAGCTGTCTTTCCGGGAGATACAGACAGGTCTTGTCGAAGTGACTGCCTGTATGAGTGTCTACCGGACGTATGTGCGGGATGGCCATATCTCGGAGCAGGATCGGTTGGTCTTTAAAAAGACCCTTCAGGAGGCAAGACGGCGACATCCCGGGAGAAGGCGGGGGCTTTACCAGTTTTTCGAGCAGGTTTTCCTCATGGATTTCCCCGAGGGGATCTCTTCCGATCACCGCAAGCTCTGGATTGACTTTGTCAATCGTTGGCAACAGTTTACTGGTCCGGTCATGGCCAAGGGGGTTGAGGATACTTCCTTTTATCTGTACTCTCCGCTGATTTCAGCCAATGAAGTAGGGGGAGATCCGGAGCATCTGTCGACCTCTTCCGATCGCTTCCACACGCTGAACCGCAATCGCCTCGAACATGAGCCGAGAGCTCTTTCTGCGACGTCGACGCATGATACCAAGCGCAGCGAGGATGTCCGTGCGCGGATCAATGTTCTTTCAGAGATTTCCTCCGAATGGATCTCCCGGGCGGAAAAATGGATGAAGCTCAACCGTAAGGCCCGGATCCGCGGACAGTCGGACTGGATCCCGGAACCGGGTCTTGAGCTTTTCATCTACCAGACCTTGTTGGGTGCATGGCCGCTTTCCAGAAACGAGGAGGAATCGTTCCGCACGAGAATGGCCAGCTATCTCTTGAAAGTCGCCCGTGAGAGAAAGCGGCACTCTGACTGGATTACGCCGGATGTTGTCTATGAAGAAAGTCTTCTCGCATTCCTTTCAGGAATCCTCAGGGAGGAGCGGTCCAACCATTTTCTGGCCGATTTCCGGATCTTTCAAAGACGAATTGCCATTGGCGGGGCGATCAACTCCCTTGCCCAGACGATTGTCAAGATCCTTTCCCCGGGAGTTCCTGACTTTTATCAGGGAACGGAACTGTGGGATTTCTCTCTTGTGGATCCCGACAACAGGCGACCGGTGGATTATACGCTCAGGGAAAGACTTCTCGATGGAATCAGAGGCAGGATCAGGGAGGCTCCGGCAGCTCTTTTTGAAGAGCTTCTGTCCGGATGGGAGGATGGGAGGATAAAGCTTTATGTCACGCACGTCCTTCTTCAACTGCGAAGAGCTTTTCCCGACCTCTTTTGTTCCGGAGGGTACTATCCCTTGCCGGAGGAGTGGGAGGAGTCGGAACACATGTTCGGATTTGCGCGAATGCTGGGTGACCAGGTCGTTCTTCTGGCTGTTTCCAGAAAACCCCTCTCCTATGTCGACGGGCAATCGAGGCTCACGGTTGATCCGGGTGTCTGGGGCGATCGGCGCATGCCACTTCCCGCCGGGATCCCGGGTCCCCTGATCAACGCTTTTTCCGGTTGCCCGGTTCCTGTATCCCCGGAAGGGGACTCAGGGATGGCCGGCGAGTCATCTGTCAGAATGTCGGATGCCTTTGGAGGGTCACTTTTTACTGTTCTGGTCTCTTCTGGCCAATCCATCGGGAAAGCAGGGGAGGATGGTGTATCAACCGGAATCGGATACTTGCAGAAGGAGAGAGGTGGCGGTGGAGGAGTCGGTTAATCCTATATTGCACGGCGTGATGTACGAAATTTATATCAGGAGCTACTCGGACCATTCCGGAGACGGAACAGGGGATTTCCTGGGTATAGTGGATCGTCTGGACTATATCTCCAGGCTTGGCGTCAGTTCGATTCTCCTGAACTGTCCTTTTCTGTCCGTGCACGGAAAAGACCATCATCCCCTTGTCGACTGGATGAAGATTGATCCCGAGCTGGGAACTCTTTCTGACTTTCTGCTCCTCCTTGAAAAATCCCACATGAGGGGCTTGAAAGTCCTTCTGTCCCTTCCGGTGAACGCGACAAGCGACCAGCATGTCTGGTTTTCCGAGTCCCGATCTGCGAAAAAATCCTTGTTTTCCAAGAGTTACTTCTGGTCGGAGACCCCTCCGCCGGAGCCGGAAACGCGACACGACCCGCCGGAAAAAATCAACTGGACCCTTGACCCGGACTCCGGTCGCTATTACTGGTTCGGTGATCACAAGGACGAGCCGTCACTGAACTATGGTGACGGAGAGGTCCTTGCCGAGATGTGCCGCATCTTTGAGCACTGGTTTGCCCTTGATGTTGACGGATTCCGGCTTGCCGGCGCTGGAAGGCTTCATGCCCGGAAGAAAAATGAAATTCTTCCCGTTTCGGATCCGTTCAAGGTGTTCCAGCCGGTTATTGCTCCGCTCAAAAAATCCTACCCGGAAAAAATGTTTCTGTTCGAGACAGGCTCTCCTCCCTCGGGGCAAAGGCAGGTGAATGACGCCAGGCTTTTTTATCACTTCAACCCCTTTTTTCCGGCGGTTATCTCTGCGATCAAGAAGGAGGACCGCTCTCCCCTCGAGCCCCTTCTGGAAGCGGGGAGCAAGGGGCGGACAAAAAAAAGTCTCCCCAGAAACAGGACCATCCATCTGAGGGAACGTTCGGAAGAAACCTTTGAACTGCTCAACAGCGAGTCTCTGGAGGATGCCCTTTTTCCGCTGGAGCCGGATCTCCCGGAAGACCGCCCGATCCTGTCCAGGGTTGCGCGTCTTATGGAAAATGGCCGGCGGAGGATCCAGCTGGTCATGAGCCTCTTCTTTACATTCCCGGGTCTTCCCGTCTTGTATTACGGAGATGAGATCGGGATGGGCGACCACCCGCATCTCAGGGGGAAAAACCCGATCCGCACTCCGATGCACTGGTCTGCCGACCGGAATGCCGGATTTTCCCGGGCCGATCCGGAAGAGCTTTTTAATCCTGTGATCGAAGACCCCCTTTATAGCTATCAGATGGTCAACGTGGAAAGTCAGGAGCGTTTTCCGGACTCCCATCTCTGGAACGTCCGGAAAATGATCGAGATTCGAAACCAGAACCCCCTTCTTTATGGAGACGGAGATTTTGACCTGGTCGAAACGAAGTCGGCATCGGTATTGGCCTATGTGAGATCGAGCGATGGGGCGACTGCCCTTTTCGTTCATAATCTCTCGAAGTCAGCAAGATTTGGGCACCTCGATCTCTCGAAATGGTATGGGTTCAAGCCGCGCGAAATGTTTTCCGGCGGCGTTTTTCCGACGGTGGCAAAGTCCCCCTATCTGCTTACGATGACACCCTATTCGACTATCTGGTTTTTGCTGGAGGCTCCGGCCAACAAGAAAGTGGCCAGGGTCCGGAGGAGGACGACTTGATCGGGAACAAGGAAGATGCTCTCTGGTACAAGGATGCGATTATTTATGAAATTCCTGTCAAATCTTTTTTTGATTCAAACAATGATGGCGTGGGTGACCTGAAGGGGCTCACACAAAAGCTCGACTATATCCAGAGCCTTGGTGTGACGGTGATCTGGCTTTTGCCGATCACGGACTCGCCACTCAGGGATGACGGCTACGATATACGGGATTATTACACCATACACAAGTCATATGGTTCGATGCAGGATTTCGAGGAGTTCCTTGCCCAGGCTCACCGTCGGGGGATCCGGGTCATTGCGGAGATGGTCCTCAATCATACATCGGACACTCATCCATGGTTTGTTTCGGCGCGGTCCTCCAGAAATTCTCCTTTCCGGGACTATTACGTCTGGAGCGATACGGTGGAGCGCTATCGGGAAACACGGATCATCTTTGGAGATTCGGAAAAGTCGAACTGGACGTGGGAGCCGAAAACACATCAGTACTACTGGCACCGGTTTTTTTACCACCAGCCAGACCTGAACTTTGACAACCCGAAAGTTCAGGAGGAGATGCTCAATGTCGTCAAGTTCTGGTTTTCCCTCGGAGTTGATGGTCTCCGGGCCGATGCGGTCCCTTATCTGTACGAGCGTGAGGGAACATCCTGCGAGAATCTTCCTGAAACACATGCTTTTTTGAAAAGGCTCCGGGACGAAGTCGATCGACTTTTTCCCGGAAGGATGCTTCTGGCCGAGGCCAATCAATGGCCTCAGGATGTCCTTCATTATTTTGGAAATGAAGACGAATTCCATATGGCCTATCACTTTCCCCTGATGCCCCGCCTTTTCATCGCCATCGCGCAGGGAGACAGAAAACCGATTGTCGATATTCTGGACCAGACACCCGCAATCCCTGACTCCTGTCAATGGGCAATCTTTCTCCGCAACCATGACGAACTGACCCTTGAGATGGTTTCGGACCAGGAACGGGATTATCTCTGGTCGACCTATGCATCGGACCACCGGATGCGCCTTAATATCGGAATCAGGAGACGCCTTTCGCCGCTCATGTCGAATGACAGACGGAAGATCGACCTGATGCAGAGTCTGCTCCTGACTCTCCCGGGGACTCCGATCCTTTATTACGGGGACGAGATCGGGATGGGCGACAATATTCACCTCGGAGACCGAAACGGGGTACGGACCCCCATGCAGTGGTCTTCGGACAGGAACGGCGGATTTTCGTTCGGAGATCCTTCCTCGCTGTTTTCTCCACCAATCCAGAATGCTGTCTATGGTTTTCAGGTGGTCAATGTTGAGGTTCAGACAAAATACCCGACAAGTCCCCTCAACATGCTCAGGCAGATGATCGCGGTTCGCCAGTCCGTGCGGATCTTCGGAAGGGGAACGATGGAGCTTCTTGCTCCCAAAAACAGGAAAATAATGTCCTATCTCAGGACGTTTGAGGGGAAAGTGGTTCTGGTGATCAACAACCTGTCCGATTCAACCGAATCGTTATCGATCGATCTCTCCCGCTATTCCGGCTGGACTCCTGTTGAAATGTTCAGCCAGACTCCTTTTCCGGAAATCTCAAGGCTTCCCTATCATTTTTCCGTCAGCCCGTACGGCTTTTTCTGGCTTCTCCTCTCCCCGCCCGAGAGGCGGGAGAAAAAACGAAACGGGACAGATAGACTCTCTGCTCCTTTAGCCCAGACGAAAGGATAATTATGAATCAGCTTGGTGACCGTGACCTTTTTTCGGGAGAGAGACCCCCGTCCCGGGTTGTGATCGAAAGAGTCGATCCCC
>JAKCCY010000018.1 GCA_021838765.1 Nitrospirota bacterium
CAGGTTGGCGCATTTTTGCCGGTGGGTGCAAGCAGGTTCGCACTTTTCGACACCTATGCCCGAAAAAAGCTTGGGGCTGCCGCAGCCCAAGGTATTAAAATCCTCAGCTTATTTGCGGACATGCTTCTTCAAAGAGCTTGCTTCAGCCTTTCTGTACGCGAGTTTGATCGACTCTTAGACTCGACCAATCTAAATCATGCGGTTCGGCAGCAATTATTGGAATCCCAGTTATTGCAGGTGCGGGGCGACAGAATCAGCTTCATTCACGAGCTATTTTTTTCAGCGTTCTCTGCTGAAGCTGCAATCCGGTTGACCAAGGGAGATTTGATGAGCATTTGCGACGTATTGGCGGCGCCGCGATTCTTTGCGTCAAAGGCATTCATTCTTGGGGCTATTGAGGACAACCGAGTTTTAGGTGAGGTTCTTGAAAAAATTACTGATCAAGATTTGCTTGCTGCTTGTTTTAGAGGAGAGTGTGGTACAACCGCGCGATCTATCGTGAATCGCAAGATTGAGAACATGTTGGAGGTCATGATTGCCGAGGCGCAAGATCTTAGGTTCCAGATCGACGGGGAAGAGTCGAGTATCATTACCGTCGACAATAACTCTCTCCGTCATGAACTCAAGGATTTTGGTTCCTATCTTCCTGCAATTGGGCAAGGTTTGATGGATGGACAATATCTGGATGCTGTCATGGTTGCGTGCCGGCATATAGACGAAAACATCGCAGTTTTCTCCAATGCATTTGCTGCTGAGGCCAAGGCTAAGAAAATCCAGCTTCGACACGCAGTGTTCTCGACAGCGTACGTCATGGATCGGAAGGCAGCAATATCGCAACTGATCAACTTTATCAGTAGTGGTGGCCTGTCAGTTCGCCACCAGGAAGGTCACGGATTCTGCACTGCACTCCGAGAGGCGTGGGCGAGTGCATTGACACCTGGCCAGTTCTACTTTCTTATCGGATTGACCAAGTTTTCGGCGCACGTCCAAGAAGCGGTTCAGTATGTTGTCCGACTTTTTCAGAATATGAGGACCTATCCGTACCACCTTCAGCTCGATCTGATCGATTTTGCACAATATCTCAGAGACGTGGATGAGCCATATCGCACTGAGATTGTCGAAGCTCTCCAGTCGTCTTTGGACAAACTGGGGGTCATGATGAACCCAATCATTATTGAAGCCCTCAAGAGCTTTGGTGCGCTGGAAGAGGATGAGCACGACTATATTCCGGTCATTCGCAGTGAAATTCAAGATGCCTTGAGTACGGACAGCAACGAGTCCGATTTGGCGGCATGGAGACTCTTTTCATGCCAGTTTGATCATCCCTTCGACTCCGCATATTGGGAAGAGATACAGGGACTCGATGATTCTAGAAAAAAGCTTCTTCTCACGAAGGCATGTCGTGGTGCAGACTCCCCCTCCCTATTGTTTTTAGGAATACTCATCCGGCAGCTATCTGGGTTCAATGATCCTGATGTGGCATCTGCTATTAATCGATGGACGGCATTGCCAGACAAACGGAGCTTCATGCCTCAAGAAGCAGTAGAGATTTTCATTATTGCTCATGAAACTCTGGGGCATCTCGGGGCTGAATTACCTCAATCGAGAGGCGAACCGACAACCGCAGCGGAGAATGCCTTACTGGCATGGGGAGAACTCTATTACTGGGCCAACCGGACCGATGTGGAGGGCTCTAAGCGATCAATCCATACCGATGCAGCGCGAACTATTCTCTTGGACCATTCCAAATGCGCAAGCGCTGGCGCGTTATACCTCACGATGTCGTCCATGCTGCATACTGATAAAGCGCATATTTCTCTTGTGAAGGATTCCCCGAGCCTCTGCGTTTCAATCTGTAGGGAAGCGCTCAAACGACGGCATGAGCAAGTCTCATACTTCGAGCATGGGTTCCATGACAATGCTGATAGCATTGCATGTTTTACCATCCAGATTTTGGGTGAGGAAGGAGATGTCGATGATCTGCAAACGCTCCGAGACCTTTGCGATCACGAGCGTCTCGGCATTAGTTCTCTTGAGGCAATCAAGAAAATTGAGGAGCGGACGCGCTTTCGACACGATTGAAACACAACGAGGTGACTGACTCTTTTGAGTTGTAAAGAAAAATTTTCGTCTGAAGGGCATTTATGACACTTCCGGAAGAAATTCAAAAATACGCAATTGGTCCAACCAGTGTGTTTGAAACTATTTTGTGGAAATATCAGTTTGGGAACAGTCGGGAACCTTCTAGCACAGGTAATCGCAAAATTCTACGGTCTGAGTTAGTGATTGTCAGAATTTTTAGTCGAGTCAACCGTTGCAATATTGTTGCAACAAGAAAACAAAACACAGGAAAAAGAAACAAAAGAGAACATCAAAAAATCCTTTAAAATAAAGCCAAACAGAAGAACGTTGAACAACAAAAATGGCATTGAATCGCCCTTTCACGGCGGTAACACCGGTTCAAATCCGGTTGGGGACGCCATCCGTTTCCGTACAACCAATCTCTCCCCAAAAAAACCACAGGACATCTCTTCAATATCCCTGCCCATTAATCATGACTGATGGAATCTAGGCAATACACCATATCAGATGTTACACTCCAAAAAAACGTACATGTTCCTTGGAGATCAGAAAAATGATCAATGCCAAACTTTCCGTTGCACCAAGCGTTGACGAGATTGCCGCCAAACTGGAAACACTGACTTGCGATCGATGTGATATGGGCAATCTTCTCCCTTTTGACTTTACCTTCGCTTTCCAGCCAATTGTGGATATCAATACAAGAACAACTCATTCCTATGAAGCACTGATTCGCGGAATTCATGGTGAAGGAGCCCAGACAATCCTATCCCGAGTTGACTGGGAGACCCGATTCCGATTTGACCAGCTTTGCCGGGCAAAAGTCATAACACTCGCGAGCCAGCTTGGAGTCGATACCTTTCTCAATATCAATTTTCTTGTCAATGCCGTCTATAACCCTGACCACTGCATCCAGCTCACCCTTGAAGTCGCCCGAAAAATGAACTTTCCTGTGGAGAAGATTATCCTTGAAACAACAGAGGAAGAAAAAATAGAAGACCCCAATTTTCTCCGGAAGGTTCTCGATGGCTACCGAAAGCACGGCCTTTTGATTGCTATCGACGATTTTGGAGAGGGTTATTCCAGCCTGAACCTTCTGGCCCAGTTGCGACCGGAGTATCTGAAGCTTGACCGACTGCTGATCTCGGAAATTCAGAATGACAAAACCAAGGCAATCATCGTCGAAGCAATTGTCAAACTCTGCCAGACTCTTTCAGTCAAGGTGATTGGAGAGGGTGTGGAAACCGTTGAAGAAGCAAGGATTCTGAGAGATATGGGCGTCTATCTCTTTCAAGGATATTTTTTCGCTCGACCTGGCTTCGAAATGCTTCCTCCTGTTTCAAACTGGACTTTCTGAACACCCGCAGGAACAGTTATCCGGAGCTATCTGACCAATCGACGTCGACACAAAAAACAACAGCGTCAGAAGAGCTTTCAAATGCGAGGGAAACAGTCCGGCAAAGATGTGCCCCTGTCAGGGAGAGATAGGGTGGAGAAATCTGGGGCACCCCCTTGTGGCTGATTGCGCTTTGAAAATACCCTCTCCGAGCCCAGTTTGCTCCTTTGGCATCCTGAATCGGATCGAAACGGCTATCGCAAAAGTTCTGGACATCTCTCAGGGTTATGGTCTCTCCCAGTTGAAATCCCTGTCCATCAAGCATATAGAATCGAATGACTCCAAAAGCGCTGAAGGTGTCAAAGACATCGGCTTCCAACACTTCCGAATGACTTGTTGAAGGCATTTTGCCAGCAAATGACAGAAGGGATTCCGCAATATTTAAAACCGAAGCTTCGCTCTTATTGTTTCGCATGGAAAGGAGAAGCGTTTCATCCATTCTCTTGTCCGACAACGGGGTTATTCTGGAAAAAACCGGACCCGGTCTTGCAAAATAAAACCCCTGCACGAAATCCGCTTCTGTCTCAAACACCACCCTAGCTTCCTCTTCTGTCTCAACACCCTCCAGAACAACAAGCGACCCGGACTCGCGAAGAAGAGAAACGATGCCCGGAAGCAGCCGTCGAATCCTTTTATTTTCTGCAGCGCCCCGGATCATCGATCGATCCACTTTCACAAGGTCCGGCTTGAACGACCAGATCCGGTCAAAATTGGAATGTCCCGCACCGAAATCGTCAATCGCCAATAGGCATCCTATCTGCCGATAATACTCACCGGCCTCCGACAAGAGTTTTTCATCATCGATTCCACTTTCGAGAATCTCGACAACCACCTGAGAGGGAAGAACAGAAAAGTGAGAAAGAATATCTTCAAAAAAACTGCCATATTCACGACCTGCAACCGCCGCATAGGGATCCAGATTTAAAAAAAGCCATTGCTTTTCTTTCGGGCGAAGAGAAAGATTGGCCAGATGCAGTGACCTTAGGAGGCGGTCCAGAAAGACCCTATCTCCTCCGTTTTTCCCGGGTAAAGAGAGAATCTCCATCGCAGAGACCGTACGCCCATCCGGGGCGATGCCTCTTACAAGAGCCTCGGATCCACCTGTGCGACAATGGAACAAACTAAAGATTGGCTGAAAAACACTTTCGAGAATGTATCCACCAAAATGCCCAACAAAATGATCTTCCCTGCGCTCAAGTCGTGAAAGGATTTCCTTAAAATGAGTGCTTCGCACTTTTACTCCTTGCGCAGACAATATTCAGAATGAACAGACTCCATAAAAATCAATTCTTGTTCATTCTGCACTAGTTTGGATCTTCGAACAAGGAAGAAGAAAATCGATGGAGCCTACAGACAAGACAAAAAGAGATTTCAATACGATAAATAAAATAATATTATCGTAAAAATCAATTTGAAGGAGAAGGAATGGCTTCCAAATTATTCGCGCAATTCTATGACCGGATGATCCGCAGGATGGAAAGGACCTACTTTTCTCCTGTCAGAGAATCCCTCATGCCAAACATCGAAGGAGATCTTCTCGAAATCGGATCCGGAACCGGGGCCAACATCCACTATCTTCCCCCAAAAGGACGGAAAGTCTTTCTGGAATATAATCCATGGATGCTCCGGGAATCTCTTAAAAAATCCCTAAAAGAACTTGGAGATCCAGTTATTGGATCTGGATCCGAACTTCCTTTCAGGGAAGGCTCCTTCGATACTGTACTGATCACACTTGTTCTTTGTTCTGTGGGAAACTTACCGAAGACTGTCGAAGAGATCGATAGGGTCCTGAAACCTGGGGGAAAGGTTCTGGTGCTTGAACATGTTGTCAGTGAAAAAGGATGGATGGCAACCATTCAAAGGGCCATCACACCCATCTGGAGACACCTCGCTGACGGTTGCCACCTTGACCGGGATATCGACAGAGAGCTTCAAATCTTTTTTGGCTTAAGAGAGCAGCACCGGTTCCTGATCCAGAACACACCCTTCATTTACGGAGTCTACGAAAAAATCAGAAAGCCAGAAACTTGAGAAAACGGTCAAGATTCAAGTTGCTTTCGAATGGCTTTGAGCTCCCGGACACGATCCGCTCCCACCTCCGGAGTTTTCATGTCGAGACCCTTCATGGTTTCAAGAATGATACCGGAGATCAATAGCCGGGCATTTTTTTTGTCATCGGCGGGAATCACATACCATGGTGCATGATCAAGGCTGGTATGGGAGAGACACTCTTCATACGCCTGCATGTACTTTCCCCAGAACTTCCGTTCTGTCATATCCGCTTCTGAAAACTTCCAGTTTTTGGCCGGGTTGTCAATGCGCTCAATAAATCGTTTTTTTTGTTCCTCCTCCGAAAGATGGAGAAAAAATTTGATGACTCTTGTCCCATTTCTGGTGAGATGCTTTTCAAGCTCCCGAATGGACTGATAACGATATGCCCAGATGCTGTTTTCATCTTTGGGAAGGTCAGAAAGCCCCTGGGCTTTCAGGATCTCCGGGTGAACCCTGACAATCAGGACCTCTTCATAATAGGAGCGGTTAAAAATTCCAATTCTTCCCCTTTCCGGGAGACATCTTGATGTCCGCCAGAGAAAATCGTGCTCAAGCTCTTCAGCGCTGGGGTGTTTAAAACTGTATACCTGACACCCCTGAGGATTGACACCAGACATTACATGGGAAATCGCTCCATCTTTTCCAGCTGCGTCCATCGCCTGAAAAATCAACAGGAGAGAGTGGCTGTTTGAGGCATAAAGGAGATATTGTTGACTTGAAAGCTCCGCTATATGCTTGGACAAAAGCTTTTCGTACTGACTTTTTGACTTATACAGGGGCTCTGTCCGGGTTGGATACTGAGCCAGGTCGACCCGGGATCCTTCTTTGACCTGGAATTGGGCAAACCGTTTTTTCACCAGCACCACCTCTCCCTTTTTTGGGAAGAACTCATGAATGCTTTTTCTTGGACAGCCCGTCAGGCTCATTGTAAATCGGCCAAAAATGTTCCGGCTTTTCCAAAAGACCAAGAGTTGCTTCAGGCCCCCAGGAACCTGCCGGGTAGTTGGGAAAGTCACTCGGAGGTGCCATGGACCAAGTTTCAATGACCGGGGAAAGAAGACTCCACGCCGCATCTATCTGATCTGAACGCATAAACAATGTGGCATCATTTCGCATCACATCCCAGAGAAGTGTTTCATACGCTTCCGGAGAGGGTGTCATAAACGACTCCTGGTAAGAAAACTTCATCTCGACCGGCCTGAGATGGAGCTTCTGGCCCGGATATTTTGCCTGAAAACGAAGGATGATCCCCTCCTCCGGCTGAATGGAGATCACAAGCCTTGCCGGCTGCCAGCCGAGGGAAGCTTCCATCGGGAATGAACGATGGGGTACCTGACGAAATGTAATGACAATTTCTGAAATCTGACGGGGAAGTCGTTTGCCCGTACGGAGATAAAAGGGAACATTTTGCCACCGCCAGTTATCCACAAAAAGCTTCAGTGCCGCAAAGGTTTCCGTTCCGGAATCCTTCGAAACACCTTCCTCCTGGCGATATCCAGGCACTTTTTTTTGAGCGATCCAGCCTTCTCCATACTGTCCCCTGACCGCCACCGAATGAACCAGCTCCATTGGTATCGGACGAACAGCATGAAGAACATCAACCTTCTTGTTTCGGATTTCATCGGCATCAAAATCAACCATTGGCTCCATTGCCACAAGACACAGAAGTTGCATCAAATGGTTCTGGACCATATCCCTGAGAGTTCCGGCCCCGTCAAAATAAGACCCCCTGTGCTCAACACCCACTGTTTCAGCAACCGTGATCGTGACACATTCCACATAGTGACGATTCCAGAGAGGCTCAAAGATCGGATTGGCAAAGCGGAACGCCAAGATATTCTGGACCGTTTCTTTCCCCAGATAATGGTCTATACGGAAAATCTGGGACTCGTCGAAGCTCTCGGAGAGTGTCTGATTCAATGCCCGGGAGGATTCCCGGTCATAGCCGATGGGCTTTTCGATCACCAGCCTTGAACACTCCAGATCATCGGATAAACCGGCACCTTTCAGATACTTGGGAATCTCCCCAAAAAGACTTGGAGGCGTCGCCATATAAAAAATGCGCTGAGTCTTTTCTTTCCATAGAGCATCAATCTCGTTACAACGAGCCGCAAGAGCGGAATACGTTTCTGACTTTTTAAAATCTCCCCTGAGATAAAAAATCTGGCTTGAAAACGCATCCCAGTCCTCGGGGGTCACTTTCCCCACCCTGGAAAAAGAGTTCACTCCATCAAAGAAGTGCTTTCTGATCTTATCGTCCGCAAAATCATTTCGATCGACGCAGATGATTGCAAAGTGATTCGTGATGCTTTTGGCCCGGTACAGATCAAAAAGGGCCGGCACCAGCTTTCGCCAGGTCAGATCTCCTCCACCCCCGAAAATGACAAAGATCGTCGATGGAGCCTTGTCGTGATTCGGGGCCATCATGACTCATCCCAATCTGTGTGGAAGACACCCTTGCGATCGATTCGCTCATAAGTATGGGATCCAAAAAAATCCCGCTGGGCCTGAATCAGGTTGGACGGAAGCCATTCACTTCGATAAGCGTCAAGGTATGAAAGAGTCGACAAGAGAGCCGGAACAGGGATCCCCATTTTGATGGCTTCAATGCTCACCAATCTCAGCTGCTCCTGATGATCGGCCACGATCTTTGCAAAAGCGGGATCAAGGAGAAGATTGGGAAGAGAGGGAGAACGTCGGTATACACTCCTGATATCTTCCAGGATGGTGGCACGGATAATGCACCCTCCGCGCCAGATTCTCGCGATCGCTTCAAGATCGAGCCCATACCCTTGATGGAAGGATGCGACCGACAAGAGGGCCATCCCCTGAGAATAGACCAGAAGCATGGAAGCAATCATCGCGCTTTTGAGCTTTGAGACAAACTCGGCCTTCTCCCCAGCATAAGGTATCGCGGGACGGGAAAGATTGGACTTTGCAATGGACCTTTCAGAGTGAAGAACGGATAAATTCCTCATCGCAACAGCCACATCGATCGTCGGAGTCGGTACTGAAAGTTCCATAGCGCTTTCAGACGTCCACATGCCCGTTCCCTTTTGAGCTGCAGCACCCTTGATTTCATCAATCAGGTCTTTTTGGGTTTCGGAATCTTTCCGGCCAAAGATCTCACCGGTGATCTCCATCAGATAACCGGTCAAACCTTCCTTGTTCCAGTCTTTGTAAACCTGCTCCAGCTCACGATTGCCCAGACCAAGCCCCCTCTTCATCAGATCATAGGACTCTGAAATCAACTGCATCAGGGCATATTCGATCCCGTTGTGAACCATCTTGACAAAATGGCCGGAAGACCCTGGTCCGATATGGGTCACACAAGGCTCTCCATTGACCTTTGCAGAGGCCGCCTCAAGAATCGGCTTCACCCGTCCATAAGCTTCCGGGCGTCCACCTGGCATGATGCTTGGCCCGTAACGGGCCCCCTTTTCACCGCCCGACACACCCATTCCCATGAACCACACCCCTTTTGCATAGAGCGACTTCTCCCGGATATCGGTATCTTTATAGTCAGAGTTCCCCGCATCAATGATCAAATCCCCCGGTTCCAGGAAAGAGAGAAGCTCATTGATGACAGAATCAACAGCCGAACCCGCGGGAACGAGCATCATGACAGCCCTCGGTTTTTTCAGCAGAGCGATAAAAGTGCCAAGATCATTTGAACCACTGACATCGTGATTCGCCCCTTCCTTCAAAAAAGCTTGGACCTTCGCAACATCCCTGTCGTATCCAGCCACAGGAAAATTGTGATCAGCCATATTCAAAAGGAGGTTGCGCCCCATCACTCCAAGACCGATCATGCCCAGTTCAAAACGACTGCCTGTTTTCTCTTCGTTCAAGATAAACCTCCTTGTTTTACTTTTGCCACAGGATCTGTGATGCCTCAAGCGGTACAGAAACACCAGGAAAAGATGGAATGATCCGTGCGGTATAGTCCCCCGGTGGCCTGTTGGCGGGGACGGTCGCCGAATAAAGGCGATCACCTGATATGGCCGCAGGGTCCATTTCCATTTTCTGCCGGAACATTGGAAAATCTCCTCCAGCATCGGCGTAAAGTTCCACGGAAAATTCTGAAGGGTCCAAGTTTCCGGGATCTATTAAAACGGTAAAGAGAAACTGACTCTCCTTGTTCGATAATGACACATTCCGGATTTTTAGCGTTGCCCAGTAGTTCGCCACTTTCTTTTTCCAGGCAGCGATTCTGGTTCCGGAAGCTCCATTCTCCATGGATCGAGATCGCACACTTTCTGATGCGGGAAGATAGTAGGACTCCGTATATTCCCGGACCGCCCGATTGCTTGAAAATCGGGGTGTCAGGCAAGCCATGCTTTCCCTTATCCGCTGGATCCAGCCTGACGGCCGATTATTTCTGTCGCGTTCGTAGAACGCAGGAATAACTTCCTGCTCGAGCTTTTCATAAAGCGACTCAGCCTCCACCTGGTCCCATACAGGATCATCTCCATGTTCAAGGCCGTCACCAAGAGCCCAACCGACCTTGGGCGAATAAGCCTCTGCCCACCATCCATCAAGTTCTGAAAAATTCAGGCCTCCGTTGACCAGAACTTTCATCCCGCTCGTTCCGCAAGCCTCCCAGGGTCTTCTGGGTGTATTGAGCCAGAGGTCGACGCCCTGGACAAGCCGTTCACTTAAAAGCATGTCATAGTCCGACAGGAACATTACACGTCCAAAAACCTCTGGTCTTCTGATGAAAGAAATCCATTCCCGGACCATTTTCTGACCTGCAAGATCCGCTGGATGAGCCTTTCCAGCAATCACCAGCTGAACCTGCCCCTTTGGATGATGAAGAAGACGGATCAGACGATCCGGATCAAATAGAAGGAGATTGGGTCGCTTGTAGGTTGCAAATCGCCGGGCAAATCCGATCGTCAAAACATCAGGGGAAAAAAATGAGGACACACGTTCAATCAGCTCTGCCGATTCCCCGGAAACCTTCATCTGACGGGTAAGGTGCCTTCTGGCGTAAGAGATGAATGTTTCTCTCGAGGCGTTCCGGAACTCCCAAATGGACTCATCTGACAGGCGGTGGATATCGTTCTCAAGAGACTCTGTCGGCAAAAGCCACCGATCCTTTCCGCAGGAATTGCTCCACAGGGCATCGGCTCCCTCAGAATCCCAGCTGGGAGCATGGACTCCATTGGTCACAGATCCGATCGGAACCTCAGGTGTAGGCCATCTGGGAAAAAGATCTCCCAGAATGTGCCGGCTGACCCGCCCATGGAGCGCACTCACACCGTTGACATGGCCGCTCCCTCGCATCGCAAGATGTGCCATGTTGAAAAGCGAATCGGTCGCTTCAGGATGGATCCGTCCCAGAGAAAGAAGCTCCTCAAAGCCAATTTTCAAATCGTTCTCGGCGTATTTTCTGAAGTAGCGATCCATCAAGAGAGGCTCGAAGCGGTCAAATCCGGCAGATACTGCAGTATGAGTCGTAAAAAGATTCCCCGCCCTGGTGGTCGCCAACGCTTCATCAAAAGATTGCCCGGTCTTTTCCATCTGGTCTCTCGATCGTTCCAGAATGGCAAAAGCCGCATGCCCCTCATTCAGATGACAGACCGTTACGTCCATTCCGAGCTTTCGGAGAAGTCTCCAGCCGCCGATTCCCAAGACAATTTCCTGCTTCAGCCGGAGAGAAGCTCCACCACCGTAAAGCTCGCTCGTCACCTGACGATGGGAGGGATGATTGGCCAGATCATTGGAGTCCAGAAGGTACAGACTCACCTTTCCAACCTTGACGTGCCAGACCCTGAGCCACATTTTTGCTGATGGCATGTCCACCGAGAGTCTGAGCCATTCTCCATTCGGTTCCCGGACGGGTGTGATCGGAAGACTTCCTGGGTCGTTATAGGGATAAAGGGCCTGTTGATTCCCCCCGCTGTCGATGACCTGGCGAAAGTACCCCTGTTGATACAAAAGACCGATACCCACAACAGGGACACCCAGATCACTTGCCGCCTTGAGCTGGTCACCCGCCACATTTCCAAGTCCGCCGGAATAGATGGGAAGAGCTTCGCTCAGCATGAATTCCATGCTGAAATAGGCCACTGTGGAAAGGGCGGAGTTCGGGTGAGCCATCTGGAACCATGCAGGAGCTTCCGTGGACTTCTTTTTTTCTTTCAAAAGCCTTGCCACATCCTTCCGGAAAGAAGGATCCGAAAAAGCCTCCAAGATCCTGTCCCGCGAAACGGTTTGGAGAACCGCCCATGGGTTATGGGTCAATTCCCACAAATCAGGATCAAGCAGCCGCCAGACCGAATCCGCCGCATGATTCCACGACCAGCGCATATCGAGCGCCAGCTCTGCGAGCGAATCAAATCCCTCGACATCTGAATGTCTGGTGGTATAACGCAGGTTGGTCGACTCTGGTATCGTTGTTTTCCTGACCATTACACCCCTCTATCTTGTGAACTTGTGAATGGTTTGCAAACCGAGTTATTGAGACAGTGCCTTGTTCACGACTTCCTGCGCTTCCGACAAGATCCGTCCGAGGTGCTCCTCTCCCCCAAAGCTTTCGGCATAAATCTTGTAGATGCTTTCAGTCCCTGAAGGTCTTGCAGCAAACCATCCGCTTTTCGTCACGACCTTCAATCCTCCAATGGATTGATTGTTTCCCGGAGCCTTTGTCAGACACTCAAGGATCTTTTCTCCGGCAAGCTCTCCTGAACGGACCTTTTCCGGAGTGAGATTCTTCAACAAGGATTTCTGCCAGTCGGTCGCGGGGGCATCGATCCGGCGATACGCCGGATTTCCGAATCGTTCACAAAGATGCCGATAGGACTCTCCGGGATCCATCTGAGTCCGGGCAGTCATTTCTGCCGACAGTAACCCCGGGATGATTCCATCCTTGTCTGTCGACCAGACTCCTCCGTCGATTCGGAGAAAAGAGGCCCCGGCACTTTCCTCCCCTGTAAAACCGAGGCTCCCATCGATCAGACCGTCCACGAAATACTTGAACCCAACGGGAACTTCATAGAGATCTCTTCCAAGATCCTTCGCCACAGCATCGATCATCTTCGAAGAAACAAGCGTCTTTCCAACTCGGGCTTTAGCAGCCCACTTTGGCCTGTGAGTAAAAAGATAGCTCACCATAACGGAGAGATAATGATTGGGGGCCATCAGACCAGAGCTTTTTGTGACGATACCATGTCGATCATGATCGGTATCCGCAGCAAATGCGATATCAAACCGATCCTTCATAGCCACCAGAGACTCCATTGCATAGGGGGAGGATGGGTCCATGCGGATTTGACCGTCCCAATCAAGGGTCATGAAGCGGAATGTTGGGTCAACGGTCTGGTTCACACACGTCAGATCCAGATTGTATTGTTCAGCGATCCGGTTCCAGTAGTGCACGCCGGCCCCTCCAAGCGGGTCAACCCCCATCCGGATTTTAGAACTCCGGATCATCTCCATATCGACAACATTTCCCAGGTCCCCGACATAGGAGCCCAGGAAATCATGTCGATGCGTTGTGGGGGACTTGAGTGCCCTGGCATAAGAGATCCGCTTGATCCCCTGAAGACAATCCTCCAGAAAACCATTGGCCTTGTTTTCAATCCATGAGGTAATAGCGGTATCCGCCGGTCCACCGTTAGGCGGATTGTACTTGAACCCTCCGTCGTGGGGAGGATTATGTGACGGGGTAATGACAATTCCGTCGGCCAATCCAGTCTTTCGATTGGCGTTGTAAGTCAAGATCGCATGGGAAATCACCGGAGTCGGAGTAAACTCGTCGTTATAGGCCAGATAGACATCGATGTCATTGGCAGAGAGAACTTCAAGGGCTGTGACCATCGCCGGAACGGAAAGGGCATGCGTATCGATGCCAAGGTAAAGAGGGCCATCGATCTTCTGGGATTTTCGATACAGGCAAATCGCTTGGGTGATGCACAAGATATGTTCTTCATTAAATGATCGGGAAAAAGAAGATCCCCTGTGTCCAGAGGTTCCGAAAGAAACCCTCTCTGAGGGCACTCTGGGGTCGGGCATTTCCGTAAAGTAGGCTGTGACAAGTTTCGAGACATCGACCAGAACATCAGGAGACGCGGGCTTTCCCGCAAGAGGGTTGATCGGCATTCATCACTCCTTTTGAGATTTGAAGCGAACCTTACGCCTGTTGTTTCCAATGTATCGGAGCAAATCTACCAAAACCCGCAAATGAATGATTTTTTCTAAAATCTCAAGAACTAAAAGAGAAGACGAACAGCAGACACAAAGAAGGAGTTCACCAGTAAAAGAATGAAATACGTTCTTCCATCCTCTCTCATTAAAGGAAATTTTACAACCAGCAGGAGCGCTTCCGCTTATTATAAAGATTTATCTTGCTCAGTCTGGTCATTCATGTACGACCAGGAAAAAGAAAAATGGCTTAAACCGGATTGAACAGGGAGGTGATGCCGGGAAAACAAACAGGTAAAAGCATCCTCATTCTTTTTCCGTATAAAAACAATCGAAAAAGAAATGAGGATGCCACAACGAAGACCATCATTCTTCAGCTGAATACAATCGCCTTCACAAGACCCCTTGCATGACGATTACCGGGTTTTTGGGAATCGACCGTTTTCATCGGAAATGACCACCTCGACACGTCGGTTTTCCTGCCGTCCGGCAGAGGTCTTGTTGGATGCTACAGGATACTTTGCCCCATATCCCTTCGTGATGATTCTTTGAGGATTGATTCCGTCACTGACCAGGGCATCCCGAACGGACTCAGCACGTCTCAGGGAAAGAATCTTGTTATATTGGGCCTTCCCTGTGTTATCAGTATATCCTTCGATCATGACATTCCTCTTGGGATCGGCATTCATGAACTGGGCAAGCTTGTCCACATTCTGTGTTGCTCCGGATTTTAATGAGGCCCGGTTCACATCAAAGAGAACACTCCCCAAAGTCAGGACTAGACCACGGTTCGTATTTTTAGCCTTCATGCTTGAAAGCTGGTCTCTCAGCTGATCTATTTTTTGTTGTTTGGACTGAAGCATAAGGGCATCCCGTTGTGCTCCGGCCTTCTTGATTTTTGCCTGAATCGTGTCGTTCTCCGCTTTTTCATTGGCAATCTCCACCCTTCTTTTTGCCAAGTAAGCATAATGATCAACATCAGTATCTGAAGGATTTTTTTGATAAAGACTCTTGGCTTTGTCAATTGCGGAAGAGGCCTTCTGCAACTGCTCTGGTGCCGCCTGCATCACACTAGGATCCTGACTTGCTGTTTGGTATGCTGACATAGCCGCATCAAGGTTCGTGTTATGGGGTGGAGCACTGGCACAACCGGTCAAAAAGACAGAAACCAGAATCGATCCCGGGATCAAGGCAAGAAAAGAATTTTTTTTCATTACAAACCTCCTTTGCAGAAAATCCATCGATAAAAGTCATCCTCTACCCATCGGTTTCCAGTCACTTACTGAGATGACATTCCGGGTTGAGTCACTTCCTTTTCGAGCGACTGCATACTTTTCTTCAATTCTGCCTCTGCTTCCTTGGTTTTCGCCGTCTGGGTCTTGGCTTCGGCAAGTTCTGCGTCAACCTTTGCCTCCTTGGCCAAGAAACGTGCTTCCTTATAGTCTCCTTCCTTCATTTCCTTCCTGGCTTTTTTCAACTTGTCTTTCGCCAAGGTCAAATCATAATTCGCGTAGTTCCGTGTTCCCTCCCTATCCGCTTGATCGACAGCCGTCTTCGCCTGGGATATCGCAACATCCGGCTTTGGACCGGAACTCATGCATCCGCCAAGCGCAATGGCCGATAAAAGCATAACCCCTGTAGTCACCAAGTGTGGTCGATTGATCAATGGCTTCATCGCAAACCTCCTTTGGTTGTTTCTGGCAGGTAAAATGAACCGGGGAAAAGTATTCCGGAAATACCGGAAAGAAAGACTACTTTTTAGGTTTATCACTTCGGGGAGGAAAGCACAAGACCAAAAAACATAACTTATGTTATAATAAAACCAAAAATGTAGTAATGAATTATTATTAATGCTATATCTTATCTTTTTGGAATCTCCAGAACATCCATCATGGATATTTTGAGCGGGTACAGGAATTCTGATTTTCCGGCAAGAACCCTGATGAGAGAAAATGGATAGGAAGAGACCATAAAAATCCGTAGTAACTGAATGAGAACACCTAAAAAGAATGTCCTAGAACAAGATGGGTATCTCTCGAAATGGTCCAGTCTTCCTGTGCGGAAATGACAACCACACACACTCGGGAGCCGGCATGCGAGAGCACTCTATCAGGCGATGTCTCCAGGCTCTCCCCGTTTTTGACTGAATCAAGGAAGATCCCCAAAAACCCCAGATCCCGGCAAATCCACTCCCTCATCAAACTTGAGTTCTCTCCGATTCCACCGGAAAAAACCAGACAGGAAAGGCCCCCCATGGATGTCGCCATCTGGGAAACCGACTGCGCCGCTTTTCTTGCGAACATGGACAACGCCAACCCTGCCCCACTATGTCCTGAATGGAAGGCTTTTTCCAGAATAATCAGATCACTATCAAGGCCGGAGACACCCAAAAGACCTGAGCGATGGTTCAGATCCTGTTCAATCTCCCCGGATGACAGACCTTTTGTCCCCAGATAAAACGGAATTCCGGGGTCGATGGAACCGGACCGTGTCCCCATCATCAGTCCTTCCATCGGAGTCAGTCCCATTGTTGTATCCACAGAGATCCCGGAATGAATCGCGCAAGCAGAAGCTCCATTGCCAAGATGGAGAGCAACCGTACGCTCGATTTTCTCTGGTTTAAAAAGCTCTTTCAAACGGTGGGAGAGATAATCGTAGGACAGTCCATGAAAGCCATACCGTCTGACTCCATGATCCCGAACCCAAGCTTCCGGAACAGGGTATCGGCTCGAGATTGCCGGGAGCGTTCGATGAAAGGCTGTATCAAAGGACAACACAATAGGGCAACCCGGAAAAGTTTGCTTCAAAGCCTTGATCGTACGAATAGCACCATCTGTATGCAAAGGCGAAAGAGGGCGAAGAGCCTCGAGGTTCTCAAGGATTCCTTCCCCTGCAAGGACCGGGTTTCCGAATGCAGGCCCACCGTGAACAACCCTCACTCCGATTGCCCCCGGAAAACTGTCCGATATTCCGGAGAAAGAAGTGGATATCGCCTTTTCCAGAATATCCGGACGATCGTGAAATGGCACCGTGGAAGTTACGGTTCTTTTATTGCCATTCCACAATGACAGCTTGATAGTTGATGAACCTGGGTTGACGACAAGCACTTTCACCGGATGCACCCCCCCAGGAAGAAGTCAGAAAGACTCACCGAACCGTTCCCTCAACGGCTAGGACAAAATTCTGATGATGTGATAGGGCCGGGTGACCCCAAAGAGGATAACCCGGCAGCCACATTACCGCTTCAGCTGGGACAAGTCTCGCACTGCACCACGATCTGCGGAGGTAGTCATGGCCGCATATGCCTTGAGAGCCTGGGAAACCGGTCGTTCCCGATTGACCGGAAGCCACGCCCCGTCACCCTTCGCTTCCATGGCGGCACGGCGCGCAGAAAGCACTTGGTCCGAAACCCGAAGGCTAATCGAGCGGTTGGGAATATCAATATCGATCACGTCCCCCTCTTCGACCAACCCAATCGCCCCCCCTTCAGCCGCTTCCGGTGAAGCGTGTCCGATCACCAGCCCCGACGAGCCACCGGAGAACCGACCATCGGTCAAAAGCGCGCACACCTTCCCAAGACCTTTTGACTTGATATAGGAGGTCGGATAGAGCATTTCCTGCATTCCCGGACCGCCTTTTGGACCTTCATAACGGATGACGACGACATCCCCGGCATGAACATGATCGCCAAGAATCGCATCCACAGCCGCATCCTGGCTTTCGAAAATGCGGGCCTTTCCGGAAAATTTCAGGATGCTTTCATCCACACCGGCTGTTTTGACAATACAGCCCTTCTCCGCAAGATTGCCGGAAAGAATCGCCAGCCCCCCATCTTTTGAATACGCATGGGCAAGATCCCGGATACACCCGCCACTCCGGTCAAGATCCAGGGCTTCGAAACGCTCCGACTGGGAAAAGGCGACTTGAGTCGGAACACCGCCGGGAGCCGCCATAAACAGCCGGTGAACGGCCGGATCACGGCTCAACATGACATCGTTCTTTTTGATAGCTTCTCCGAGAGTCTTTGCATGAACGGAAGCCACCGATGTATCCAGAAGGCCAGCCCGTTCCAACTCACCCAGGATACCGAAGATGCCCCCGGCGCGGTGCACGTCTTCGATATGATATTTGTCCGTCATTGGGGCAACTTTGCATAAACAGGGGACTTTCCGGGAAATTCGGTCAATATCCGCCATCCTGAACGGAACACCCGCTTCATGAGCAGCAGCCAACAAATGGAGAACGGTATTGGTGGAACCTCCCATCGAGACATCCAGAGCCATCGCATTCTCAAAAGCCGCCATGGTGGCAATGTTCCGGGGAAGAATCGATGCATCACCCTGCTCGTAATAGCGCTTGGCCAGATCGACAATCAGCCGGCCGGCGCGCAGGAACAAATCCTTCCGGTCCGAATGCGTTGCAACGATGGTACCGTTTCCCGGCAGCGACAACCCCAGCGCTTCGGTCAAACAGTTCATCGAATTGGCCGTAAACATTCCGGAGCATGAACCGCAGGTGGGACAAGCCGAGCGCTCGATTTCCTCGACATCAGCATCGCTGACAGCGTTGTCTCCGGCTTTGATCATCGCATCAACCAAGTCGAGCTTGATGACTTTTTCCCCCCCGTTGACAACTTTCAAGATTTTTCCCGCTTCCATCGGGCCGCCAGACACAAACACCGACGGAATATTGAGGCGCATGGCAGCCATCAGCATTCCGGGTGTGATCTTGTCGCAATTGGAGATGCAGACCATCGCATCCGCGCAATGGGCGTTCACCATATATTCGACCGAATCGGCGATCAGGTCCCTTGACGGAAGGGAATACAGCATGCCTCCGTGGCCCATTGCGATACCATCATCAACGGCAATGGTGTTGAACTCCTTTGCGACACCGCCTGCCGCTTCAATTTCACGTGCGACCAGCTGGCCCAGGTCCTTCAGGTGAACGTGGCCTGGCACAAATTGGGTAAAAGAGTTCACCACGGCGATGATCGGCTTGTCGAAATCGCCATCCTTCATGCCGGTGGCTCGCCATAGTGATCGTGCGCCAGCCATGTTTCGTCCATGGGTGGTGGTACGGGAACGGTATTCGGGCATGACTTACTCCTTTTGTCCTGGTTGGAAAATCGCTTGCAAGTTTCCTGTCGATTGAGCTCTTGTGTTTCGATATTCCGGTCATTCCCCTTCTGCTGAAATCTCCCGTCTCAGGGAAGAGACTTGTCCAGAACGCTGATATCAATAGACATATCCCATCAGATTGCCTTTCCCTTCTCTCCTTGTCAAACAGTCTCCTCTCACCACCAATGATTACCTCCCCATACAGCTTCAAGTCAGGACTGAAGAAAAAAGACAAAAAAAAGGGGAGACCCAAGGCCTCCCCTTTCAATCGTTCACTTTTGGGGTCCCTTTAATGAAGCTCCGCAAAAACTTCTTTCAGATGTCGGATGGCTTCTTCATGAGGAACATCCATGACTGGCTGCCGGTTGATCAAAACCTCACAACCCCGCTCGAGAGCGTCCAGGATTTCTCCCCTCAGCTCCGGTGCATGGTATTCCATCACAAGATCATCACAAACCGCTCCAAAATACCCCCTCACATTTTGTTTCCAGGAAATCAGACCATCCTCGGTGGGATCCGGAGCCGGATCAATCAATGCAAGTCTCCCTTTTTTCTCGGCTTTCATGATAATCTCTTCTTTTTTAACCTGTGTCGTTTCCATGGCCTACCCTCCTGCAATGAGAAGTTGTTGTCCAAAGACCGATCCATAACTTGCCTGAAATCCCCCCCTATAGCTCCCTTCGGATTAAGTGGAACCGTACCTTCCACCCGCAGGGAAGAAGACGGAGCCCGGCCACCAAAAAGGGAAAGCCATTATGAATGAGTTCAGATAGGGGAATGGCTTCAGGGTACACCCGAAACGACCCTTGTCAAGGTCGATGAAAAAGAGCGCACATGGACCGCAAACGAAAGGCCGGATAGAACGGGACAGGAGTTCACGTGCGGGGGAGTTTTAGAGATAAGGCCTTGGCCTGTGACAACTGTTCAGGAGACATTTTTCTGGAAAGATAGACCATTTCCCTTCGGACAACCATCCAGGTTTTGGAATGTGGTTTCGAAGCATTGAAAACTCGCGAAAGCCATGCATAGGCCCTGATTCGATCCTTGGGCACTCCTTGCCCCTGTGCGTAACAGATGCCAAGACCGTAGGCCGCGACAACAGAGCCGAGAGCAGCGGACTTTTTATACCAGAAAACCGCTTTGGAGAAATCTCTGGGAACACCCTGTCCATATTTATAGAGCGAGCCAAGCATCGCCATCGCCTGGGGATCATTGCGGGAAACCGCTACATCGAACCATTTTCTTGCTCTGGAAAAATCCTTACGGCCCAAAAGCCCGTTCTCGTAGATGACACCCAGATCTGTTGCCGCACCGGCATCTCCGCCTGCCGCAGCTTTCCGATACCAGCTGATCGCTTCGGGAATGTCTTTTGAAACACCAAGACCTGAAGCATAGAGCGTTCCCATCCAGCTTTCCCCGTTGACAAAACCCTGGATCGCCGATTTATGGAACCATTCCTTGGCGATCAAATAATTTGCAGGAACCCCTTCCCCATAGAAATACGCAGCGCCAACATCGGTCTCGGCATCGGGATTTCCCTTTTTTGCCGCGGCAAGATACCACTTGAACGATTTGACCGGATCTTTCAGGCCGCTCTTCCCTCTCAAGTAGTAATCCCCCAAAACGATTTCGGACCAGAGATCGCCCGTCCGGGCAAGATGCCTTAACCGGGAAAAGGCTCGATGATCACCTTTTTCCGCTTTCCGTCCAAGAAGAATGGCTTCTTTTTTTGTCAGTGCGGAAGAAACATGAGGAAAAAGCAAAAGGGAAGAGAAGGACACGAGGGCCAGAAGAAGCCCTCCCGTCCTTGTTTTAAGGAACAGCTCCCGCTTTTCAGGAGAAGTTGTCATGATCCTGTCAATATTGTCAGTCATTCCTCAATCCAGAGATCTCATATCGATAACAAAGCGGTAGCGGACATCTCCGGAGAGGGTCCTCTCATAAGCTTTGTTCACTTCGGAGGGGGAAATAACCTCGACATCGGCACCTATCCCCTCCCGTCCGCAGAAATCCAGAAGTTCCTGCGTTTCAGGAAGTCCACCGATCAGGGAAGCCGTCAGGTTTCGTCTTCTGCCAATCAGACTGAAGGCGTGAACAGATAACGGAGCTTCGGGAACACCAACAAGGACCATCGCCCCATCGCGTTTCAAGAGTCCGAGATAAAGGTTCGGATCATGGGGCGCCGAAATCGTATCGATCATCACATCAAGGGTTTCTGAAAGGCGTGCCATGCCACCTGAATCATTTGTCCTGACAAACCCGGTCGCTCCTAGCACCCTGCTGTCAGCTTCCTTATTGGGAGAATGGGAAAGGACCGTGACATCCGCCCCCATTCTGGAAGCAAGCTTCACAGCCATATGCCCCAACCCCCCAAGACCCATGACTCCGACACGGCTTCCTTTTCCGACCTTGAACCTTCGAAGGGGTGAATAGGTCGTGATGCCCGCGCAGAGAAGCGGCGCAACCCTTTCAAGGGGAAGGTTCCGGGGAATTTCAAGAGCATAGTCTTCCCGGATCACTATCTTTCGGGAATATCCCCCTTGGGTCATATTCCCGTCCCTGTCCTTTGAGTTGTAGGTCCAGACCAGACCACCCGTACAATATTGCTGCAACCCTTCCCTGCAGGATTCACATGTTCCGCAGGAATCGACAAAACACCCGATGCCGACGGCATCCCCGACAGCAAAACGCTTCGCCTGCGAGCCACCCTTTAAAACACGACCCACGATTTCATGTCCGGGAACAAGAGGAAATGTTGCCCCACCCCATTCGTTTTTCACCTGATGGATATCAGAATGGCAAATTCCGCAATACAGGATTTCCACTAAAATATCATTGGGGGCGAGCTCTCTTCTGGAGAATGAAAAAGGCTCCAGGGGCCCTCCCGCCTTCATTGCCGCATAACCTTTCGTTTCGATCATCTTCGAGTTCCTCTCTTTGAAAATCCGCCATCGTCTATATTTATCGGCATGATTTTCCCCCAAAAAACACTATGAGGTCAAACCGTAAAAGGCCATTGAACGATAGGGAGGAAGATTGATCCGGGGTGGATCGGGACTCAAAAATCCGGAAACAGGATCAAAAAAGAATGGCTGAAGGGAAACCCGGAAGGAAAGACGGTCCCTTCCGGGTCATCAAAAGGAAAGAGGTCATGAAACAGGAGTTGCCACTTTTGAATAATGGTTGATCAGGATTTTGGCCACTTCCGGTCGTGTCATCTCCGGAGGGGGCGCCATGCCTTCGCGAAGCATCTTTCGAACCTGGGTTCCCGAAAGGAGTATCCTTGAATCTTCAGGGTGCCCACAGGTCTTGTGGGAGGCCATTGCCTCGCAGGAGCGGCAGTAATAGGCTGTATCAAAAAAGATCGGAACAATTCCCAGATCGTCGTAATCAAACTCCTTCAGCAGGTCATGGGCCTCAAAAGGACCATAGTATGAACCGACACCCGCATGATCCCGGCCAACAATAAAGTGAGTGCATCCATAGTTTTTGCGGATCAGGGCGTGAAAGAGAGCTTCCCTGGGTCCGGCATAACGCATCGAACCGGGGAAAACACCAAGGACAACCCGGTTGGAAGGGTAATATCGGGAGAGGAGGGCCTCGTAACAATCCATTCTCACAGAGGCCGGGACATCATCTTCCTTTGTCTCCCCCACCAGAGGGTGGACAAGAAGCCCGTCGACCAGCTCAAGTGCACATTTTTGGATATATTCATGAGCCCTGTGGATGGGATTTCTGGTCTGAAAACCCACAACAGTGGACCAGCTGTGGTGATTAAACAAATTTCTGGTTTCGGTTGGGGTCATTCGTCTGTTTGAAAAAACCCCTCCGGACAGATTCTCGACCACACGAACCTTGCCGCCAACGGCGAATGGAGAGACGGACAAAAGATAATGGACACCAGGATGGGCAGAATCTGTTGTGCGATAAACCTCCCGAGCCTCCTTTTGCACATCCCTTCTGAATACATCGCTGACGTTAAGGGCTGCCAAAATTTTTCCATTCTCATCCTTCAGTGCGACAAGATCCCCTTTTTTAAAGGTTTTTGCCAATTCTTCCGCCACGGGCAAAACAACAGGAAGCGGAAAGAGAAGGCCATTCGGGAGTCTCATGCGTTCAACAACCGAGGTCCAGGCGGCTTCATCCATAAATCCGTCGAGGGGGGAGAGTCCACCCTCGGAGAGCAAGATGAGGTCGGAAATTTCCCGTGGATCAAGTGTCACTGATGGAGCCTTTTTCAGCTCCCGTTGAAGAGAGTCTTTTTCCTGGGAATCCACGGAATTGATCACAAGAGATCCGCCGTGAGGCACAGACAACGTCATTTTTTTCCTTTCAGATAAAAGATTTCAATCATCAAGAAGAGCTATGTCCAAAGAAACAATGGAACCTCACAAGCAATCAGGCTCCCCCCATTTCGGCAATCAGATCATCCGGAACACGGGTTGGAGCGTCAAAGAACTCCGGTTCCCTGTTGACCGTTTCAAGAGTCCATCGTATGGTCTCCCTCCTCACTTTCGGCATCAGACGGGCATTCTCCGCTGCGACAGAATAGGGCAGGACCACTTCAACCGCCCCAACCGGACAGGGCTTGACGCAAGCATAGCAGTCCCAGCAATCGGCCTGAACACGCATGAAAGCTTTCTGATCGTCCTTCCGGATCCCGATCAGATCCCCGGGACAAGCCATGACACATCTGGCTTCTGGCAATTTAACACACCCATGACAAACATTGAGATCAATGCGAATTCCCATGATGGAAAACCTCCTTATCCTCTAGATGACCATTTCTGACACTCTCTCCTCCGTCAAGGGGTCTCAGGATGATCTTCAATTCTCCCGTCCGGAGATCCCTAACGGAATTGACAAAAACGGACCAGTTCAACGGATCTGTCTCTGGAAAATCCGTACGGCTCTGGAAGCCTGGCCATCGACTTTCCTTTCTGGCCCGAAGATGGGAGACGAGAACCAGGGAAACATCGATCCGGTCGACAACCTCATGGGCATTCATCAGTTCATGAAGATCCCTGGCTTTCATGCGGGGAAGGTCCGACGAAATTCGCTGAAGGTAGTTGTCCGCCATGGCAAGACCAGCCTCATTCATTTTATAGGCGGTCCTTATTCCGCCGGCATATTCGTCCATGACTTTCTGCATGCGCTCCTCGAGCTCTTCTGGAGAATATTCCCCGCTCGCGTTCTCCAAATAAGAGAACACACGTGTTTCTTCCTCGTTCACCTGGGCAAGATCAAGGTCCGCCATACTGGACTGTTCGCTCTGTATCTCTGAAATGGCCGTAAGGGCTGCAATTTTCCCTTCGGCGAAGCACCCGGAAACAAATTTATAGGGAGCTCCCCCTGCCACATCTCCCGCGGCAAAAAGGTTGGGAAGAGTTGTCCGTCTCCCGGCATCGACCCAATAACCTGCCTGACAATGACCGCCAACAACGTAAGGTTCGGTTCCACAAATCTCGATCGGGTCACGTCCCGGATCGATATCTGCCGAAGCCCAGTAAAGAACGGTATTGGGATACATATCCAGGTAGGCTTCCTTGAGCTTTTTTACCCGATCGGCAGAAAGATGCCTGGTATCCATAAAGCATGGCCCCCGTCCCTCCTCGATCTCTTTCATCGGAGCGGCAAGCCGGATCGGAGTCGGAGCACCCTCTCCTCCCCACTCTGACCACCTGAGCTTCATGAACTCTTCCCCAACGGCATTGACCTGTGGGGCACCAAATCCAAGCGCCAGCGTCCCGGTTGGCGCCAGTGTCTCCTTCGTCCTCAGAGCGATAAAACGATGCTCGAAGCTTGTCATCTCGGCACCGGCCCTGATCCCGATCGCATATCCGGCACCGGTGTTGAAGGGGGAATACCACATCTTGTGGCGAGCGGCTCCTTCATTATTGGGGCGATAAAGCCCAGATGCCCCGCCGGTGGCAACAATCGTCTTTTTGGCCTTTGCTATATAGAACTCACCGTCCCGAACTCCGAATCCCATGGCGCCGGTCACAGCCCCATCCTGTAACATGAGGTTCGTGACCACAACACGATTCAGAACCGTCACCCCGGACTCAATCACCTTTCTGGCCAGAATGGACTTGAGTGACTCTCCATGAATCTTGATGTTCCATCGGCCACGCGGAGAATACTGGCCATTTTCATCCTTCACGATGGGCAGGCCCATCTGCTCAAGCTCCCTGACAACTTCGGAGAAAAGTTCCGCCTGGGTTCTCACGAGGTCTTCCCTCAAAATTCCCATGGAGTCGAAACGAACATAATCCACAAAAGAATCGACCGTTTCACCTGGATTGATATAGGCATTGATGGCGTTCATTCCTCCGGCAAGACAACCGGAGCGATCGATATGGGCTTTCTCAAGAATAAGAACCCTGATATCGGGAGACGCCCGTCTTGCACTGATGGCCGCAAAGCAACCGGCCGTCCCCCCGCCAATGATCAAAAGGTCTGTCTCGTGAATTTGACGCTTGACCATTTCTCCTCCAAAAGAAATCAGTTTAATATTTTATTGTTACTAACCTAATAACTACTATAAACATAAATAGGAGTCCTGTCAAATACCCTATTCATCACTCCTCATGGACTTCATATGGCAAAAAAGACGGAGGTGGAAGTGATCATCTCAAAACAAAACGCTTGAGACAGGGCCGTTTCACAAGAGAAATGAAGCGCTCAATGGGCTAAAAGAAACCACTGAAAACTTGTCCTCTGGGGGGAAAGCGGAAGGGTTATCGGAGATCTTGGCCGGAGACTGGGGAGATGGAGAAAAATGCAAGGTTCAAATAAAATAAAGAGAAACTCCAAAAAATCCTGGGGCTACTCCAAAACCATGGGAAAGACATGAGCGGCACGGCGAACCCGGTCATTCACCGCCATCCATTCGGCTTCATCGGGAAGCGATTCAATCAAAATACAGTCAAAGGCTCCCCGATCAAGACGATGAAGCGTCGAATAGAGTTCACGCCCATATTCGACCGGACTTGATGGCATAAAAATGGTCGTTGTCTTGTGAATTTCGAAATCCTTCCCATCGTCTCCGAGTTTCAGAACGGCCACCTTTCTTCCCTGTGAAACCATTTCAAGAACACGACGGGACAATGCATCCTGGTGAAGAACTTCAAGGGAAGTGACGGGAGAATAATGTGAAGCCAGCATTCCTGGAGCGCGCACCTTGTGCTCCCCTGAATTCACAAGAATTGGCTGGCCGAGCGTGTCCTCGAGCTCCGGAATCGATAGGCCTCCGGGACGCAACAGCACAGCTTGACCGTCAAGAAAGCTGAGGATGGTCGATTCCACCCCGACACGGCAAGGCCCCCCATCAAGGACCATTCCCACTTTCGAACCAAGTCCTTCCCTCACATGCTGGGCCGTTGTTGGGCTCACCCGACCAAACATGTTGGCCGAAGGTCCCACAATTCCGCCACCAAATGCCTGAAGCAGAGCGGTCGCGACCGGATGATCCGGGATACGAACCGCCACCGTGTCCTGACCACCCGTAACCTCTTTCGGGACCTCCCTTCGCCGGGGCAGAATCAATGTCAAGGGACCCGGCCAGAAACGGGCTGACAATCTCCATACGACGCGGGGAATGTTCTCCGCCCACAAATCCAGTTGTGTCACATCAGCAATATGAACAATCAGTGGATGATCCGAAGGCCGCCCCTTGATCGTGAACACTTTTTGTATCGCCAGAGGATTCGACGCATCCGCTCCAAGCCCATAGACCGTCTCCGTCGGAAAAGCGACCGTCTCCCCTGCTTTCAGGAGAGCCGCTCCTGCACGAATATCGTTTTCCATTTTTGAATCGAAGATCATGCTCCAGCCTCCCTGCAACCCTGCACTCTTTTTCCTGGCCGATCTGACTTCATCCGATACAGGCCCACACAAGCGGTGGGGAGTCCCGCGCGAGAGGGCAGCAAACCTCTAGCATCCGCCCTTTCTCCATCAAAAGGCTATACACCTTCAAATGGACGGATCCCCAGCTTTTTCATTTTCCGCCACAAGGTTGTCCGGCTCATTCCCATCAACTCGGAAGCTTTTGCAATCTCTCCCCCAGATGATCTGAGAGACCCAACGATCAGTTCCCTCTCGATTGCCAGATCCTCCCATTTGTCGGGACATTGGGATCCTGATAAATCGATCTGGAGGGATTTGAGTTCCTCCCTGATCCAGTCCATTGGCACTTTTTCCTGAGGCAAGAATGTGGCCAAAAGACAATCCAGAAAGGAAAAGAGCTCCCTGATGTTTCCAGGCCATGAATAGGATTGCAACACCCTGATTCCCTCCTTTGAGAGAATGGGCGGCTGGCTCTTGTTTTCCTCCTGCCATTTTCTCCATTTCCATTCGATCAGGGAAGGGATCTCCCCAAGCTGATCCCGAAGTGAGGGGATGCGAATGGTTTTCCCCCTGATCCGGTAGAAAAAGTCCGGTCTTAATCGACCATTCGACAAGAGGGAGGAAAGGGGTTCATTGGTGGCTACCAGGATCCTCGCATCAATGGATATTTCAGTCGACGAACCAAGCGGTTGCAATGTCTTGCGGTCGAGGAACCTCAATAGTTTCATCTGGATCTCAAGCGACATATTCTGAAGCTCATCGATGAAAAGAGTTCCCTTGTCTGATAATTCCAGCCGGCCCTTCTGATCTCCTGTCGCCCCCGTAAAAGTTCCTTTTCTATGGCCAAAAAGAAGGGCATCGGCGATTTCGCTGGAAAAATGTGTCGCATCCAGAACAATAAATGGCCCCTTTTTGCGAGGGCTGTTTTCATGGATCATCCGGGCAAGGAACTCCTTGCCCGTTCCCGTCTCTCCCTCAAGAATCAGCGGAAGGGATGTCTGAGCAAATATTTCTGAGCCATCCCGGGCGGGAACACCCAAAAAAGATGCCGATGGAGATGATGAGTTCTGAAAACCAAGATTGCCTTCTCCGGAAAGGAGCCCGGTTTGAGAAATTTTGCTGCTCGCATTCACCAGGCTGAGCCTTGCCGAGTCAGATCCCTTTCGGGATGAACTCCCGCCTATCATCATACCAAATCCCTCCCCGTCAGAGATGTTTTGCCCTTTTGAAGGACTTACCCTGTCGAATCGGGCAAAGGAAGAGAGGGCACACCCACCCTCGGATGAATCCTTCCAACCATCAACATCCGGACAATCCGGAACGAACGGACCCGCGGAATCCTCCCTACCACCTGCCTGTCTGGCTGACATCGCATTTCTAAAATCGTTTGGATATTTCATCGGTATGCCCTTCAACTGAATGCAATGCGTTGTTTTCCGATTCATCATGAAGCCGTTCAAGCCGGTTTCACTATCCATGTCTGCCGGAAAGGGTTGTGGCCAAACCGATGGCCAAAAGAAATTTCATTCGCCAGATCAACGAGACCATTTCCCCATGACTCAAAAAAACTCCATGGCCGAGCCATCCGACAATCGGGTGGCCAGATCAACAAGACCAGGCGGGTAATCGAGCCGGCCGGAGACTTCACAAACGGGTAAATGGGCAACCTCTATGACATCCCTTCCAAGCCAGCGGGAGAGAAAATCGGCATTTCTCATACTGGGATCAATGTCAGGGGCCACTTGATTGAGCACCACGCCGGCCAGGGCAAGACCCCGATGGGCGATGGCCTCTGCGGTGGATATTGTCTGATGGATCGCACCGAGGCGGTCCGACGTCACCAAAAGAACCGGGAGCCCCAATGCCAGAGCAAGATCTGAGTTCAATCCATCCTTGGCCATTGGAGAGCAGAATCCTCCCGCCCCTTCCACGAGCAGAAAATCACCGGCATCAACGCCATCGTGACAAGCTTCGATCATATCTTGAAGGCAAATATCGACACCTTGAAGAAATGCAGCCCGAGCCGGAGACAGAGGCGGCTTAAGGCAATAGCGGCAGATGCGCGAAAGCGGCTCGACACCACCCGAAGCCTTATAGTAGGCCAATCCATCGGATCCAACCAATCCATCGATCGATTCAATGCAACCGGATTCCACGGGTTTTCGGGGACGAACCCTCACTCCCTGACGGGAAAGCAATTCGCACAACATCACCCCAATCGCAGTCTTCCCGACCCCTGTATCCGTTCCGGTGATCATTACGCCATGTCCCACCCAACCTCCTGAACATTGAAAATGGATATCCCGTTCTCCTGAAATCACTTCAATCAGTCACTGCACCCTTGCTGGCAGAGGAAACAGACTTTGCATATTTTGCCAGGACTCCTCTCGTGTAGCGAGGAAAAGGAGCCGTCCACCCAGCCCGGCGGAGTTCGATCTCCTCTTCAGCCACGTGAAGTTCCAGAAGTCGCTTTTCTGTATCGATGGTGATGAGGTCCCCCTCCCTGACCAGAGCGATCGTGCCACCCACCGCCGCTTCCGGCGCAACATGGCCCACAACCATACCGTAAGTTCCCCCCGAGAAACGGCCATCTGTGATCAAACCCACACTGTCGCCAAGCCCCTCACCCACAAGGGCCGAAGTGGGTGAAAGCATTTCACGCATGCCTGGACCGCCTTTCGGACCCTCATAACGGATCACGATCACATCCCCGGCCTCGATCTTTCGGGAAAGGATCGCGCTCATGCACTCCTCTTCGGAGTCGAACACGCATGCCGGTCCTGTCATCCTGGGAAACTTCACCCCGCTGGTTTTGGCCAGAGCGCCTTCGCTGGCAAGGTTCCCCTTGAGAATGGCGAGATGGCCATGCTGGTACATTGGCCTCCCCCATGGCCGGATGACATCCTGTCCGACAGGCGGTTCCTCCGGAACATCCTGCAATACCTCGCCAATGGTCTGTCCGGTTATCGTGAGCGCATCTCCATGCAGCATACCGTGAGACAACAACATTTTCATGATCTGGGGAATCCCCCCAGCCTTATGCAGTTCTGTCGTCACGTAACGCCCGGATGGCTTCAGATCGCACAACACCGGGACCTTCCGGCTCATGTCATCAAAATCATCGAGCGAAAGCTCCACTCCTGCGGCATACGCGATGGCTGGAAGGTGAAGCACAGCGTTTGTAGAGCCACCAAGAGCCATTAAAATGGCCAGAGCATTTTCAAACGCCTTTCGGGTCAGGATATCCCGCGGCAGGATCTGCTTGCGAATCGCCTGGACCAGAACCTCGGCCGAACAGGCTGCATTGTCGGACTTCTCATCGTCTTCGGTCGCCATTGTCGAGGAATAAGGCAGACTCATCCCCATGGCCTCAAAAATGGCTGCCATGGTGTTCGCGGTATACATGCCTCCGCAGGAGCCGGCTCCCGGACAGGCATGTCGTTCGATCTCCAGTAGCTCCTGCTCGTCGATCCGTTTGGCAATGAACTCCCCGACCGCTTCGAAGGCGCTGACGACAGTTAGGTCCCGGCCATGGTAATGGCCCGGTTTGATGGTGCCCCCGTATACAAAGATGGACGGAATATTCATTCGTGCCATCGCGATCATTGCTCCCGGCAAGTTCTTGTCACATCCCCCGATCGCAAGAACTCCGTCCATGCTCTGACCGTTGCAGACCGTTTCGATGGAATCGGCGATCACTTCTCTTGAAACCAGTGAGTACTTCATGCCCTCGGTGCCCATGGAGATTCCATCTGAAATCGTGATGGTCCCGAATACCTGAGCCATGGCGCCGGCCGCTTTCATCGCCGCCTCCGCTCTCGATGCCAGTGCGCCTATCCCGATGTTGCAGGGAGTGATGGTACTGTGCGCGCTTGCCACACCGACGATGGGCTTTTCGAAGTCCCGATCCGAGAATCCCACCGCCCTCAACAAGGCACGGTTGGGGGAACGCTGCACCCCCTGTGTGACGTTTTTGCTTCTGTGGTTGTCAGACACGATTCACCCCCTGGAGGCCAATAATGATGGACACTGATTCACTGTGAGAAAAAAGCCGGTCG
The DNA here is from genome assembly GCA_021838765.1 of Nitrospirota bacterium. The sequence goes on from JAKCCY010000018.1 coordinate 30,702, forward strand.
ACAAACTTCTTCCCATCAGGGGTTGCAATAGTCACAGTGGGCCGGATCGGCATACTTCCGCCCGGAGCGTTCGAGTGTGACGCGATGGTCGCACTTGAGGCAGCCGTGAACTTCAGCCATGATCCCCTGTGTCCTTCCCCCGCAGTTTCTGCAGGGGAGTCCCGGAAGCCGTTCGACAATCCAGAACCCCGGGGTATCGCAAACAGGACATACGGACCGGATCTTCTTTAACAGATCCTCGGATGCCAAACGAATAGCCTCCATCCTCAGTGGATTGGCATGGGCACGGCCATCTGTTTCCAGGAAGACCTGACCACTGTCCGATTGACCCAATGCCCAGAAAAAAGCCGTTTCAAGCTCCGGCCATGAGCGGATTCCCTTCCGGAGTCGATGATCATTCTCCCCTTCGGGACGAATAACGAGATAGTTCCCGGGGAATCCTGACTCCCGGGCAAAAGTTTCTGCCTCAGACCATTCCGATGCCAGCGAATGAAAGAAATTCGCTTTTCCCTGATAGGCCCCAAGAATCTCAAGACTCCTTTCGTCATCGATAAAGATCAGAAGCTCCAGATTCCATGGAAGCATCCCTGAAAAAGGATCAGGACCAAAAGCTCCTTCGCTTGCAACCCCGAAAGGCAGTCCTGAAAGATCCATTCCGATCCGCGCCTTTTTTCTGGCCGCCTCTATCTGCATTCCTGCCCTTGGGATATCCCGGGTAAAAGTTCCAAGGAGATCCGTGTCATAGCCCTCGACTCTCTCCACATGGCACCCGAGCGCAGGATCCAGAACCGGAGAAATGACCCGCTCCTTTCCATGCTGGGTCAACAGGGCAATCTTCTTCCCACGGTAAAAAGAGACATCCCTTTCTGTTGGCATCCTTACGCCTTTCCTGCAACTGAACAACCATAACAGTGACACACAAAGGGCCCAA
>JAKCCY010000156.1 GCA_021838765.1 Nitrospirota bacterium
GGTTCTTCCAGCAAATCTTCTTCCAGAAAAAAACGGAAATCCGAGAGAAAATCTGAGTTTTTATTTTTTCCGAGGCGCCCCAGTCTTTGCCAAGAGGCAGCCGAAGACATTGGCAGGAGGGGATCACCGGCCAAAGGAAGAAGGAGCGACCTGAGGGACTCAATCAACCCCTCCCGAAAGACATCCTCATCAAAGCATCCATTGTTTTCACCCTCTCCATGGGCTGCGTCAAGAGCCTTGATGGCGATGCGCTCCTGGGCTATTCCGCAGAGGGAAAATAGCCGACGAAGCCGGGAGAGTGCCTCGACTTCAGACACTCCTTCAAGAAGCTGAAGATGGGATAAGTCTCTTGAAACTACATCGAGGCGAAATCCTCCCGAGACTGCCAGATGGATAACCCGAATAAAAAGTTTTCCCCTATTGGCTCCATGAATCGTCATGACAAGTCGCTAATAACCCATTTCAAAAACTCCCGAAAATCCGTCAAAGACTGTGAGAGATCCTCGGGAGATGCCGCGACTTCATCGGGAATGTCTGCCACGCACAGAGCATCAAGCAAAGGAATTCCTTCGGGGTTTTTATAGAGAATCCTCCAGAGCCCTGAAAAAGGGGTCGAATGAACCTGACAGTCCCCGTATCCTTTCGAGCGTAGGTCAACACGTCCGTCGGAACAGACGAGATCGATCCATTGGGCGTCGGCCTCCGATAGAGGAAGCTTGTTAAGAAAGATACGGTGATTTTTTTTCTTGGGATCGTATACGTTGAGGTGGTGGGCAGCCTCTTGCAGAAGTGGAAGCGCATTCATGAGTCCGGATCGAAGAGTCACCCCTGTCGGATTATCGGGCAAGATTCCGCCTGACTCGAGAAGGGACGAAGATCTCGGGGTATGGATCAACGCTTCTGGAGCACGTCCAATCTCAATACGTGAGAGAATAATCCCGGTATTCACCCCCTCCGGACGATTGCCCACAAGCCAAATGCCTGGATACACCGACTCCCGGATAAAGAAAGTTTGACTGCCATCATTCCTGCAAGGACGAAGGCTCCCTGAAATTTCCCCTTCTCCGAGAATAGAGACAACCCTCCTGCGCTCTTCGACGGGCCAATTGGCCAAGTCGATGGTCTTGATTTGTAAAGGGTCTCCGGCAACCCGAACAAGGGCAGTTTCCACTTCCTGAAGAAAGACGATCAGAGGCTCTGATATCTCGATTTGCTGGTTCCAGGACTCACTCGGGTGGGACATCACTTCGTCCCTGACGTTGAAGAGGCAGATGGCATTTCGGGAAAGAAACGGTCAAAGTTTGTCTCCCCAGACAGCGCTGCATCAAGCGCATCCAACGCCAAGTCGATCTGGCGGGCTTCCTCATCGTCCAAGACACGACGGGCATGATTGGAGAAAACAAGGACCCATGTGCCTTCAGGTTGAGGTCCAACGAGGGCAAGACTCACGCTTCGATGTTCTCCTCTTCCTTCACAAAGAGTTTGGAGAGAAAAGCCCGAAGGAGGAACAATGACTCGCATGGGAAGGCCTAGGCACATGACAGACGTCCTTCTATATTGAAGACAGGAGCGCTCGGGGGAAGAGTGTGTTCCCGGAAACCCCATTGGGGCGAGTGGTGGGCAAGACCCCCCACTCATCGAGGACGTTGATCGCCAGATCCATGGCGGTCGGGATCCTCTCTCGAGCCAAGGCCGTCAATTCACCCCCAAAAGTGTCCCAATCTTCTGGCTGAAGGCCCACAAGAGCCATTTCGGCGGGACGGCCCCCCAGAAGGTCAGACAAAAGGAGAACTTCCTGGAATCCCGTCTGATGAAGACTCATTTTTCCAGAGTGAAGGTAGGCCGGCACCTCTTCATTTCTTCGAAGAACCATGGTTCCAGGGACCTGACCAAAGTCCACCGCATCAAAGATGAGTAAATGGGTCGATTCTTGAACATGAGGAAGAAGAAGGAGTCCTTGAGTGCCTCCGTCCATGAGAACAACAGAGTCAGGAAAGATGTAAGAGCGGTTAAAGGACTCCACGGCCCGAACGCCAAAGCCTTCATCTGCCCATAACAAGTTCCCTATCCCAAGAACAAGAATTCTTTTCCCTTTTTGAGGTTGATGATTGTCTTCCATTATTTTCTGAAGATCCTGAATCCACCGACCATCGTGCTCACAGATGTTTGGCGCCCGACAATATCTTCTCTTATTGCCATATAGATGTGTCCTACCACGAACACAAGAATGAACCACATTCCTAAATGGTGAAGTGTCCGAAGATCCTGTGGTTGCCCTACCAAGGGGGTCAGCCAGCCAAAAAGGTGATCCGCCCATGACCCTTCCCCCAGTCCTTCAGCATAGAGGGCGCCTCCGGTAAGAATCAAAAACACACTACCAAGGACAAAAAAGATGAACATGGCAAGCTGCGCCAAGGGATTATGTCCATAATACTTGCGGGCTCTCTTTTCGAGGAAAAGATTCCAGCGAATCTCGTAGCCCAGCGAGCTCCACCAGGGCCCGTCACCTAAGGGCAGATGGAAAAGCTCTCGGGAATATTCGTTTCCCACAAGAGACCAAAGAAGGCGGATCAGGAATCCACCGCCGAAAAGCCAGGCCGCAACAAAGTGAACAAACCTGACATCCCCCATGAGAAAGTGATGGCTCGCTTCCCCCATGATACTAGGAAAAGGGTGAGCGATCAGAAGTCCTGTGGCTGCCAGAACGACAATTGATCCAGCATTAATCCAGTGCCAAAGACGAACAGGCCCTTCATAGACATAGCAAGTCCCCGTCTCCCCCTCGGGAGCAAAGGTGAAATGACCTTCTTTGCTCTCCATGATTTCAGCCTCCTTGTATGGCTTTTAGCAGACCTTGGCGGTATGAAGCGGTTCTCCGGCAGGTCCCATGATATGAGTCGAACACGCCAGGCATGGGTCGAAGCTATGAAGAGTCCGAAGAATCTCGAGGGGCTCTTTCGGATTGGAGAGGGGTGTGTTCAGGAGCGCCGCCTCATAGGCACCAATCTGACCCTTGGGATCACGGGGAGAGGCATTCCACGTCGTGGGAACCACTGCCTGATAATTATCGATTTTCTCCTCGCGAATCCGAATCCAATGAGCCAGTGCTCCCCGAGGAGCCTCTCCAAAGCCGACACCTTTGCATTCCCGAGGCCAAGTTGAAGGTTCCCACTTTTCGGTGTTTGCGGTCGACGTATCTCCCGCCCTTATATTTGCCATGAGACGGTCATGAAAATATCGCATCTTATGGGCAGCCCAGGAGGCCTCAAGTCCTCTCGCTGCGGTTCTACCCAAGGTGGAGAAGAGAGCTGAAACCGGAAGCCCAAGTTTTCCCAAAAGATCATCCACTGGTTCCTTGAATTCCGATTTTTTCGACGCATAACCCACAATCCAGCGGGCAAGGGGACCCACTTCCATCGCATGTCCATTCCAGCGGGGAGCTTTAATGAAGGAATACTTTCCTTCTTCATCGAGCTCCTGGATGTTTGTGGAGGTCCCTTTGGCGTTTTTTCCCAAAACATAATGCGGATCAGTGACACCATCCCAAGGATGAAGTCCCTTGGTTTCATCGGGATAGCGATACCATGAATGAACCACATACTCTTTGATCTCTTCCGGATTCCGCAGATCGACAGGGTGAACTTCCGCAAGGTTGCCATCCACAATTGCCCCGCGGGGAAGCAGAAGATTTTCCGGATTATAGTTATTGGCTCTATCGGGAAATTCCCCGTAAGCGAGAACGTTTTTGCCTGACAGCCCTGAACCGTAAAGCCAGTCTTTGTAGAATGAGGCTATGGCGATAAGGTCGGGAATGTACACCTGATCAATGAAGGCAATCGTCCGGTCGATGATCTCAGAGACAAAGTTGAGGCGCTCCATATTCAATGGGGCGCCTGCAGCCAAGTCTCCATCAATGTTTATCGCACAGGGAACTCCTCCGACAAGCCAATTGGGATGAGGATTCTTACCGCCAAAGATTGTCTGAATCTTGACAATGTCCTTCTGAAAATCCAAGGCTTCAAGATAATGTGTCACGGCCAAAAGATTCACCGCCGAGGGAAGTCTATAGGAGGCATTGCCCCAATAGCCGTTGGCAAAGGGACCTAGTTGACCTGATTCGACGAACTTCTTTAGCCGGTTCTGAACATCACGGAAATACCCGGGAGAAGATTTTGGCCAGCGAGAGATCTTCTGGGCTATGGCTGATGTCTCCCGAGGATCAGCTTTCAGTGCATCTGGAACATCGACCCAGTCCATTGCATGAAGATGATAAAAATGAACAAGGTGATCATGGGCATAGAGTGTGGCGTGCATAAGATTCCGAATGATATTTGCATTTTCCGGAATCCTGATGCCCAGGGAATCCTCGACCGTACGCACTGACACCAAGGCATGCACGCCCGTGCAAACCCCGCAGATCCGTTGGGTAAAGGCCCATGCATCGCGTGGGTCGCGACCCTTGAGGATGGTTTCGATTCCTCGCCACATTGTCCCTGAGCTGACCGCATTTCTGATCACATTGTTCGAGTCGATATTGACCTCGCATCGCAGGTGACCTTCGATGCGAGTGACAGGATCAACAACAACACGGCGACCAGAATTGTCGAGACGAAAACCCTGAGTTTCATAGACACTCATATGAATTCTCCTTACGTGCGTTCATGAACAGATCTACTTCTGACCGGATTCCCCCGATGACGTTTCCTTGTCTTCCTTGTCCGGCTTCCGGATTCCGGTAAGGGCGGCATGGGCCGCAACACCCGCTCCGGCAGCTCCTAAGGCAATCAAACCGAGGGTGTCTGCATCGGCTTCAACACCAAAGCCTGTCAGGTTGGAAAGATGTTTGTAGAAAGGCCCTTTATCCCAGAAATCCTTTTCTGAGCATCCGATACATCCATGGCCAGACTTGATGGGGAAAGAGACACCATTGTTCCACCCTGTGGTCGAGCAGGCATTGTAGGTCGCAGGCCCCTTGCATCCAACCTTATAAAGGCAATATCCCTTGCGGGCGCCTTCATCATCCCAATGCTCCACATACTGACCCGCATCAAAATTCGGCCGACGATAGCACTTGTCATGAATCCTCTGGCTGTAAAACATTTTGGGGCGACCTTCCCTGTCAAGCTCAGGGAGACGACCAAAGGCCGTGATGTAAGTAATGACTCCCGTCATCACCTCTGCAATGGGAGGACATCCTGGGATTTTGATGACCTGATGGTCCGGAAGCACCTTGTGTATCGGAGTCGCTTGAGTCGGATTAGGCTTTGCGGCCTGCACACATCCCCACGAAGCACAGGAGCCCCAAGCAATGACTGCCTTTGCCTTCGAAGCCACATGCTTAAGTTGTTCAAGAAAAGGCTTTCCCCCGACAATGCAATACATCCCATCCTCATTCAAGGGAGGATTGCCCTCAACGGCAAGAATGTATTCACCGGGATACTTCTTCATGATGTCATCAATACATGCCTCCGCCTGATACCCCGCCGCCGCCATCAGCGTATCGTCATAGTCAAGCGAAATCATTGAAAGAACGACATCTTTGGCTAATGGATGGGAGGAGCGGATAAAGGATTCGCTGCAACATGTGCATTCGAGCCCATGGAGCCAAAGAACAGGAACCCGTGGTCTTGTCTCAAGAGCTCGGGCAATGTCATAGACATAGGCAGGCCCTAATGACAAGCCGGCAGCCATGACGCTGCAAAATTTGAGGAAGCTTCTTCTTGTGATTCCTTGGCTTCGCATGACTTCGTAGACAGTCTCGGACATTGTTCCTCCCCGGGAGACTTAAATCTCTCGAACTAAATCTAGCCTTTACCATGATGAAGAGAGAGTTGGAAAGCGTCGACGATGACGATGAGGATGAGGATGAGGAAAAATGAAGAAGCCGGCGACATTGCCGACAAACAGCTTAAAGGAAGGCATGCATAATAACAAGAACCCACTTACTGTCAAGGGTGACTGGGCTCGAAGGAACTATACATCC
>JAKCCY010000157.1 GCA_021838765.1 Nitrospirota bacterium
AAAGCTATCGCTATGAGGACATGAAAACACCTTTTGAAAAGTTCAAGTCCCTCCCCTGTTCGGAGAGTTGCCTGAAACCGGGTGTGACCATGTCCCAACTGGAAAAGATAGCCCTGTCAAAGACGGATAATGAAGCGGCAGAACAGATGAATATCGCCAGGGATTCGCTTTTTCAGTCCTGGACCGAAAGACCTGAAAAACGGGCCTGAGGATCAGAAAGCCAAAAACTCAGATCCAAACTTTTAACCAAGAACGATTCTGATCTTTTTCCTCATCGGGAGATCTTATTTTCAGACTCATTCTTCAATTGGAATTGACTTGGGCCAAGAGACGACATCCCAACAAAGGCGTCAGATGGGTGAAGGCGCGTTACTTTCACTGGATAGGCGTCCGAGACTGGATGTTCTCCCCGGACGGGACCTTGAAGCACTGCCTCTACAACATCGCTTCGACCCCCATCCGGCGGCATGTCAAGATCAAAGGACTTGCCAACCCGTTTCATCCCGATTGGGACCAATACTTCGCCGAGCGCAAGCAGACCGCGAAGATCCGGAGAGAGCTCGACACTCGCTTCGGCGGAACCGTCGGAAAACAGAGCGTTCGTAGTGGATCGCCGGCTCTGGAGGGATCCAGGGCTTCGTAACGGCCCGAGCCGGATGAACCAAAAGGTTCACGTCCGGTTCCGAGGGGGGGATGGCGCAGTAATGTGCTGTCCCTACCCGACAAAAACAGGGTCGGGTAGCAGGAGACCGTTGCCGATCCCCCGCCCCCTAAGTTACTATGACTTCAGTAAGAGGTTGAGCCTTTAAAGTTCGAGGGGTAATCTGGTGCTGTTCCCCAATAACCACCGATCTCTTCAAACAGGAGGCTCAGATGAAACGATAAGTCCAAAAGGGTGTTTCGATCAATCTGTCAGGAGAAACGATTTACGTGGGCATCGACGTTCATAAAGTCGCTTGAGATGTCACTGTGCGGACAGAAGATGTGGATCTGTCTTCGGCACGAATTCCCGGTACATGGGAGTGTCTGGAAAAAGTCCTGACTCCTTATCGAACCGCCAAGAAGGTCAAGACTGTCTATGAAGCGGGTGTTTCGGGATTCTGGCTTTATCGGAAGATCATGGCGTGGGGAGGGGGGTGCCTCGTCACCCCTCCCAGCCATCTTCCCCAGGAAAGTGGCAATCGCGTGAAGACCGACCGGAAAGACAGTCAAAAGCTGGCGCATCTTCTGGCCAAGAGATTGCTCCGGGGAATCTTCATCCCGACGAAGGAGGATCTCTCCCATCGGGATGTCTTTCGCCGTCGGCAAGGACTGGTAACGGATCGCACCAGAGTGATGAACCGGATCCGGTCAAAGCTTCTGTTTCTGGGGTTGTTCCTTCCCGAAGAGCTGAGCGATTGGAGCGTGGCCTTTGTCAAATATTTGAGAGGGCTCCGTCTGACCGATCGGTGGGAGCAGGAAGGGTTCGATCGACTTTTGGAAGAATATGAATCCCAGACCCAAATGATCAACAACCAGACGAAATTATTGAGGGAGCTTGCGAAGACCGATGTATACCGAACGGATGTCGATCTTCTGAAAAGTTTTTCCGAGATGGGTATACTGACCGCCATGTCCCTTCTCCTGGAACAGGGGACGTGTCCCGTTTTCAGCACGAGGGCCAGCCCTCGGCGTATGCCGGGCTCTCGCCATCACAATACTCAAGCGGAGAGAGAATCCGTCTGGGACGTAATACCGGGATGGGAAAGCATGTTCTCCGAGGCCTTCTCGTCTAGTTGGGCTGGAGAGCGATCTCTCAGGACAGCGTACTGGGAAGACACTACCGAACTCTGTGCACCCGCTGCGGAGGAAAGAGAGCCATTGTCGCTATCGCCCGTCGGATTCTTTTGATTCTGCTGATCGACCAAAAGCCTTATGACCCCCAAAAGCAGGTAACAGAGTGCGCATAATCGGAAAGATAGTCGAGGACAAGTGATCCTCCGGGTCCCGTGACTCACAACGTGCATCGTGTTTTGAAGGAGAGTGTGACAGTTCTTGTGGCTCATTGGAGACCGCGTCCCTAAGCTTGCTCCCTTCCGCGTTATCGAAATCGGAAAATAACTTGCAGCTTGAATCGGAAGACTGCGAATAGGAGATTGGTTGGATTCATGTGGAAAGTCCGGGATCATTCACTCTTAATCAGGAGATTGTCATGCCTTGACGGAGAGGGTGTGAAGCAGAGAACGAGCCGGTGGCGGAAAAAATACCCTCCGGGTAAGCTCCCACAGGCTGGAAATAGACAACAGATCGGGAGACTCCAGCCAAGTGACATTGGCCCGTGGGGGAGAGGGTCTGGGTAATTTTGAGAATCCAGCTTTTTCGGGTTTCATGGCTCTGCTCAGTCCCGATTTTTTTTGATCCAGTTCAATTGGGTCGTCAGGTGGTCTATCTCCTGGTAGAGAGCCTCCATTTTCCCTTCATAGGCCATTTTGACCTCATGACTCTTATTGTCCGGAGAGAAAGCTCCAGGAAGACTTTCCAGAGTTTTCTTCTTCCATCGAAGAAGCTGGCTATGATGCATGCCATGTTCTGATGCCAGCTGGCTCAAAGACTTTTCCTCTTTCAACAGTTCCAGGATGATCTGTACTTTTTTCTCAGAGGAATAGTGCTTTCGAGTCGCTCTTCCCATTGTGCTTAATCCCTCCGTTTTTTTGTTCGGATTTAGCCACCCATTATAGACCTCCCTGGCCTGCATGTGCTTCGGAGTCGCCGCCTGTGGAAAAGCGCTCCCAGGGAAGCCTGGATCGGATAGTCCGGAGAACAGCAGAAGAAGAACCTCCAGCTTGACGCCAACAACCCACTTCCTGATCCTTCCCTGGAACAGTTGAAGAAATCTCGCCTCCATGCTCCTTGACATGGCGGTACGGCGCCTTCAGGGCGACTGGTAGGAGCGCTATCACTATGAGTCCATCCCCTCTCGAGTCCTTTGTCTTGTGCGATCGTTTCCGGGGAACTTGCTACAGGGGCGCAAACTGGATCTCCATCGCAAAGGCACAAGGGCGGGAGGAAAAGGATGTTTTCAATCAATACGCTCTTCCCGTCAACGAAATATCCCCTCCCACTCTCCGAAAAGATTTCCGTTCCTTCCTTTGTCCCCCCAGACCACTGTAGATCGGTTCCAAGGCTTTAACGAACACTTGATTTTATGTTACAAGCGAATGGAATATTGTTCTAAGTAACTTACAGTGAAACAGAAGAGGGTAGCACCCTCTATGGGTATTGCTTCCGTTTCATCACAGCACAACAAGAAATGGAAACAGAGTCTTATCCTTTGGCTTTTTTATCCTCTTGAATTGCGGTTCCCAGAGGAAGATAAAGCAATCTTCTCCCTTCAACCTGTGCCCAAGGGGTTAGCCGATGTTCTTCCATCTTGCCCGCCTTGAACAAATGCCAGACGGGAATGCCACGGATGGTCAGCGCATCCGCGATCAAGGAGCGGTGACAACGCCATGGCAATGTTTCTGCGCACATGAGGACGATTCGCTTCATGTGCGATAGCATCACTAACTTGTCCAGGGATTTAGCGAATTCTTCGGTCGCCATGTAATCGGCAAATCCCCGGAAACTGAGGTTTCTCCAGCCGGTATTCAGGGAGTCCTTGTGGGTATGCCGCAACCCCCCCAACCCGCTCATGTGGAGATATTCGACAAAGTGTGTTCCAAGATCGGATGGGAGCGAATCTTCGTTGAACTGAGGATTGTGTCTTGATCGGGGAATGGACCGGACATCCACTACGCACTGGATCCCGTCTCCTTCCAGAATGGCGATGAACTCTTCGAGAGTTCTTGTCCCGTGGCCAATAGTGAAAACCGTTTTTATATCCTCAATCATGGAGCCTCCTGTTCGGACATGCCACTTCAGGGATCGGTTGGATTAAGGCTCGCCAAGTCATCGAAAAACCCTCTGGAGCGTCGGGGAGGGAATGCGAGGGGAACCTCATTCCCCATTGGGCATATCCCTAAAGAACACCGCTTTTCGATAATATGTTCTTTCCACTCTTCTGCAAACTTTTCAATCGAGTCCAGCGGGATGTTGGGAGCGGTTATCCCTAGACCGCAGATGGAAGCTTCCACCATGTAATCCCCGAGAACTTTCAAATAGTGGAGATGCTCCTCTTGCCCTTTCCCCTGCACAATTTTCACCATGATTTCGTACATGTCTTCAGTCCCCTCCCTACAGGGAGTGCATTGGCCGCAGGACTCATGATGAAAAAATGCCGATATCCAATATGCCAGATCTACCATGCATACGCTTTTATCGATCACGATGACCGATGCCGAACCCAAAAATGTGCCGACCTCTTTAAGGGTTGGATAATCAAGTGACAGATCGATCTGATGAGGCAAAAGCAACTTGCTGACGTGTCCGGCTGGCAACACTGCTTTCAGGTCCAGATTGTCTGGGACTCCTCCTCCCAGATCGTAAATCAGTTCCCGGAGTGTTTTCCCGAACGGGATTTCGTAAAGACCGGGCCTCCGGACGCGGCCAGAAAGGCAAAACAGTTTCGTCCCGGGCGTTCGGGCGTCACCCTGCCGAGAGAACCACTCGCCGCCTTTTTCAAGGATAACGGGGATATTGGCCAATGTCTCTACATTCGAAACATCGGTAGGATTCTGCCAGATTCCTTTTTCTGAAACATGGGGAGGCTTGTTGCGAGGAAAACCTCTTTTGCCCTCCAGACTTTCAATCAGTGATGTCTCCTCCCCACAGATGTAGGCTCCTGCTCCACGATAGAGACGAATACGAAAGGAGAAATTCGTCCCTAGAATTCGATCCCCAATGAGTCCATTTTCCTCTGCATCGATAATTGCTTTTTCCAGAATCCGATAAGAATGAGGATATTCCGAGCGGATATAAATGTACCCTGTTTCTGTTCCCATGGTGTAGGCCGAGATCAGCATCCCTTCCAGCAAAAGATGGGGATCCCTTTCCATGATGTATCGGTCCTTGAATGTTCCAGGCTCTCCTTCATCCGCATTGCAAATGAGATATCGTGGTTTGCTCTGGGATCGAACACTCTGGTATTTCCGGGAGGTGGAGAATGCTGCTCCTCCCCTCCCAGACAGACCGGAGCGTTCAATTTCGGAGAGAACCGCTTCGGGTGACATGGAGCGAAGGACTCGTTCGAATGCCTGATAGCCGCCCTTTGCACGATAGTCCTCAAACGTTATTGTCGTCTCTGATGTCAGGCCTGAGAAGATCGTGGGTTCATTGAGCATCGGCTTTCCCAGCACATGGACAGGCTGGCATGTAAGATTCTTTCTGTAAGACTCCAAAAGAGATGGAATCTCCTCAGGCCTAACTTTGGTATGGGTATCTTCATCGATTATGAAACAAGGCGAGTCGGCGCATTGTCCTATGCATTGGGATTGCCGGAGAGAAAATAAGCCGTCAGATGAGGTTTCTTCGAGACCGATCCCAAGGTGGTCAGAAAAAGCCTTCAGAAGTTTACGGGCTCCATTGAGGAGACAAGGGGTGGTCAGACACACCTGTATAACATGTTTCCCCATGGGGTGAAAGGAAAAGTGCTGGTAAAATGTTCCGATCGAGACAATCTCTGAAACCTCGAGATAATGTTCGTTTGGCATCTGTCCCGTTACTCTTCCGATCTTCTTGATGTCTTCGAATGAAATGAAGTTCTTTTCTTCCATACACTTGTGGAAGAGGGGCAGTGTGGCCTGTTGAGGCTTTTCCCACTGTCGAACTTCTTTCAAGAATTCTTCGTCTCCAGGCTGTATGAACACGCTCGTTCCTCCCCGTGCTGTCATGGAGCTCAGAGCGCTTCCCTCATACCCGAGCGGCAGAGCTCTATGCTGAGTAGTTTTCGGTCGGTTTCCTAGAAATATCCCAGGAACAAATCGGTATGAACCTGTTCCTCAAGGATTCCAAGTTCAAAAAGGGCGTTT
>JAKCCY010000019.1 GCA_021838765.1 Nitrospirota bacterium
TCTCGATAAGCCGCAATGTCTTTTCCTTGCAGAGCGGCCATCGATCGTTTCGATAATGGATGACGTTTCCAAATCCGGATCCGCATTCGCTCCTGGACGGCCCCTTTTTTCGAAGGGATGACTTCCCGCTCGTAGCGGTCAAGAGCTTCGGAAAGAGTCGTGTTTTCCGCTTCTTTCCGAGAAACAAATATTCCGCGGTCCATTTCGTTTTCAATCACCCTGGCCCAGATCTCTGCCTCGCACTTCGTGTCGAATGTGCGTGTGAATCGTTCGAAGCCTTTCTTTGTGACGATTGCTCGCCATGCCCCAGAACGTTTCTGGAAAGTGGCCATATCTCCTCCAAAAATCATTTTATTACACCACCATTACACCAAACGCCCCCCTTAATCATGAAATATTTTCTGCATCATGTCAATAAATAAGGATAAAATTAATAATAAACAGTTCAACAATACGGTTTCCTAAACCTTGTGTCGGGTGTTCGAGTCACCCCGGGGGCACCACTTTTAAAAAAAAATATCTTGTATCCATAACAACAAAACTCTACCCGAAATGTTTTATTTTCTCACTCAAAGTCTAAGTCACGGGATCTGATAAACTTTTCGGGAATGGTTTGTTTCGCCCAATCAGGCATCTTCTTTGAAAGATGCTTGACTCGACTATGCTCAATGGAAAACAGAAACTTATGTTTTTCTCCCGTATTGTCAAGGATAAAAGTTCGTTCGGCAATATTCAGACCGTTAGATTACTGAGGCTTCTCTCAAAACGCCTTCTCACGTCTCTGGCCGGTACGGAGTGTCCTCCGCTCGAAACGCGCTCTTCTATCCGAACCTGACATAGGGCTGCACTAGAAAGACAGATGAAAATCAGGTTGACTGTAAATCCTGCCGCTCTTGCCCGTCTCATCAAATGAATTTCGCGGTTTCCGGAAAAAGTAGTATCCACGGCAAAACTGATTCCGGAAGCGAATAGTCGCTCCTGTTCTCGAACAGCAGCCCTCCCTGCTTGCATGGGACTCAGACCATGAATCGCTGCCAAATTGTCCGGAGAGACCACGGGAATACGTGAAGCCAGGCAACGCTCGGCAATTGTCGTTTTCCCGCCCCGTTCGGTCCGGAGACAATCCACAACTGCGGCATTACAGATCCCGAAGCACTGTCATTTTCCCATTGGGGTCCACTGAAACAAGCTGTTGACGTCTAACCGGATATTTTTTAATGATTTTTCCAGGATAGCGATCGTCGCCGTAATAAATGGGCCGCCCTGCCGCCAGATGCTGTTGTGCGGCTCGACCGTCATCGTGGGCTAGAGCATTTGCAAACTCTGCCGACAGCAAGTGATTCTCAACCTGAGAGAGAGGGGTGTTCTGATCGATTTTTCCTGTGAGATTTTTCCTCCGATGGATGATTCAATTCTCTGGCATATTTTGGACCTGTTCTTCAGCAGTCGTTGTTCTTCCGGATCTTTTTCTGGGTCTCGATGGACATTTCCAGATTCCGGTCAACCGTTTTCAGCCACGGATCGTGGTTGTCGCAAAGATCCCTGACCTCGGCTGGGATCCGGGTTTGGGGTACAGTCCGATGCCGTATTCTGAATGCCTTGGATCCCATTTTTTACTGATCACGACCGAAATCATTTCAATCTCTCCGCCCAATCTTTGACCTTCAAATGAAGCTACCGTTTTAAATTCCGGATGATCTTCTGCCTGCTAAAGAAGTTAACCTGCAATGGGTTCAGCCCCTTTTCAAAGAATCAGATTGAAATGCGTGCGGATATTCGAGTCACCCCCTGTACACAATCCTTCATTCGCAAAATCGCCAGAATCTCTCCTTTGGACTCCATGACCGTTCAGGGAATCTCTACCAAGCATCTGGGGTCCCAGTCGACATTTGTTTCAAGCCCATGATACCCAAAGGGATTACAAAGGATTCGTGTCTTTCCAATGCGATAGTCACTACTCGAGTGATGGTGGCCGTGTATCCAGAGATCAGGGGAGAATCGCTCGATCACGTCTTCAAGATCACTTGAAAACGCTCCGGAGATCGGCGAGCCAGAAAACTCTGGAGCATCTGAAAGAAACGATGGCGCATGATGGGTGATCACCACCGTGGGACCGGAAAACTCCTCGGAAAGCCGGGAGGTCAGCCAATGGAGACTTTCCTGATATCGTTCAAGGACATCCTGCCAACGGATAGGGGTCCCTTCGCTTTTCAGGATTTTTCTGAAGTCCAGAAGTCCCCCATCATAGTCATATCCGGCCTGTGCCGCCTCTCCCTGGGTCTGGTTCTTGAAATCGCTCCAGAGTGTGCTCCCCAGAAAACGGACTCCACCAAGAATAACCTCATCGTCATCGAGAAAATGAAGATAGGGATCCTTGTCACGTGACATCGCATCTCTGTACTGGTTCCGTCCCCGGGCAAGCTCGTACCCGTAAAATTCATGGTTTCCAAGAATCACGATGAGGGGAATCCTTCCGGAAAGGGCTTTCAGATAAGATCGAAGGCCGGTGGTGCTTCCTGCAATATCTCCGGCCAATACCATCACATCACCCACAAGATCGTTTTTACGGATTGGCCGGAAATCAAACTCGGTATGAAGATCTGATGCATATTGGATTTTCAACTTGCTCTCCCGTCTGCTCATTGATTTTGAGGAAAGTCTCCATAAAAAAATTTATTTTTCAACCACATGATCCCGTATATCCAGGGGAATAATCAAAAGAGGAAACTGGTTCAGGTTCCTAGCAATGATTTCAGCGGTGGATTCAAAACCTGGCCTCCATGCCGATTGACCAAGAAGAACAAGGCTCGGATTGATATCATGACACCGTTCAACGAAATGCTCATTCCACTTTTTCCCGGAAACCTCCGATAAAAAAATACCTCCAAAAGATTGCGTCAAATCCAGAAGCATTTTGGAATACAGTCCCTCGCCTGGCTCCCTCCGAACAGAGAGAACGCAAAGCTCAAGGTTGAGCCTGTCCGATAGAACCGCCCCTCTCCGAATGAGAGCGGCGTCTTCCGGACGGTCGGAGACACCTGCAAGAATACGCCCTCCACGACCGCTTCGGATCACTCGTCCACGACCACCGCCCAAAACACATTGCATGGCCAACTCTCTTAAGGCCGTGAGATTATTTTTGGTGAAAAAATTCCTGAGAGCTTCCTCCACCTTTTGGAGGGGATAGACCTTCCCTTCCATCAACCGTGACTGTAAAGCCTCTGCAGTCAGGTCCACCAGAACAATCTCCGAGGCCAGGAGGACGGTGCTGTCAGGAACCGTTTCATGAACCCTGATTCCGGTCTGGAACTCGATGAGATCGTTCAGACTCTCCAAATGCTGGACATTCAACGTTGTAAAGACATGGATTCCCGCTTCCAGAAAAAGGAGTACGTCCTGGTAGCGCTTTTTGTTCAAAAAGCCCGGAGGATTGCTATGGGCCAGCTCATCGACAAGAACCAGCTCCGGTTTTAGTCGGAGAATTTCATCGACATCCATCTCACCAAGCACAAGACCATGATAGGAAATCATTTTTCGCGGAATCACCCGAAGGCCTTCGGCCATCTGCTGGGTCTCCTGCCGCCGATGGGTTTCCAGATAGCCCACAACCACATCTGTCCCACTGGTTTTACGATCCTGGGCTTCCTGAAGCATCCTGTAGGTTTTTCCAATACCAGCAGCCGCGCCCAGAAAAAGGGTCAGCCGCCCCTTCATGCCGGAAGAGACGGGAAGGAAGGAATCCGATTCAGGGGCAGATTCGACAGGGTGGGGCTGGCCAAGGGTCGGAATAAGATGTATCTCCACATCAATTCGGGAAAAGTATCGGAGAACGGAACGGACAAGGGATTTTCTCCAGGGGCTTTGTGTTCCCGCATGACCCATGACCAGTCTGGTTGTCTTTGTCCTCTGAATGAATCTCCATAATGTCCATCCGGGATTTCTTGTCCAGAGGATAGAGAACTTTCCACCGGCCCCTCTCGCCTCCTGCTGGAATCGGGATAAAATCTCCTGGTCGGGAGGGGACCTCTTTCCTAAAAAAGAAATCTTTCTCAGATGCAGGACAAGAAGCTCCCCTCCCATTCTCCTGGAGAGGTTTCCAGCATAACCAACAAGTCGTTCGAGCGATGGAGTGTGCTCCGACACCAGAACAGTGATTCTCTCATAGACTCCTTTTTTCCCTCCCTGCCTGGTCAACTGGGAATCGAGGACCTTTGCCATGAACTCAAGGGTCATCCCCCTGAGCTTTATGAGGTTGGACTCTCTGAAAGCTCCCTTCAGGGCCCGTTCGATCTGTTCTTTGGGGAAAACATTCCCTTCCCTGATCCGGATGGTGAGCTCCGACGGAGGGAGATCCACAACAACCACCTCGTCCGCCCGCTTGATAAAATCCACAGGAACGATTTCCTGGACAGGGTATCCGAGAATTCCCCCAGCGGCCTCCGAAAGATCCTGGACATGCATCGAGTTCAAGGTCGTTACAACACTGATGCCGGCATCCAGAATCTCTTCAATATCCTCCCATCGGTTCTGGTGTCGTGATCCCAGAACATTTCCATGAGCCAGCTCATCGACAAATACAGTGGAAGGCCTCCTTTTGAGAATGAACTCAAGATCCATTTCCGGAAAGGACTCTGATCCGATATGGATCCCGACAGGGGGAATCGTCTCGAACATCTCCGATAACCGGAAGACATCCGGACGGAGATTTTCCTCGATCCACCCGATAACGACATCAACGCCTCTCTCTTTCATCGCGTTCAGATCCAGAAGGGCCCGCCTTGTTTTACCGGTTCCGGGAGCCCACCCAAGATAGATCTTCAGTCGCCCTTTGCCCATTTTGAGGATCGTCCCCAGAAATGGGTCAAAGCGTGAAAAATCCTCTAGTTTTTCATTCAAGGGAAAATCCTCCAAAACTTATCTTCACCCTTTTAAGACGAAACCAGACTTCCATGGGAGTTTTTCAAAGATAGCATACAAGATCTCTCTTCCATCTTGGTCATATGGCCAATGGTTTCCAAAAATTTTCGAGGGTAGCCTTTTGAAGGCAGCAGGATCATTTCGCTGGTCATCACAAAAAATGCCACCCCCTCCTCCCGATCGCATCACTTTCGGGAGGAGAGGCTTAATCGGAGAACGTGAAATGAAATGGTTGGTTTTGGCTTCCCGCACTCAAGAACGGATCGGGTCAGCCATGAAACTTCTTGCGGGAGTGCTGTTTTCCTTGACGGGTCTTTTTTTCGGACAATCCTTTGCCGCCTCTATCGGGGATGAAAAATTCCTGTTGACCGGAAAAGCGTCAAAACTTCTGGGAGGCATTGTTGTCAGGATCCAAAAAGGGGACTTGTCGGATCATGGGACATTTCTGATGAATCTTGTCCCCATCACCCAAACGGGACGACCTCTTTGCCGGAAGCCATCCGGACATCTGGTCACGGTTTTCAAGGATCGAATGGTCCGATCCTTGAGAGATCACAGTGCCTTTATCGTAATGGGACCTCAGGGTTTCTCCCCTTTCCCGCATCTCACAGTCGGGGATTGCCTGACGGTTGCGGCACGAAAGCTGACCCCCCTTTCAGAAATTGAGACAAGAAACGAGGACCAAATCCGGATTTTTCCATCTGGAAATTCTCGAGAGAAATCTTTCTTCCAGGCTTTTCGAATCAAGCTCTGGCAAAAAGATCCGCCAGAGCCTTCCAGGGGATTTTTTTCACGACGATAACCTGTCGGATCTTTGGTGCGGAACCTGAATGGCCATTTGGCCAATTGTAACGTTTTTCATCGGGGTCTATACAGGGACTTGTTGATTATTTTCATACAAATATTCTTTTTTGGGGAAAAATGATGAAACAAAAGGAAATGCAAAATCCAGACATCTACAGGGAAGCCATCTTTCAGTCTCTTGCCATGTTGAATCCGGTCAAACTCTACAAAAACCCGGTCATGTTTATTGTGGAGATTGGAAGCATCCTGACAACATCACTGGCCATTCATTCCGGATGGACCCATTCGGGAGAAGCCGCTTTTGGAGCGATGATTTCGATCTGGCTCTGGCTTACGATCGCATTTGCCAATTTTGCGGAAGCACTTGCCGAACTTCGGGGAAAAGCCCAGGCATCGACCCTCAGATCCACACGCGCTGAAACCACGGCACGACTTGTGACACCGATAGGATTTTCCCATATTCCGGGAAGCGAACTGAAAAAGAAAGATCAATTTTTGGTGGAAGCCGGAGAAATCATCCCCACTGACGGAGAAATCATTGAAGGAGTCGCAAGCATCGATGAATCCGCCATTACCGGAGAGTCGGCTCCGGTCATTCGTGAATCCGGGGGAGACCGGTCCGGGGTAACAGGAGGAACAAGGGTTCTCGCCGGAAAGCTCAGGGTCTCGGTCAGCAACAATCCGGGAGAAACCTTTCTCGACCGCATGATCTCTCTCGTGGAAGGTGCAAACCGGCAAAAGTCCCCGAACGAGATTGCCCTGACCATCCTGCTTGTCGGACTCACCCTGATCTTTCTTTTTGTCGTGGCCTCCATCCCGGCGTTTTCTTCCTATGCGGGAATCCAATCATCTCCAACGATTCTGATCGCCCTGCTGGTTTGCCTCATCCCGACCACGATCGCCGGTCTACTGCCCGCAATCGGAATCGCCGGAATTGACCGGGCCTTTCGGGCCAATGTCATCGCCAAATCCGGAAAAGCGGTTGAAGTCGCCGGAGACATCGACATTTTACTCCTGGACAAAACCGGGACGATTACTTTCGGGAACCGTCAGGCAGTCCAGTTTATCCCTGTTCCGGGCGTTTCAGAGAAGGAGGTTGCCAGGGAAAGCTATTTTGCCTCCTTGTCGGATGAAACACCTGAAGGGAAAAGCATCGTTCTGCTGGCAGCGCCGCTCCTGGACGCCAAAACACCCCCGAATGGACTGGTGGCGATTCCTTTTACTCCTGAAACCCGGATGAGTGGCGCCGACAGCATCGAAGGAGAAATCCGAAAGGGAGCGGAAGATGCGGTCAACGCTTATGTCGGAACCCCTTTCTCAAGCGAGATCAAGGAGATTATCTCCGCTATCGCCAAATCCGGGGGAACTCCCCTGGTCGTTGCAAAAAACAAAAAACCGCTGGGAGTGGTCCACTTGAAGGACATCATCAAGCCAGGGCTGAAAGAACGTTTTGCAAGGCTCCGCAAGATGGGCGTCACAACGGTCATGGTGACAGGAGACAACCCACTCACGGCCAAAGCTATCGCCGAAGAGGCGGGCCTCGATGATTTTTTCGCCCAGGCCAAGCCGGAAGACAAGATGGCTCTTATTAAAAAGGAGCAGGAAAAGGGCCGACTTGTCGCCATGACAGGCGACGGAACAAATGATGCCCCCTCACTGGCCCAGGCGGACGTCGCCCTTGCCATGAACTCCGGCACCCAGGCCGCCAAGGAAGCGGGAAACATGGTCGATCTCGATTCCGATCCCACAAAGATCATCGAGGTCGTCGAGATCGGGAAACAGCTTCTGATCACCAGGGGGGCCCTTACAACCTTTTCAATCGCAAATGATGTCGCCAAATATTTCGCCATCCTTCCGGCGATGTTTGTAGTGGCCTATCCACAGCTGAAGGTTTTGAACATCATGGGACTTGCCACCCCCGAGTCGGCGGTCACTTCCGCCATCATCTTTAATGCCCTGATCATCCCCGCACTGATTCCCCTGGCGTTAAAGGGCGTTTCCTACAGACCGGTCGGAGCGTCCGCCCTTCTCAGGAGAAACCTCCTGATCTACGGACTCGGAGGGATTCTTGTCCCGTTTTTGGGAATCAAGCTGATCGACATGGCACTTGTGATTTTGCACTTTACCTGAAAGGAGAGAGTTAGATGGGACATTACCTGTTGATGCTGACATTGGGAATTGGGGTCTTTGTGGGAATGCGGGCTTATATCGGATTCCTTGAGCGAATCTGATTATAGGAAAAAAAGTAGGAGGTACCGGTCGTGATCTGGGACATTCTTGGTTTGGTCGTTCTTGTTTTGGTGATTTACCTTTTTGCCACATTGCTCAATGCGGAGAAACTCTAACATGATGATTGCAAATGACTGGATTCAAATATTGGTTTCACTTTCAGCGGTTGTTCTGATATCCCCACTCGTTGGGCGTTACCTGGCCTGGATCTACCAGAGCCACACTCTCCTTCCGGAGCGGATCATCTACCGTCTTCTGAAGATCGATCCGGCAAAGGAGATGACCTGGAAAGAATATAGCGTGGCCATCATAGCGTCAAACGGAGTGTTCTTCGCCGCGGGATTTCTCGTTCTCTGGGGACAGGCGTTTCTTCCCCTCAACCCGAGGCACCTTTCGCCCCTGACCGCCGAGGTCACGTTCAATACGGCCGCGAGTTTTGTTACCAACACCAACTGGCAGGCTTATGCGGGAGAAGCTCAACTCTCAAACTTCTCTCAGATGGTGGCGATCACATTCCTCATGTTTGTCGGTGCCAATACAGGCATGGCGGCGCTTGTCGCCATCTTTCGGGGATTCACCCGATCGGGAATTTCCACGCTGGGAAACTATTGGTCGGACTTTTTCCGTTTTTTCGTCAGGGCCTTTCTTCCCGCCTGTTTTTTGATGGCACTCGTCCACATATGGCAGGGAACCCCCCAGACGCTTGAAACGACAGTATCGGCAAAAACACTCGAAGGAGCCAATCAGACACTAATCGTCGGGCCAGTCGCCTCTCTCGAGGCCGTCAAGAATCTGGGAACCAACGGAGGGGGATTCTACAACGCAAACGGCGCCCATCCCTATGAAAACCCGACCCCCCTGACCAATACGCTGGAATTTCTGGAAATGGGGGTCTTTACCTTCTCTCTTCCCTTTTTCTTCGGCCGCATGATTGGCCGTCCCCGTCAGGGTCAGGTGTTCTTCGTGATCGTTTTTTCCCTCTATCTCGCCGGTCTTGGTCTGATCGAGCATTCGGAAAAAGCAAAAAACCCGCTTCTTTCTCCTGCCCATATCGCACAAGGGACGACTCCACTTCAAGACGGAGGGAATACCGAAGGGAAAGAGGTGCGTCTTGGCATCACCCAGACCAGCCTTTTTTCAAATACGACCATTGCTGCCACCACCGGAGCGGTGGACGGAGCCATGGACAGCATGAACCCCCTGTCGGTCCTCGTCTATCTGGTCCATATGTTCCTGAATGAAGAGCCGGGAGGAAAAGGGGTCGGGTTTGCGGGCCTCCTCAAGGAAGCCATCCTTGCCGTTTTTCTGGCGGGTCTGATGGTGGGACGCACCCCGGAATTCCTCGGAAAAAAAATCGAGTCCAGGGAAATCAAGCTATCGGCCTTGTCCCTTCTTGTGACGCCACTTCTTGTATTGGGGCTCACCGCTGTTTCGGTTGTGATCCCCGCGGGAAAAAGCTCCATGGACAATCCTGGCCCCCATGGATTCATGGAGGTTCTCTACGCATTTGCCTCCGGGAACGCCAACAACGGTTCCGCCATGGCAGGGCTCAATGTATCGACACCCTATTACGCCATTTTAATCGGTGTCGAAATGATCCTTGGACGATTTCTTCCCCTTCTCCCCCTGCTGGCGATGGCATCTTCCCTTGCCAGAAAGAAAACGCTCCCGGAAACATCCGGAACCTTCAAAACCGATACACCGCTATTTGTGGTTCTTCTTTTGGGATTCATGATTCTCTTTGCCGCGCTGACCTTCCTTCCTCCCCTCATTCTGGGTCCGCTCCTGGAGCATCTGTCGATTCTCCATGGGGTCTCTTTCTGAGAGAAGGATCGATTCGGAAAAAACGATCCATATTGACATATGAAACAACTGAAAAAATATTGAAAGGCTAAATAAATGAAACTCTTTGGACAATCATTGCGCGCCACCATTTTCCTGATGATCGTTTGCGGCATTTTTTATCCCATGGCGGTCACAGCCGTTGGAAAAACCCTCTTTTCCCGTCAGGCAAACGGGACGCTGATCCATGCAAAAGATGGACAAATCATTGGATCCGCTCTCATCGCCCAGGGATTTCATGACCCAAAATACTTTCATCCCCGTCCATCGGCCGCCATGACTCCCGATGGATCCGCAGCCCAGCCTTATGATGCGGCCTTTTCAAGTGCTTCCAATCTGGGTCCGGACAACAGTGCCCAGATCAAGGCGGCAACCGATGCGGCAAGTGCCTACCGCCTTGAAAACCATCTCCCTCCCTCCACTGCCGTGCCCATCGATGCGGTCACGGCTTCCGGATCGGGTCTCGACCCGGACATCAGCCTCTTAAACGCCTATCTGCAGGCTCCGCGGATCGCCGAAAGCCGGCACATGACTCCTGAAGAGGTCAAAGCCCTGATCAGGGAAAAGATCACAAGACCCCAACTGGGATTTCTGGGAACAAGCCGGGTCAATGTCCTTGAGCTCAACCTGGCCCTGGACAAACGGCATGAGACCACAAAGGACAATCGACCATAAAAGAACCTCAGACAACGGAAAGGTTTCCCTTCATGTACAGAAATGCGCTCGACCTGAACAATCAAAGAATCCGTTCCAATAAAGTCGTTAGAACACCGTCCGCCGGTCTGGCTCTCGCTTCGGCGATTCTGATCCTGGCCGGTCTCTCCTCCCCGCATCTTTCTTATGGGGACAGCTCCTCTCCTCAAACGACGACAACGGCTCCGGCCACATCCCCGGCACCTGTCACTCCGGCTGCTCCTCAAACGCCCGCTCCGGCAGCCACGCCAGCTCCAGCGCCGGATCTGATCCTTCCTTCGATGAATGTCCATTTCAAGGGCTTTATCGATGTGTACGGGCAATATAACCCGACCAGCGCGTCGACAACGGATTTCCGGGCCTATGATTACGGCGCAAACTCCTTTAACCTCAACATGGCCCAGCTCAAACTCTGGCGTCCGGACGACGACGGGATCGGCTTTGTCCTCAGAACCGACTTCGGACCCGGCGCCTACGCATCCGCCCAGAATTTTTCTCCGGGGTACTTTGGAGCGCTTGGAGGCGGCCATGGCGGCTCGACCTCCGTGGGACTGGGAAGCGCCACCATGCCCTACTCCGACTTCTGGCTGGAGGAAGCGTATATCAACTTCTTCGTCCCCGACACCAACAAGGAGCTTGAGGCCTATGCCGGACAGTTCCAGACACTGGCGAACTTCGAAGTGATCCAGCCCACCGGGAACTGGATGATCTCCGACGGTTACACCTTTTTGCTGGGACCCTATACCCACACCGGCGTCCGGATGCACTATGCCCCCAATGCCACCACGAATCTCTATCTCGGGGTGAACAACGGCTGGAACGGCAACATGCAATCCAACGAGGGGAGCTATTTCCAGGACATCGAGCTTGGTCTGGTGGCCAATCCCGTCTCCTGGCTCAACATCAACTTCTCCGGATATCTGGGCCCGCAGGTCAGAAACGTCTACTTTGATCCATTGTCCGGAGCCGCCGGAGGGATCGGAGGAGCCGGATCGAGCCTCGCCACAACCTATGGAGAGGCCAACACACCCACTTGGAGAAACTACAGCGCTTTTGTCATCGAGGTGGGTCCGATCGACCATTTATGGCTGGTCACAAATGAATCCTACGGATGGCAGGCACAGGGAGCCGTCAATTCATCCGGCACTCCCGTCGGCAATGCCTCCTGGTATTCCAGTGAAAACTTTCTCCGGTATGATCTCTCCGATACAATGGACATTGTGGCCAGATACGAGGTCTATTACGATCCGAACGGTTTCATGACCGGAATGCCGGGAACCGCGATCAATGACGAGTCGGTGGACTACCAGTGGAACTTCATGCCCAATGTCATCAGTCGTGTGGAGTATCGCCACGACAACGCCAACAATCCGCTTTTTGACAATCCCGCCTACAATGGCGGAAACCGGGGTCCCGCCCTTTATTCGCAGGATACGGTGGATGTGGAACTGATCTATTCGTTCTGAAGAAAAAGACCATTTGCCAAACTCCGCCATGAACCTTTTCGTGGAGAAAAGACCGGTTTGAAAATAAAACCACTCTTTTAAAACTCAAGGAGGATGTTTATTGGCGATATTCAGGCTCTACCACGGAACCAGAAAAACCATCACACGTTTCCGGGAGTCCGTTCTCCAGAGAGTGGTCGGAATCGGTGCCCTGTTTTCATCGGGATATGGAGATGTCGGATCCTCCATCTATTTTGCTCTCGGAGTCACAACCATCTACGCCGGCGGTGCGATGTTCCTGGCCATTTTCATCGCCGGCTTCTTTTTTATCGCGACGGTCCTGTCCTATGCCGAGCTCTCTTCGGCGATACCGGAGGCGGGAGGCTCTTCCCTCTTTTCACAGCGGGCATTCGGTGACGGATGGGCTTTTTTTGCCGGTTGGGCCCTCCTTCTCGACTATGTCATCACGCTGGCGCTTTCCGCCTTTTCCGTGGGCCCGTATCTGGGATACTTTTTTCCGGTCCTGAAAGACAATGTTCAGGCCAATGTGACCTTTACCGGGGCACTGATCCTTTGCCTCATCCTTTTAAATGTCTTCGGGCTCAAGGAGTCCTCCTGGTTCAGCCTCATGCTGGCGGGG
This sequence comes from Nitrospirota bacterium, assembly GCA_021838765.1. The sequence continues at coordinate 12,571 of JAKCCY010000019.1, forward strand.
TTTGACATCCTGACCCAACTTTCCCTCATGTTTCTCGGGATCTTTTTTCTCTTCAACGTCCCCAAGATCATGCATCAGTTTTCCCTGGGGACCAATCCGACCTGGCCTCATTTCCTGTACGGAATTTCCGTGGCCATGGTGGCCTACATCGGGATTGAGGCGATCAGCCAGATGTCTTCGGAAGCCAGGGATCCGGCCAAATCCGTCCCCAGAGCCATGTTTTTGACCATGGGAACGACTGTTTTCCTCTATTCGGGAATCAGCCTCGTCGCCCTGTCGGCCATGGACCCGAAACTTCTTTCGACGGTATGGGTCAACGATCCGATCGCCGGAATCGCTCATTTCATTCCTCATGTGCACCATTTTCTTGGTCCCTGGATTGCCGTTCTGGGGGCCACGATCCTGACGGTTGCCGCCAATGCGGGGCTGATTGGCGTTTCCCGGCTGGCCTATTCGATGTCGCACAATTTTCTGATCCATCCGATTTTCAGACATACCACCAGAAGATGGAAAACTCCGGTCTATTCCATCGTGTTTTTTGGCGCCCTGTCGGCGACGGTCGTCGCCTTTTTTCCCTATCTTGAAGTTCTTGCCGATCTCTACAACTATGGAGCGATGCTCTCCTTCATGATGACGCATCTGGCACTGATCAAGCTCCGCAACAAGGAGCCGGAACTTCCAAGGCCATTTCGTGTTCCCTTTTCTGTCCGGATCCGAAATTTTGAGATTCCCCTTCCGGCCATCTTTGGCCTTGTCGGAACCGGAGGGGTTTTCATCATGGTGCTCCTCTTTCACAAATACGGTCGGGTATTCGGGACAATCTGGATGATTGTGGGAATCGTCTATTACTACTACTTCCGCCGCAGCACCCGCATGCCCCTGATGGGCCGGGTGGAGATCAGGGAGCTGGTGGAAAACGATTTCGAAAAACCGGTTCCCCACCGGAACATTCTGGTGGCAACATCCCCTCATGCCCCCTCCCCGATCCTCCATGACATTGCCAAAATCGCAAAATCCGACAAGGCCAGGGTAACGGTTGTCACCGTTCTGGAAATCCCCCTCTCTCTTCCCCTGAACGCACCTCTTCCCGAAGAAGAAGCTATCGCGCAAAACACCCTGGAGCTCTGTCAGGCGATTGGAGTCGAGGGAGATATCCTCTTGGACACGCTTCTCATCCGAAGCCGTTCCATCGGGGACTCCCTCGTCCAGGTCTATACCAGACACAAGGCGGATACTCTGGTTTTTAACGATACAAACTCTTCCGTCTCCAAATCGATCGACGCGGCCATCGTCCGTTCCGGTGTCCCGGTGACCGTCTGGAAAATTCAGTCCATAATGGGCCGTTCCGGCAAAAAACCAGGCGACCAATCCATTCTTTCCTCCGGCCATGAGGTTCTGAAAACCTCTACAGACACTCCCTCCCTCCATGAAGACTGACTCCGAAAGCAATCATCCGGAAGGGTTGATCGAAACCGACCCCTTTCCCCAGGCCGCCAACAAAAATGTCCTTTTGTTGGCGGCTCTTCTCTTTCTTTTGATTTTTGTGACCGATGCTCTCACCCCCCAGAGCCTGGTCGTTTCCATCCTGCTGGACATTCCCATTGCACTGACCGGTCTGACACTCAGGAAAAAGGCAACCGTCTCCCTCGTCCTCCTTGGTCTTTTTGCCAATACCTTCGCCGGGATCATCAACGCCAGAACGGAAGGCTCCATCGATACCGTCGCCCTCCTGAACCGGATCTTTTCCGCCGTTTCCTTTTTTCTCGTGGGATACCTGACGCTGAAGGTCCAGGAAAACGCCCATGAAACAGGAGTGGCCTCATCCGAACGGAATCGTGCCATAAGAGAAAACAAGATCAGGACGTTTCTTGCAGGAATCAGTGCGCAAAACAGCCCTGACCGGCTTCTTCGGGAACTCACCGGCCATTTGCTCACCCTTTTTTCAGCAAGAGGCGTCATTATCTCCCCGTCCGATCATGACCGGTGGCGGTCGGCAACCTATTCCTCTCCGGATGGACTCTGGTTCTGGGAAGCGGGAGAATCCCTTCCCGGAGGATTATCCCTTCTTGCTCAAAAATCATTTTCTCCGACCTGGATCTCAAAGCCGAGCCTTTTTCCGATCCTTGACAATAATCAAGTCTCAAAAGGCGTTGTTGCAAGAATTTCATTATCCCCAATCGACCAGGAGGCTGATTCGGGCCAGTTTCTCTATTTGTTTATTCTGGAACCGGGGGAAAACTCCATCCTGGCAATCCTTACAGAGATCGCGCCGATTATCGAGGAAGTCGTCGCCAGAGTCCGTCTTCTCTCCTACCTGACCCAGTACAACCAGGTGCTTCTCCATCGGAACAGCGTGATTCATGACCTGATTTACGGTGTCTCCCACGATATCCGCACTCCGTTGATCGCCAACAGCATCAATATGAAGCTTGCCCTAGACGGAGCCTACGGACCGATTTCCGATGAATTTTCCTCCGTCCTTGAGCAAACGATCCTCTCGAACCAGTCGATCCTTGAACTTTCAAACAGCCTGTTGCTCCTTTCCCGATTCGAGCTTGATGAGCTCAATCTGATTTTTGAAGCTGTCCGGATCGATTGTCTTTTAATGGAGGTGCTCTTCGATCTGGACCCTCTTTTACAATCGAAGTCCCTGTGTCTGGTGACCGACCTGGAAGAAATCACCCAAAATGGAGACGGAGCTTCGCTCAAAAGGATGTTTCAAAATCTCATCGACAATGCCATCAAGTGGTCCCCTCATGGAGGAACCGTCAAGATATCCTCAAAAAGGGAGCGGTCGGGTGTTACCATTGATATCGTGGACGAAGGTCCGGGAGTGCCGGATTCGATGCATTCCAGACTGTTCACCCGGTTTGGGGGAATCCATTCCGGTTCCGGCTTTGGGCTGGGTCTTTATATCGCCCAGCAGATTGCGAAGCGTCACGACGCTCTGATCGAATATCATCCGTCATCTCCCGGAAGCTGTTTCCGGATTGTTTTCAGAACTCAGGAGATTCTGTTGTGAAAATACGTGTTTTTCTAGTCGAGGATCATCCGCTGATGATGTCCGCTCTCAAAAAATCACTGGAAAGAAATGATTCGATCGCATTCATGGGAGAAGCCCATTCGGGCGAAAAAGCGCTTGAGATCCTTTCGGAGATCCCTCGGGATATCGACGTCGTTGTCATGGATCTGGGACTTCCGGGAATGTCGGGGATCGAAACCACCAGACGTCTGAAAAAGGAGCACCCCGGGCTTCATGTCCTGATGTTTACGGTTCATCGGCTGGAAGAGGAAATCTTTTCGTCCTTTCAGTCCGGAGCTGACGGGTATTGCCTGAAGGAAACCGATATTGTCAGTCTCCTTCTCGGCATCCAGGCTGTGTCCATGGGATCTTTGTATATCGACCCCCAAATCGCCCATCTCGCCGCCCGAAGGATCCAGTCCCCGACCTTTCGAGATGAGGGGAATCCCCTGACTCCCCGGGAAACCGAGGTCCTGAAACTCCTGTCGGAAGGATTTTCCAACAAGGAACTGGCCATGGAGTTCCAGATCAGCCTGAGTACAGTCAAAGCCCACATACAGAGCATCCTCCAGAAGCTCTCTGCCACAACCCGGGCGGATGCGGCCGTCAAGGCCATCAAAAAAGGATTGATCTGATGATCATCCCCAAAAAAGGGACCCCATGACCCGGAAGCCACCCACTCCTCCCCGGGGAAGGGGTGCCCTCAGCCAACCGGACAACCGATTTGAATCCCAAAAACGGGAATCGGTCGAAGAGGGTGCCGAGGAACAGTCTCTCCGGACACAGTTCCTCCCGGACGCGGCTCGAACCATTATCAACCGGAACAACTCGCCGGATGTAGGGTTTTCCCTGTCGATCAACCCTTACCGGGGGTGCGAGCACGGATGCGTCTATTGTTTCGCCAGGCCGACCCATAGCTATCTCGGGCTGTCTCCCGGGCTTGACTTTGAAACGCGTATTTTTTTCAAACAGGATGCCTCTTCCCTTCTTCGGGTCGAACTCTCCAAAAAGGGCTATCGATGTGAGCCCATCGCTCTCGGAATCAATACAGACTCCTACCAGCCCGTCGAAGAAAAGATGGGGATCACCAGATCCATTCTGGAAGTTCTCGAGGAGTTTTCCCACCCGGTAACGATTGTCACGAAATCCTCACTCATCGAGAGGGATATCGATCTTCTCGCGAAGATGGCCAGGAAACAACTGGCCAATGTGTTTCTTTCCATTCCGACCCTGAACGAAGAGCTTTCCCGTTCTCTCGAACCGAGAGCCGCCGCCCCATGGAGACGAATCGAGGTCATCAGGGCGCTCACGGCCGCCGGGATACCGACCGGAGTTCTTGTCGCCCCTGTCATCCCGGTCCTTTCAGACCATGAACTGGAAAAGGTTCTCAGGGAGGCACGGGAGGCCGGAGCGATTTCCGCGGGATATGTTCTTTTGAGACTCCCTCTTGAGCTTCGGGAACTTTTTGGGGAATGGCTCGACTTCCATGTTCCCCTGTCTTCGCAGGCGGTTCTGGCTAGGATGAGGGAGTTTCATGGAGGAAAACTTTATGATCCCGGTTTTGGAGAGAGGATGCGGGGGAGCGGTCCGTTGGCGGAACTTTTGGAACAGCGGTTTCGGATCATCAAAAGAAAGCTTGGATACAGGGAGATGCCGGTTCTTGAGACCTCTCTTTTCCGTCCCCCCTCCGCTTTATCCCGTGGCCGGCTCTTCCCCGACTTTCCGGGCTGACCGGAAAACCCTTGAACTTGAATATGGAGGCCTGGTCAGCTTTTTTCGAGCGTCGACCGATAGAATTCGATCACTTCTTCAGGTGGCAACGGGTGGCCCCAAAGGAATCCCTGGAAAAGGTCGCATCCGATTTCCTGAAGGAAGATCCGTTCTTCCTCAAACTCAACCCCTTCCGCCACAAGCGACAATCCAAGACTTTTGGCCATTGTCACAATCGCCCGGATCATGGACCTGGCGTTCCGGTCATGTCGGATGTCGCGAATGAACGACTGGTCGATTTTGAGGGTATCCACTGGAAATCCCCGCAAAAGCGAGATCGAGGAGTAGCCTGTTCCAAAGTCATCGATCGAAATGCGAATCCCCATCTCCCGGAGCCTGACCAGGGTGTTCAGGGCATTTTCAGACTGGATGGGGCGACTTTCCGTGACTTCGAACTCGAGGCCGATCTCGCTGGCACTGATGCTGTTTTCATCGAGGATCCTGACCACCATATCCAAGAAATCGGGGTTCAGGAGCTGGACCGGAGAGATGTTGATGGCAATCCGGAATGAAGAGTCCCAACCCGATTTTTTCCAGGACTTGGCCTGCAGGATTCCCTCCCGGATAATCCTCTCGCCCAGGGCATGAATCATTCCGGTTTCCTCAAAAAGGGTGATGAAATCGCAGGGAAGAACGATATCAAAGGGCTGGCGCTTCCATCGGATCAGGGATTCCACTCCGACCATCCGGGTGTCTGACAACAAAAAGACCGGTTGGTAAAACAGCACAAACTCACCGTTTTCAAGACCGCTCCTGACGCTCTCGATGAGGGCGATCCTGTCGGCAGAAAGGTCTTCGCGAAAAAGCTCGAAATACTCGACTCTCCCGCCGCCCCTGTTTTTGGCCTTGTAAAGGGCAATATCGGATTTCCGGAGAAGGCCATCCAGATCTTCTCCATCTTCCGGGCAACTCACAGCTCCAATACTCACATCAATATGAATGGATTGATCCGAGAGCTGGAAAGGATCCCTGAAAAGATCCAGGATCCTCTCTCCGAGAGCGATGGCTTCCTCACGACTGCGGCTATCGGGTTGGACATAGACAAACTCATCCCCTCCCAGCCTGGCGATCGTGTCCGACTCCCTTCCTGAGCGGAGAAGGCGCTCGGCAACGAGCTTCAAAAGCATATCTCCGATCTCATGGCCAAGAGTATCGTTCACATGCTTGAAATGGTCGAGGTCCAAAAACAGGAGGTTCACAACCCTGTTTTTCCGGAGAGACGACTCAATATCGCGAGTGACTCGCTCCCTCAGAAGATTCCGGTTGGCAAGCCCGGTCAGAGGATCATAATTGGCCATCCGCCAAATTCTGAGCTCGTTTTCCTTTTTGTGGGTAATATCCCTTTGCACCGAAATGAATCGGTTGATCCTTCCGTCTTCAGCGACAAGGGGCGAGATGGTCTGGGCTGCCACAAACTCGCTCCCATCCTTTCTCCTGTTGATCACTTCGCACTCGAACACATTTCCGGAAAAGATCGTCCCCCAGAGATCTTCGTAAAACTCCTTTCCGTGATGGCCCGATTTGAGGATCCGATGATTATGACCAATACATTCCTCCCTTGAATACCCCGTCAACTGGAGGAATGCATGGTTGACCCACCGGATGGCACCTTTGCGGTCGACCATGCTGATGGCCTCTCCCACAGCCTGGAGGGCTTCATATCCAAAACGGACCTCTTTTTGCTCTTCGGCCAAATCAAACAGCAAAGCAATCCGGTCCGAATATTTTTCAAGGATGGACAGCTCCTCTGGTGCCGGACCAAACATATACCGGGAACCAGAGGTGATCGTTCCCATCACCTCTCCGTTTTTCTGTCTCAGGGGAATCGACCAGATAAAGCGGATTCCGACACTTTCCATTTCCTTTTTGAACACATCCGGATATTTGGAATCCGCAATGGAGATCATATGGGTTCTGCCCTCCCGAATGGCATGTCCGGACACCCCCATTCCCTGGGGTGAATGGTCCCATCTTGCGGGAGTATTGTTTTCATAGCGGATTTTTCCCTTGACATCCCCCGCGACAAGTTCTGTGGCTCCCTCCGGTTCCTTTTTCAGGATTCCCAGGTACATGAACGGGAAAAAGAAAACCAGGGCTTCGCAGAGATCGTCCAGAACCTTCTGGAGATTCTCTCCCATCAGCACTTTCCGTTCCGCATCGGAAAGCATCCGTTCGATCAATTTTTCCCGCCTTTTAAGCGTTTTGTCCCGAATCAGAGTGAGCAGGAATCGCTCTCCGTCCTTTTCAAGGATCCTCGCGGAAACATCCACCAGGATTTCCCGGCCTTCCTTTGACAGGTGAACCGATTCGTAATCATGCTGACCCTTGGCCAGAAGATTCGGAAACACCTCCCGGAGACATTCCTCCCTTTGCGCCGGAGACATCAGGTCCAGCATCCTGAGACTTTTGAACTCGGAAGAAGGATATCCATAAACAAGCTCTGCCCTGGAATTGGCTTCAAGGATCGTCGACAGGGTCCCGTCGGCATTGATCGAGGACAGAAATAATGGCTCTCCCACCATGGAAAAGAGCGTCTGATACCATTCCCTTTCCCGAAGGATCACCTCCTTTTCATCGACAACCCCTGTAATATCCCTGGCGATGACAAGGAGATGATCTTTTTTGCCTTTCCCGATGAACACGGGAATTCTCATGACAGAAAACACATGGATTTTTCCGGTCCGGGAATCCGTGAGCCGTTCGATAAGATCCAGACGGGACCCTTTTTCCCAGGCTTTTTGATCCGACTGGCAAAAATGCATCAGCTCTTTTTGGGTATTGGGGAAAAGATCAATGATCTGGAGATCCGTTTTTTCTTTCCAGTCGGATGTGGAGAGACCAAGGAAAGCCAGCGCCTCATCGTTCGCAAATGTCCAGCGTCCCTCCCCATCCTTTAAAAAAACAAGATCCTTCAGATGAATGCTTAGAAGATCGAAGAAACTTTTTTCGATGGAGGAAGGTCTTTCCTTTTTCCTCAGCTTTTTGGTGTGCTTTTTAGTGTGCTTTTTGAGAATCATTTCAGCACCCCCAATAGAAAAAAACGGGATAGGGACAAGAGTTGCCCCGAACGGTCGGAGCAGGAGTTTTTTGACCCGGAGTCCGCACGGAAGAAGCCGTCTTCCGTCTGAATGTCCTTTACCCCGATGACTCCGCCAATCATGGTATGAACCTCCGGCTTTGATATATTTAAAAGCTGTTTTTTGAGGAACCACCCAATAAGTCAAACGATCCGGTTCCGGTTTTGCAGCGACTCATAAAAGAACGATTCTGATGTTTTTGATTTTTTCGGAAATGGGGAAATGGTGATTGAAAATCTGAACCCTGATTTTTTTCCTCTTTGAAAAAGACCAGGTATAATGCCCTTGCTTCCCGAATTCTATCATGATTTCATGCTGTTAAAAAAGATTTGAAGCGATCTGATGCCGGGGGAGCAATCCCACCGAACGGCAAAATCCATATTCTCCCGAATCTTTTTTGGCCCGAATCAAAGATCGGGTGAAATCTTTCCAAAGCCTTTCCTTCACCCGATCATCCCGATTTCCTTTCGACTCCGGTTCGATATATAATTACCAGAATCCAAAACCGATAGGGCTTTGGTTCGTAATTTCGATATAAGACTCCACTCTTCCGGGAGACGTATCCCGGAACTCCGCGTGCCAGGGTTTCAAAACCCCTGTTCAAAACATTCTGTCTGATTCCGTAATCAGGACACCTCTCGACGAAGAGAGCATTCCCGCGCCCCCAAAAGTTCCCTTTTGAACCCAAAAAGTGCGTGATTTATCTGCCCGAAAACCGATTTTGCGATCCATGCGGCAAAATCCTATGAAGGAGAATCAAGATGATTGACCCGAGAGTCCCCCGTTTTGACTGGGGCATGGCCGTAACCGCCGTTTCCGACCTCTTTAACGACGGAAGTTATCCCGATCTTGAAAAAGAGGAAAAGATCGTTGCAAATGGAACCCGCGGAGAGATCGTAAGAGTTGGAACACATGAAGACTCGAACACTCCGGTTTACCTGGTGGAGTTTGAAGGCGGCAGGGTTGTCGGATGTCTGGAAGAAGAAATCAGGCCCTTGCTCTGAGAGGTTCCCGGATAAAAAGATGTTCCAATCAGAAGCATGGTCCGCGTGAAAAGCGGACAGGGCCTTTAAGGAAAGACCCGCCGATCATGGAGGAGGGGTGATGAAACTGGACAATATCATGAACGGAAAATCCTACTTTGGTGGTCCGCTCGATCCCGAAATTTCTTCCCTTCTGGAAGATGCGGCCATCCACTTTTCGGATACCGGCAAGGCGCTTTCCAGCCTTCTGGAAGCCAGGGAAAAAGCGCCTTATGCCCTGGCAGTCTTCTTTTCCCTATACAAGTTCTACTTCTATAAAAACCAGCTGGATCTTGCGGAGAAAACCGTGCGGGAATCCTTGTTTGAAGCTGCCTACCAAGGGGGATTTCCGGTGGAGCCGGCTCTCGTTGAAACCACGGGAAACCCTTGTTTTCTCGATCCTTCTTCTCCGCATTATTTTTATCTGTTTTCATCGAAGGCACTCTCCTTTATCCTGCTGAGACAGGGGCGTATCGATGAAGCCCAATCCTTGCTTTCCGAACTTTCAAGGCTCGATCCTTCAGACCGGGTCGGAAGTTCCGTCATCCGTGACTACTTGAAAGGCGCGACAAAGGGAGCGTCTCTTGATTCCGTTCACTAAAATCCCGTCTGAGCTTTGAAGGGAGGGTCCCTGATGGCAACGATCATTTTTTACGAGAAACCGGGATGCCAGACGAACGGCCGGCAAAAGAAGATTCTTTCCGATTCTGGCCATACACTCATTGTCCGGGATCTTTTGTCGGAACCATGGTCTTTCGAAACACTGCTCCCTTTTTTGGAAAAATTGCCCGTTTCCCAATGGTTCAACCGGGCCTCTCCCCGGGTGAAATCAGGAGAAATTTCCCCTGAAACACTGGATGCCAGACAATCGATGGAGTATTTGCTTTCGGACCATCTGCTGATCCGGCGTCCCCTCATCGAATGCATGGGAAAAAAATTGGCCGGTTTTGAAATGGATGAGATTTCCCGGTTGACCGGTCTGTCCGCCCGGATTCATGATGAGGATGTCACGGATTTTTCCGGCTGCGCGCAAGAATGACAGCGGCAATCGACTGCGAGATCTGTAAGCCGTCTCGCTCACCGAACAGCTTCACAGACAGAGCGTAACGCAAAGCGGCCAATCGACGGCCACGGAGACGTTTCCTTGGATGAAAAATCGTTACAGATCATCAACTCCTATCACGAGAGGACAAAGCATCGATTTTCAGCCTATGCCCGGGGTCCGGAGTTTCTCGACTGGGACGATCAGCCCAATCCGTTCCGAAGCTTTTCGGCCACTTTGGCCACTCGGCTTCCCCTTTTTCCCGGCCATCCGGAAACATCTTATTCCGATCTGTTCGATCCGGAAAACAGGATCCCGCCCGTAGCGTTTGACCTGAACGCAATCGCTCTTCTTCTGGAAGTCTCCCTTGGTCTGTCTGCATGGAAAGCCTATGCCGGAACCAGATGGTCCCTTCGCTGCAATCCCTCGAGCGGCAACCTTCACCCCACCGAGGCCTATCTGATCACACCGACCCTTTCCGGCCTTTCCGGAGGAATCTATCACTATCTGAGCCGGGATCACCTTCTGGAACGGAGAATGATCCCACCCGATTCCTGGGAGAAAGCCTGGAAAACGCCCGGGATCCTCCTGGGGCTCACCTCGATTCACTGGCGAGAGGCCTGGAAGTATGGGGAAAGGGCTTTTCGCTATTGCCAGCATGATGTTGGCCATGCCATCGCGGCCATCCGTTATGCCGCCGGTGCAATGGGGTGGAATGCGACCGTCCTTGATGGCTGGAGTGACGGGATGATCTCCCGGATAACGGGAACCGATCGCCATCAGGAATTTCCGGAGGATGAACAGGAGGTTTCTGAAGTGTTGATCTGGATTGGTGACCTTTTGGCGCCCCCAGACCCTTCCCTGCTCCTGGAAACAGCCGATGTTGGCACATGGGAGGGCAAGGCAAGCCAGCTGAGTCCGGATCATCTCGGGTGGCCGGTGATCGGAGAGGCGGAGTTCGCGACAAGAGATCACTCCCTCCCTCCCCAACAACCACATCGTCCCGTCGCCCGCCCCGCCCTTCCGAAGATTTCAGAACCTCTCCCTTCAGGACAGATCTTCCGTCAGAGGAGAAGCGCCCAACGATTTGATCCTAACGGAGAACCCCTTCCCCATTCCCGATTCTTACGGATTCTGGACGCCCTCCTCCCCAGAGAAAAAATGCCTCCCTTTGACGTCCTGACATGGTCTCCGAGGATTCATCCCGTCTTTTTTGTCTACAAGGTGGAGGGAATGGAACCGGGATGCTATCTGTTGCCCCGCCATTCGGCCGTGGAGGAACAGATTGCCCGGTCCCTGACGGCGGATTTCGTCCTGGAAAACTGTGGACAAATTCCCCCGCACATCCCGTTGAGGCTGCTGAGGAGAGGCGATACCCGTGATCTGTTCAGAAATATCTGTTGCCGGCAGGCCATTGCCTCCCAATCGCTTTTTGGCGTGGCCATGCTCTCCGAGTTCGGGAGCTCCTTAAAAGAAGGTCCCTGGTGGTACCGAAGACTTTTCTGGGAAGCGGGGGTGTTGGGACAAAGCCTCTACCTTGAAGCCGAGGCGGCAGGCGCAAGGGGCACCGGAATCGGCTGTTTTTTTGATGATGAGCTTCATTCCTGGCTGGGATTGACGACTCATGAATTCCAGAGCCTTTACCATTTTACCGTTGGCCGGCCGCTGGAGGATCCCCGTCTGGAGACATCTCCACCCTACCCTTCAGCTTAGGTCGGCATTGCCGGTCTTTTTCAGCCTGTCCCAAAGGCTTTTGAAGCGGTCATCGAGCTCCGAGAGTTCTTCATCCTTGGCGATCAGCTCTTTTGTCCGGGGAAAGGGTCTTTCGGAATTTTCGCTGTACCAGGCTTCCATCGAGGACTTTAAAAGCTCGCGCTCTCCGACGACCCGAATGATGGCCTCCCTCAGGAAGGCGAGCATTTCCTGGTCGCCAAGCTCATCGGAGCCGCTCATGAGATCTCCCCGCTTGCCGGATCGGGCAGAAGCTGGAGGTCCGTTTTGATCTCTCCGGCCGAAAGCCAGGCTTCAATGGCCAGAATGATCATTCCCGGATACTGGCTATGGGGTTTTAAAATGTCGAATTCGGCATAGCCGCTTTGATCGTTGTGAAAGATGATTTTCCCGCAGTCCATGCCGGAATCATTTTTCCAGACTCCGATCAGGCTGTCGAGACCACTGTACGGGTCGCGGGACAGGCTGAAACGGGCTCTACTCCAGTCTGCCACGACCTGTTTTGACGAGGCAACGCCCAGTCGGCTTGCCTTGTCCCGAAGTGCCTGACAAATCCGTTCTCCCTCGGGGGTGAGTCTCTCGATGGTTTTTTCGAGTGGTTCCATGCATCCTCCGTCGCGGTATTGTTGGAAACATTCATTTACGATTTTTTTATTAAAACACATCGGAGGTCTTATGAAAACATCCATTCGTAATCATTTGTCTGGCAAAGTTGTCAAAATCATTAAAGGAACCGCGGCATCAGAAATAGAGGTTGAAACAGCGGCCGGGATCATTTCTTCGGTGATTACCACCAGAAGCCTTGAGGATCTGGCCCTTAAGGTCGGGGATTCGGTTCATGCCAGCATCAAATCGACTGAAGTCGGCATCGAAAAACCTTAATCCGCCTTCTATTTCCAAAAGTCCATCACCGGATTGGCCGCCTGGAGAGTTTCAGGTGGCCAAACGGGATAAAAACCAACTCGAAACGACAATCGGAGCGTCGACTGGTTTCAGAGACGGAGCGCATGATGCTTTCAGATAAGGCCAAGATTCAGGAATGGTATGAGGAAGATGTCCCCTATGGAGATCTCACAAGCGAGATTCTGGGGATCGGACAGGAGAAGGCCCGGATCCTTTTCCGTTCCCGTGGAGAATGGGTTGTTTCGGGAACGGAAATCGCGGGAGATGTTCTGGAACATGCCGGCATCCTGGTGGAATCCCTCATTCCTTCCGGCCAAAAGGGCTCTCCGGATCTCCTGATCCTGTCTGCCCGTGGCCCGGCCGCCTCGATCCATAAGGCCTGGAGAATCTGCCTGAACCTTCTTGAGTACTCAAGTGGGATCGCGACAAAGGCTTCCCGGCTTCTGGATGCAGCCCGTCTCGTAAAACCCGGCATTTGCGTCAATGGAACCCGGAAACACCTTCCGGGCCTCCGACGCTTTGCGACCGAAGCCGCAAAGGCCGGAGGCGTTCTTCCCCATCGTCTTGGTCTTTCCGAATCGATTCTGGTCTTTGATCAACATCTGGTCTTGATCGGAGGGATCAAAACCCTCGCAAACAGGTTAGTCGAGTTCAAATCCAAGGTTCCGGGCAAAAATATTCTCGTTGAGCTGAAAGGCGGCCCATCTCTCGAAGAAGAGGCCTGTCTTCTGGCCCGCTCCGGGGTTGACGGACTCCAGTTCGACAAGGTTCGCCCGGAAGAATTGACCGGTCTTCTCAAAAAGCTTCGTCTCGAGAATCCCAAAATGATTTTTTTTGTCGCGGGTGGGATCGATGAAGACAATATTGGCCAGTATGCAGCCACCGGTGTCGACGCGATCGTGACATCGGCCGTCTACCATGCAACACCCGCCGATATCGGAGCCCAAATCATTCCCTTGGCCGGAGAATTCTGACAAACATCCAAAACGGGACAACCGGATCAAGCCTTTCATCCGTCGGAAGAACCCATCCCCCAATCCATGGTAGACTCAAAGGGAGGTCAGGCGAGCCTATCGCGTTTCCTATGGTTTGCAGGAAGGAATCCATCCGATGGTCCGGTTTCGTGTATTTTCGTTCATTCTTTTATTCTGCTTCATTTTGTCCGGCCAATCGGGCGCTGAGCCACAGCCCCCGCCACCTTCCACAGTTTCTGCGACCGCTTCCAGGATCTGGATCTTCCCCCTGACCGGAGCTGTGGGGCCACCCATGGCAAACGATCTTCACCGTTGGTTTGAAAAAGCCAAAAAAACGCCACCGGAGCTCATTATCCTCCAGATCGACACCCCTGGAGGCCTCTCCCGGGCCATGCGATCGATCGTACAGGATATTTTGGCCTCACCTGTCCCTGTCGTCGGATATGTCGCCCCCGGAGGTGCCCGGGCCGCCAGTGCCGGGACCTACATCCTCTATGCCTGCCCCTTGGCGGCGATGGCAGAAGGAACCAATGTCGGTTCGGCGACTCCCATTCTGATCGGAGGTTCCCTTCCCCTTTTGCCCGGCAATCCTCCAAAAAATCCGGCTCAAAAGAATGCTCCCCCCCAAAAGGGATCCAACTCCGGTGATACCGAGGAAAGAAAAATCGAAAACGATGCGGCTGCCTCGATCCGAAGCCTGGCGGAAATGAATGGAAGGAATGCCATCTGGGCGGAAAAGGCCGTCCGTCAGGCCTCCAACCTTTCCGCCCGGGAGGCGCTTTCGGAGCATGTCATCAATATGATGGCAGACGATATTCCCCATCTTCTGGCCAACCTTGATGGCAAAACAGTGAAGGTTCATGGGAGAACAGTGACCCTTCACCTCCTTCCCTTCCGGATACAGAATTTTCACCCGGATTTCAAGGATCAGCTCCTCATGGTCTTGTCCCGGCCGGATCTTGCCTATGTTCTCTTTCTTCTGGGAATCCTGGGGCTGGCATTCGAGTTTTCCCATCCGGGATTCATCCTCCCGGGATTTCTGGGAGTGGTCTCCTTGCTGCTTGCAGCGTTTGCCTTCATGGTGTTGCCTGTCAGCTGGGTCGGTCTCCTGCTGATCCTTCTGGGCATTTTCCTCATGGTTTCGGAGGTGATGATCGGAGCTTTTGGGATCCTGGGAATCGCCGGCATTGTGTCCTTTTTTCTGGGATCCCTTTTCTTGTATCGCCCCACTCTTCCCCGGTCGGAGAATCACCCGACCCTTCCGCTCATTCTTTTTCTTTCGGCCATTGTCGCCGTTTTTTTTCTGGGAGTTCTCCGTATTGCCGTAAAATCCCGATTCCGACCGGAGATTTCAGGAAAAAAGGCACTGATAGGAGAAAAATGCATATCGATTGAAGATTTTCAGGGAAAAGGCCGCGTCAAGGTCAACAGTGAGATCTGGTGGGCCACCTCTCCCGTTTCGGTCAAGGAGGGAGATGTGCTTCTCATCGTGGATGTTTCGGGGCTGACACTTCGTGTCAAGCCGATTCTGGAGGAAAAAACATGTCCAATCTGATTCCGACCATTGTTCTTTTGGGTTTTGCCCTGACCATCCTTTCACGATCGGTCAGGGTGCTGAGGGAATATGAACGAGGGGTTGTCTTTGTTCTGGGACGCTTCTGGAAGGTCAAGGGTCCTGGACTTGTCCTTCTGTTGCCGGTCGTGCAGCAGATGGTCAAGGTCGGACTTCGGACCGTCGTCATGGATATTCCAAGCCAGGATGTCATCTCAAAGGATAATGTCTCCGTCAAGGTCAGCGCTGTCGTCTACTTTCGGGTGATGGACCCCAAACTGGCCATCATTGCCGTTGAGAACTATGAAAATGCGATCAACCAGCTTTCCCAGACCACACTTCGTTCGGTTCTGGGGCAGCATGACCTCGATGAGATGCTGGCATCAAGAAACCAGCTGAATGCCGATATCCAGACGATTTTAGACGAACATACCGATGCGTGGGGAATCAAGGTCTCAAATGTCGAGATCAAGCGGGTTGACCTTGACGAGAGCATGATCCGGGCCATTGCCCGCCAGGCGGAAGCCGAAAGGGAAAGACGGGCCAAAGTGATTTATGCAGACGGAGAGCTTCAGGCCTCCGGAAAATTTCTGGATGCAGCCGAAATCCTGTCAAAGGTCCCCGAGGCCATGCAACTCCGATATCTTCAGACGTTAAGCCAGATTGCGAGCGACAGGACCTCGACCATTGTCTTTCCCTTTCCGCTGGAGATGTTCAGGGAATTCATGAAAAAGACGGAACCGGACGGGCAGAGCAAACTTCCTCCCGACCCTTGAAGATCCCTCAACCGTGGGGTGGCCAAAAAGGTTGCAGGGCGGAGAAAAGACCGGAGACGAGCGAATCGGGTGTTTTCGACTGTCGGGTCGAACCCGGACGAATCCCTTTCCCTCTTCTCGGTCCCGGGAGACTCGCCACTGATCCCGTTAAAGAATAGAAAAAAAATCAATGGCCCAAGAAATGTTCTGGCAAAAAGACTTTTGCGGAAACATCCTTCTGAAAAGAGTCTCCATACTCCTTCCGGACCGGACATACCGGACAATTCATTGGCTCTAAAACCGAGCCCGTCCACTTGTCTCTCACAGAAAAATTCCCGAACCTTGACAACTCCCCTCGGGGTGGTACTGTCTAAACAGGTCCACTTCCAAAGAGAAGGAGGCATGTCATGAGAGACTACATCTGGCTTTTATTGGCGTTTGCCATTATGACCGTCACTTTTATCATCATGAAACTGGAAGCCAATAGCCCGAGAAGGCATCTCCACAAATAAGGTCCTTAACCCGTAAGAGAGCCGGTGATAGGACGAACCGCCCGCAGGCCGGCTCCTCTGAAGCGTGTTTTTGGGGTTTCAGGCGGCACCCCATCTGTTTTGGGTTCTTAGCTGGGAGTTGCGTGTTTTTTCAGCCGCAAGTTTTTTCTTGAAGGTTATGGAAGCTTCTCTCCGTTCTCCCTGAGGGGGAAATCCGGCCGGGTCGTTTGCCTTCGCTCTTGACCGGTCTCTTTTGACGCCATCTTTGATCCCGGGTTATCCTGAGCATCTTTATAATATTGCAAACCGAATCTTTGAGGGGGGTCGTGTGCGTCCAAAAATCGCAATCGTGACAGGAGCTTCATCCGGCATTGGCGAAGCAACGGCGAGAGCTCTTTCCCAAGCTGGCTACCACGTCATTCTGGGGGCCAGGAGAGTGGATCGGCTCCAGAAACTGGCACTGGAGATTTCCGGTGAGGGATATGTCCTTGATGTTTCCGATTCCGATTCCGTCCAGAATTTTCTGGATCGGTTGCCCGAAAGGATCGATCTTCTGGTCAACAACGCCGGCGGGGCTCTCGGGCTCGATCCGGTCGTCTCTGCCGATGAAGAAAAATGGGTAGAGATGTTCCAGTCCAATGTCATGGGAACGCTCAGGATGACAAAAGGAGTCTTTCCACTTCTGGAGCGCTCTGGTGACGGGAGCCATGTCATCAATATCGGCTCTATCGCCGCATGGGAGACCTATCTTGGGGGAGCCGGGTATACGGCGGCAAAACACGCTCTCCGGGCGATCACCGAGACCATGCGGCTCGAATGGCTTGGCCTTCCTGTTCGCGTCACGGAAATCGACCCGGGTCTTGTCGATACGGAATTTTCGATCGTGAGATTTTCAGGAGATGAAACGAGAGCCAGAAAGGTCTACGAGGGAATGACCCCCCTTTCAGCCCGGGATATCGCCGAAGCCGTTGTCTGGGCGGCGCTCAGGCCACCCCATGTCAACATCGACCAGATCCTGATCCGGCCAAGGGATCAGGCCCGTGCCGACAAGGTTTCAAGGGCGTCTTCCTGATTTTTGGGAGTGGATCAAAACATTCAGGTCTCGAGGTTAAAAAGCCCTTTTCTCTGTGACCTGACGGGCGAGATTGTCGAGTTTTTCATGCAGGAGATCCGAGATCCCCAGAAGTCTCTGGAACTCAACCTTTGCAAGGGTGGTATTGCCTTCGGAAAGTCGCTTGAAAATGCGCCTCGAAGAAGCATGGATCCTGTCATGAATGGGTTCAATCTCGAAAAATCCGCCCAAATGCGAATAGCGACTTTTCCCGGAATGGTAATACCATTTTCCAAAACGACACTCCCCGGTCTCCATCTCCGGTTCTGGATCGATCTTCGATGAACCCTCGACCATCTGACGCACTTCCTCTACCCATCTTCTATGATCGATCTGGGCGTAAAGAAGCGTAAGATCCTCGCGGGTCCAGATGGTGCGTGTCGCTTTTTGCCAAAGAGGATCGGGGGACCAGCCCCGGACCCATGATGCGACCTTGTCGGCCGGCATAGGCCGGCTGATGGCATAGCCCTGCATCTGGTGGCATCCGATCTGGGCCAGGATGGTTCCTGTCTGGAGCGATTCCACTCCTTCTGCTGTCACCTCGCGCTGGAAGGTATTCGAAAGAGAGGTGATCGCCTCCACAAGAGCCAGATCATTGATATTTTCATGGATATTGCGAACGAAACTCTGGTCGATCTTGATGGTTTTTGCCGGCAATTTCTGAAGATATGTCAGGGAGGAGTGGCCGGTTCCAAAATCGTCAAGCGTGAAACGTATTCCCAACCGGAGGGCCTCCTCCATGACGGGAACCACTTTGTCCAGATTCTCGAGAGCGGCTGACTCGACGATCTCAAGATCGATCATATCGGGGGGAACTTCAGGAAAATGTTGGAGGCAGGCGATGAGATCCTCGATAAAATGGCCATTCTCCAGATGGCGCGGAGAAATATTGATTCCGACTCTGAAGTCCAGCCCCTGAGACCTCCAGAGACGCGCCTGCACCAAGGCGGAGTGCATGACAAACTTGCCGACGGGTGTGGCAAGATCGGAGTTTTCCACCAACGGCATGAAAGAGCCGGGAAAAAGCAGCCCCTCTTCCGGGTGTTGCCAGCGGATCAGCGCCTCCATCCCGATGACCATCCCCCGGGAAATATCGACCTGAGGCTGATAATGAAGAAGGAATTCCCCGTTGGCGATTCCTTCCATGATCCGGTCAATCTGGGGAGACTGGGCTATCTCCTTGTCGATTTTTGTAAAATTCGCGACGTACCAGAAAATTTCACCTTTATGATTGCGAACGGCACTGATGGAAATTCTTTGAAGGTAGAGTTCCCCGTTTTTTTTTCCGGTT
>JAKCCY010000020.1 GCA_021838765.1 Nitrospirota bacterium
CTACTTGCAAACGTTACCAAAGTCTTGCCGCATTGCTGCTGCAGCCGGCATCTTTCAGGAGGATCGAATAATAGAGATTCCACAACGTCTTTTGATCAAGCCCCATCTCCCGGCCGATGGCCATCCCGATCCGGCATGAGCGAAGACAATGCCCGGGAGGTTGCCCCTCGGTCAGATCAAGCGCATAGGTAAAAGAGGCTACAACGTCCGATGTTGAAAAAAATCCCTCAGGACGACAGGCCACCTCGTCCTGGACCCAATTAATGTCCGGCATATTCGGAAATGACATGGCGTCTCCCGTTTGGCAGGTAAATTGGCGGTGATTCCGAAAAGGTCTAATACTGTTGCCATTGTCTCACAACCAACGTTTTGCCCGTCAAGCATAAAAAGCAAAAAGCGGCATCACCAAAGGATGCCGCTGCTATGGGAATCGGACCTTTTCCGCTATCATTACAAAGCCACCGGGCAATGCCTATCGAAAAAAGGTCCAGAGAAACAGGAGGGAATCCCATGAGCACAATCCTTGATGAAGTGATCAGGTCAAACAAGAACTATGTCCAGTCGTTCGGAGCTAAAAAAGACCTGCAACTGCCACCGGCGCGACATTTTGCCATTTTAACATGCATGGATGCACGAATAGATCCCGCCAAGATGGCCGGCCTTTCCGAAGGAGATGCCCACGTGATCAGGAATGCCGGAGGAAGAGCGTCCGATGATGCGATCCGAAGTCTTGTCATCTCTTACAAGCTCCTTGGAACAAAGGAATGGTTCGTCATCCACCATACCGATTGCGGGATGCAGCTTTTCACCGACGACATCATGCGAAGCCTCCTCGGAAAAAGCCTTGAAACTGCCAGCATCGGGGCTTCCGGATGGGAGGATCATGGACGTGGACCGGGATCTCCCGAAGGGAAATACGTGAATTTCCTCCCCTTTAAAGATCTGGAAGAAAGTGTTGTCGAAGATGTTCAGCGCATTCGAGGCCACCATCTTGTACCAGGCAACATCCCCATTTACGGCTTTTTCTATGACGTCAGAACCGGAATACTCAATGAGGTCAGAAAAGCCATGGAAGCCGGAAAGGCCTGACTGGAAACACCGACTGGCACCAAACCCATTCCGTCAAACCGTCTGTGGGGTCTGGCTCATACCAGGAAGATCTTGCCGACGGTTTTACTCTCTCCCGGAATCCTGCTTGCTTCCGGGATTTCCGTAAACAATAAACGGGACCGTTTTCATCGACCAATCCGAAAGAGGTCTTTTGAGCATTTTCCCCAGGAACTTCTCGAAGCCGTCACGGTTGAGCTCGAAATAAGGGCTTCCATCCCTATAGAAAGGATGGATGGGGAAGGGCTTTTTGCTGACCAAAATCACGAGGTACTCCTCCGACTCTTTCGTAACGCCGGAAGGAAGGGATGCCACAAGGGAAACCCTCGGATCATCCGGAGGATAGCGAAACTCCCCTGGCGAGGTGACAAAAAACTCTTCGGCACTCGACCGGTAATGGGCGCTTTCAGGAAGCTTCTCCGCCGTAGGGAGGATCCCGACCGCCGATCCTGAAAAACCATATCGGTCAAACACTGCGACATAAAGAGGCTCCCCGACTGAAAAAAACAGATGCGCACTCTGTCCGCTCTCATAGAATTGCCGATCCAGACGAACATGAAAAAGCGGGCCATCCAATGGTTTTCTGCGAAGTCTCAGGCGAACCTGAACAGCAAGAAGCCTGACATGAACTCCTTCGATCGTTCTGTCAATTTCCGGAAGCACAGAAGCTTGCATTCCCAGGATATCAAACGCATTGCGAATAAAAAGCGATCGTTCGTGGATGGACCCCATCTGGACATTTTGGGAAAAAACAGAACCCTGATAGAGCATCCGCCCTTTCATCAGGGCATCTTTCATGGCACGTCTCATTGCAATTTCCCGAGCATCCAGAACCCCATACTCCGAAAGACTTGCAAACCCCTTCCCCGTTACATTGAGAACTTCGCCAGAACGGATGTTCCCGGTGCGAGAACGGCCAATGGCATTGGGCGTTAGGAAACCATCATGGATCTCTGATTTTCGCAAATAAGCCAGAACCCGAATTCTGCCAGCCGATTTTATCTCGTAAAAACGGACTTTTCCGGCAAGATTGAGCCTTGATGTGATCACGCTCGAGCTCGCAGAACGGGCCCCCTGCTTTCCCCCCAGGAATCTGGAGTGGAGATCAATGACATCGCTTGAAACGACTGCCACAAGGCTCTCAACAGCTTCTTGCTTTGCAATTTTCTTGGCCTTTTCCGGTGACTTGTCCAAAGTGGAGGATTCACCTGACCCGATGTAGTCAAGAGATGGGTCTGGCCTTTCCAAAGATCCGGCAGGGAGAGCCGCACATCCTGAAAGAAGAAAGACAGCCATCAGAAATGATATCCGACTCAAGAAAATGACAGACATGAAATCTCCCCTCCTGATAGAACGGATCCGGCCGATCGGACAAGTCCCAAAAAATTTCATCAGCGGGGGTCACGCGGGAAAAGATTGAGAGCTTGGATGAAAGAAACCGAGGAAGAAAAAACGGGAGGATAGAC
Organism: Nitrospirota bacterium; assembly: GCA_021838765.1. The sequence continues at coordinate 2,574 of JAKCCY010000020.1, forward strand.
CTCCCGTCCGGAACAAAAAACTCCCCGGCAGGGCCGGAGAGAAAACCCCCTGAAATTGAAAGCGAGGGGGAAGGGATTTACTTCTGGGAGGAAGAGGTAACGAGTCCCCAGGAGAAAAGGATGATAACAACTGCCAGAAGAGCCATCCAGGAGCCGAGGCCCACATTGTTTGGAACCATGTTCTCTGTCATTTCTCTAACCCTCCATCAACCAACGGGATCGGCCAAACCCCAAACAAACGGAACAGACAATAATACGTATACTTACTTAACATAAGTCCCTCACCGCTACCGGAGATCAAAAACGGTCTTTGCCCCGGTATTGGACCAGCTCTTACAATATAGGAAGACATCGTTTTATTGTCAAGCGGAGAAGGATCACCGATAATGAATCAATGGCTTCTCGTCAGGATCCTTCGGATGTGCCTCTTGGCAAAAAACAACGGAACTCATCCGATGGTCTTCGTGTTTTAACTTTTTTCTAAGGAGCGTATGGTTCCACTTTGGCTTGATGCCTTGGCAATCGTTCTTCTCGTACTGATCAACGCCATCCTTGCCGCTGCGGAAATCTCCACTATTTCCCTGAGACTCTCGAGGGCACACCAGATCGCGCAAGCCGGAACACCCGAATCTGAAGCACTGCTCAAACTCAGAAGGGATCCGGAACGCTTTGTCGCGACCGTTCAGGTTCTGATGACGCTGATCACCTCCATGGCATCGGCACTGACCGGAACCGTGACCTATGAAATCCTGAAACCCCTTCTCCTCACATCCCCCATGGTTGAGAAGTTCCATTTCCTTTTGCCCCTGTCCGTTTCCGGAATCATCCTGCTCCAGGTTTACGGAATGCTCGTGTTGGGAGAAATTGCCCCGAAGACCCTTGCCATCCAGCAAAACGAAAGGATCGCACTGTCCCTTTCCCGGCCGATCCTGTTTCTCTCCGAGTTTTTACGCGTCCCGGTCCTTTTTGTCACAACAACAAGCCAATGGATCCTGAGGTCGTTCGGGATCAAGCCAGGAAGCAGCGTTTATCCCATCAGTCCGGAAGAGCTTGACCTTCTTCTGAAAGAAGGCACGGAGCAGGGCGTCATCAACAGGACAGAACAGGACCTGATCCAGAGCGTCTTCAAGTTCACAGACATCTCCGTGCGGGAGGTGATGGTCCCCAGGGTCAAGATGATCACGATCGATGCCAAGATGGGGATGGACGAGGCCGTCCACTTTCTCGCGGATCACCGTTTCTCCCGCTACCCGGTTATCCGTGAGGGATCGCCTGATGTGATCGGGATTCTCTATTACAAGGATATTCTCGAGCAGATTGCGCGGAAGAACCCCACCAGGATAGAAACATTGATCCACGCTCCCTACTTTATTCCCGAAACGATGAAGGTTGCTCACACCCTCAAGGAAATGCAGAAAAGAAGAACCCAGATGGCTCTTGTCCTGAATGAGTACGGATCCCTTGAAGGTCTGGTCACAATGGAGGACCTGCTTGAAGAGCTGGTCGGAGAGATCGAAGACGAGAGCGATGATATCCAGAAGCCGGTGGAACGACTCAAAGACGGATCTTACCTTGTCGACGGATCCCTCTCCGTCAGGGATCTTCGGGAAGATTTCGGCCTTGCCATTCCTGAAGGCGATGAATACGAGACACTTGCAGGATTTGTTCTCTCTCAGCTGCAGACCATTCCGAGGGGAGGGGAGTTTTTTTATCTCCCGAAATTGAAAGTGACGATTGTCGACATGGACAAGCACCGGGTATCGAGAGTCAAGATCGAGCCTGTTTCGGAAACGCCGAACGACACCCTCCCCGCACAAACACAATCTGACAGACAAAGGAAACCCTGATGTTTGATTTTCTCTTGGCTCCCTTTCGAAAGTTCAAACCGAGAGACTGGCTTGTCATCCTTGGGGGGCTGTTCGTGGGCCTTGCCGTTTCGGCCATGTTCAAATCCATGACACTTAAGGAATCCCGTCCCCAGGCAGAAAGACCCGGTGGCCCCATCACCTCGACTCAAGCCCCCCTTGCCTTTTCTCTCAAGAAAAACGGTCTTTATCAGGACCGGAACATCTCCCTGTCTGCCGTTTCAATGAGATCCGGCTCCCAAAATGTCCACCTCCAGATTGCCGTTGACTTCCATCCTCCGGAGGGGACCCCCTATGTCGAAATCGGCTCCTATGAGCCTCCGACAATGGTGGATGCCCGGGGAGGACTGATTTTGGGAACATTCAATCCCCCACCGGACCATCATTTCCACAAGGGAGACCGCATGACATCGATCCTGACCTTTCCTGGAAAACCAGCCACCTATCCGGTAACAGTCACCATTTTTCTTGCCGAACGCATCGGTGGACGGTTTCATATGAAATCCATCTCGTTGACCGGACTCCAGAGTGAGCCGGCATCTCCGGCCAAACCACTTGCCATGAAAAAAGGATCCGCATCGTGACAGACAATACCTCTCATGAAAGCACAGAAAAAGACCCTCATAACGTCTCAACAGGAATCCAGGACACCCAGGGCGGACGCCGGAGGCTTGAGGAGTCCGACTTTCGTCCCGATCCGGAAATTCGGGCCAGAAACGAAAATTTCATGATGACCATCATGGCCGTTTCATTTACGATGATCATTGCGCTGATCCTTGCCATGTCCGGACTGACAAGCGCTTTCATGGCCGATCAGGTCAAGGGGCTGAGACTCGTTGCCTGGTCAATGGCCCTTTTCGTACCGGCCACCATTTTGCATTTGATCGTCGCAAAAATATGGCTCGGGGGTCTGGTAACAGAGAACATCAAGAAAAATGCTCACCTGCTTGTCATCTCATTGCTGGGAGCCATTCTTTTTCTCTGGGCGCTGTCTTCAAATACCGTATTTGTTTTTGCCGGGTTCATCGGAGCCAACATCTTCTTTCCCCTTTTTGGCCGCTACATTCTTTCCCTCGAGCAGCCGTTCCCCAAAACCCACATGGGCTCATTCAACCTTACGCCATTTAGCAGAACGTCCATGATCATGATCCTCTTTATCGGTGTTATCGTGGGAATGGGCATCGGGATGGAAGATGCAGGAAGCCAGGCCACCGGGAGAGGTCTCTTTGCCAGAAACATTGTGGCTAAAAGAATCGGCATGACACACCGCTCAATCGACCTGATCTTTTACCACCTGATCAAACCGTACAGGGTGGTTGAAGCCATCACCACTGCCAGAAAGAGGGGCGTCGCGGTCAGGATCCTGATCAGGAAGGGAACGCTTCTGGTCAACGCATCAGACATTCAGGAGCTTCTCCGGGCGGGCGCCATCGTCCGGGTTCTTCCTCCGGACACGCCTTCATGGCTCAGGCCCTATCTCATCATCGACAAACGGATCCTGATCCAGGGATCAAAGGGCTGGGCCGACGACCCTATTCCCTTTCAAAGACAGCTTGTCATTCAGGCCAACCTGATCCTTTTCGAGCGCATCCGAAGGATGGAGAACACCTTCGACATCCTGTGGGAACATTCAAAGGCCGTTCCTCTGCTCCAGACAACATCCCCGTCGAAAATCTGACCGAATCTTTTCCACTGGCCTGTGATCCCGGGCCAGTGGAGTCATACCTCTCCTCCTTTACCATGATTATGCCTGCCCAACTCACCCAGACTGTTCCCCGGACACACGACATCTCTTGGGCAAGCACTTGACACAACATGGATTGCTTGGTAAATTTATCTCGGACCTAATTGGTCTGCGATAAAACAAGTCGGAGAAAAAGGTTGTGCTGAAACTGACCAAAAAAGTGGATTATGCGCTTCTTTCCCTGAACTTCATGTCCCATCAGGATGAAGGAGCCATAACAAATATCAGGGAGATTGCAGACGCCCACCAGATTCCTCCTGAGATTCTGGCAAAAGTTCTGACCGCCCTCGCCAAAAAAGGCTTGATTCAAAGCTATCAGGCCCCCCGGGGAGGGTATTCGCTGAAGAAGGCGACATCAGAGATCTCGATTCTCGATGTCATTTCAGCAGTGGAGGGGCCCGTGGTCATTCTCTCCTGCTCCGAAGGCGGTGATCGGGTGTGCCAGCAGATATCGAGCTGTGATGTCAGGTCCCCCCTCGAGAAGATCCAGGGAAAGATTCTCTGGTTACTGGAAACAATGACTCTTGACGAATTCATTCACGATGTACCCGATGCCCTAGGAGTAGCCAATGGACGATTTGATTTACTTAGATAACAACTCAACCACACGTGTTGATCCCAGAGTTCTTGAAGCGATGATCCCCTACTTTACCCAGGACTTCGGAAACGCCCATTCCAGGAATCACCCCTTCGGCTGGAAAGCGGAAGAAGCCATCGACAAGGCCAGAGGGGAAGTTGCCGCCCTTATCGGGGCTGATCCGAAGGAGATTGTCTTCACATCGGGGATGACCGAGTCGGACAACCTGGCCATCAAGGGTGTCGCGGAAATGTACAAGGAAAAAGGTCGTCACATCATTGTCCTGGAAACCGACATCCGCTCCATTCTCGATCCGGCGATCACTCTTTCCCGGGCGGGCTATGAGGTCACAACACTCCCTGTCAACAAGGAAGGGCGGGTCGAAATTGAAACACTCAAAAAAGCCATTCGTCCGGATACGATTCTTGTCAGCATGATGGCGTCGAATCACGAGATAGGGACGATACAGCCTCTGGCGGAAATAGGAGCCATCACCAAGGAAAAAGGGATCCTCTTCCACGTCAATGGAGCATATGCTGCATCGACGGTCCCGCTTGACGTGAACAGGATGAATATCGATCTTTTAAGCCTCAACGCCCACCTGATCTACGGACCCAAGGGTGTTGGAGCCCTCTACGTCAGAAGAAAGAATCCAAGGGTCAAGCTTACGCCGATGATTGATGGCGGTGGTCATGAGCGCGGCCTCAGGTCCGGCACACTCAACACTCCGGGAATTGTGGGGATGGGTGCCGCATGCAGGATCCTCAAGGAGTCATGGGACAAGGAGATTCCCCGTCTGAAGGCTCTGAGAGACCGTCTTGAAGATGGGATCATGAAAGAACTCGACTACGTTGTGATCAACGGTGACAAGGATCATCGTGCCCCAAACGTGACAAACCTTTCGTTTGCCTATGTCGAGGGTGAAGCACTTCTCATGGGGCTTAAGGAAATTGCCCTCTCCTCCGGATCGGCGTGCACATCGTCCACGCTTGAACCATCCTATATCCTGAGGGCTCTTGGAGTGGGATCCGATCTCGCCCATTCATCCATAAGGTTCTCTCTTGGGCGATTCAATACCGAAGAAGAGATCACCACCACCATCAGAAGGGTCAAGGAGGCCGTTTCCCGACTGCGGGACATGTCCCCTCTCTACGAAATGGCGAAAGAAGGTATCGACATCAAATCCGTGCAGTGGAGCTCCCACTAGTCGGAACACCATACGATCAGGAAACGACAGAATCCCATCAGGAGGAACGACAATGGCATACAGCGACAAGGTCATCGACCACTACAACAACCCCAGAAACATGGGTTCATTTGACAAATCGGACGAAAACGTCGGAACGGGTATTGTCGGCGCACCCGAGTGCGGCGATGTCATGAAGCTTCAGCTGAAGATCAATGACGATGGTATCATTGAGGAGGCCAAGTTCAAGACCTTTGGCTGTGGCAGTGCCATTGCATCAAGCTCGCTTGCAACAGAATGGGTCAAGGGGAAGACGATCGATGAAGCACTCAAGATCAAAAACACCGACATCGTCCAGGAGTTGAACCTGCCCCCCGTCAAGATTCATTGTTCCGTTTTGGCAGAAGATGCGATCAAGGGAGCTATTCAGGACTACCAGGAGAAAAAAAACCGTTGAAAGATCCTGTCGTCCGGCTGTAACGCCGGATGATCAGCCGTTCAACCACAATCCAGGAGGTACAACATGATCAGCGTAACAGACAAAGCGGCCGATGAAGTATTAAAGCTTGCAAAAACACAAAAGGCCGAAGGCAAGTTCCTTCGCCTCGGCATCGAAGGGGGAGGGTGCTCCGGCATGTCCTACCTGATCCGCTTTGAAGAGGAACCAGGCGAGTTCGACAACGTCATGGAGGGCCCCAAGGGGATCAAGATGCTTATCGACCCGAAGAGCCAGGTCTACCTCGATGGGTCTGTCCTTGATTATCAGGGCAACGGACTTATGGGAGGCGGGTTCAAGTTTCAGAACCCGAATGCCACACACAGCTGCGGTTGCGGAACATCATTTGCCGTCTAGGAACGAACCGACACGCAATCCCCGGCTTACAGGCCGTGGATTGCGTTCATTTTTCCAGCACTGAATTCAGCAAGACAGACAGGAGGTGTCGATCCATGGGAGAACATACCCATCGGCATTCTGGAGATATGGCCAGCTCCCTATGCTGGAACTGCAAGGGCACACTGGAAGAAGCCGATCTTTGCGGAACATGTGTCAAGATCCAGCCCTTCAAGGAAGATCGCGACTATTTCGATATTCTGGGCCTTCCCCACCGTCTTGTTATAGATTCCGGGACCCTGACTGAGAAATTTCATGAAAAGAGTCGACTTTTTCATCCTGATTTCCATCGGATGGAAGCCAGTACAGAGCAGGAAATCAGTCTTACAAACGCATCGCGGCTGAACCAGGCATTTAAAACACTCAAGGATCCTTTTTTACGGGCAGCCTACTATCTGGCCCTCAAGAAACCCGGGAACCCGGCGATCGATCCCAAAAAGCGCCTGACAGGACAAGACCTGATGGAGCTCATGGAACTGAAAGAAGAGCTCGAAGGAGAAGTGGCTGTTGGCCATCAGGAAAAAGCTTTCGCTCGCCTTCTAAAAGAGGTACGGGATCTTGAAAGTTCCATTCTGGAGAGCATGAAGGAGATCGACTTTATGGAGTCTGGCGTGGAGGGTGATTCCGCCCCGTCCACCGAAACGGCCGACATGCTCCAGAAAAAGAAGTCCCGCCTTTCAAGGGATCTTGAGTATCGAAAATACCTTCAGTCCATCAGACGTGAACTCTCAACTCCAGCGACAGTTAAGGAGACATCGTGACAAGAACCGTCATTGGAATCGACCTGGGAACAACCAATTCACTTGTCGCCATCATGGAAGATGGCAAGCTTCGCGTCATTCCCGACACGGAAGGGCGGAAGCTGCTTCCGTCGGTCGTCGCCCTTTCATCCTCGGGTGTCCAGGTCGGTTTTGCCGCGAAGTCCCGTCTCAACGACCCTGAAACAATTGTTGTCTACTCTGCCAAGCGGCTGATGGGCCGGTCTTTTTCTGATGTGGAACAAGAGATCGGACAACTTGCCTATCCGGTGGAAAATGTCGATGGCCTTCCCCTGATCCCCGACCCATTCAGGAAAAGACATCTGTCCGCTCCGCAAATAGGCGCGATGATTTTGTCTGAGCTCAGAAAAAGAGCGGAAGTGGCCCTTGGACAGACAGTGACCGATGCCGTTATCACCGTTCCGGCGTATTTCAATGACGCACAGAGACAGGCCACCAAAGATGCCGGAGAAATGGCGGGGCTCAATGTCCTCAGGATTCTCAACGAACCGACTTCCGCAGCGCTGGCTTATGGCTTTGGGGCTGGGAAGGACGGTCTTTACGCGGTCTATGACCTTGGCGGTGGAACCTTCGATTTCTCCCTGCTGTCGATCAGAAGGGGCGTTTTTGAAGTCAAGGCAACCAGCGGAGACACCCACCTCGGAGGCGATGACTTCGATCAGGCCATTATCGATCAATGGCTCGGCATCCTGCCAAAGGGGGTCGACCAAAGCCGGCCGGAGGTCAGGGATCTTCTCAGAAAGGAAGCGGAAAAAGCGAAAATTGCCCTTTCCCAAAATACGGAGGTCGCGGTTTCTGTGCCAGCCATAGGCCTTGAAACAACCCTCTCGAGAGAAACAATGAACAAATGGGTCGAACCTCTGGTCCAGAGGACGCTGATCCCCGTTCACAAGGCTCTTTCCGATGCAGGCGTCCTTCCCGGCGAAGTCGACGGAGTCATCCTCGTTGGTGGCGCAACAAGACTTCTCAGGGTCAAGGAAGCTGTCGAAGAACTCTTCAGAAGACCTGTTTACGACGAACATGACCCTGACCTGGTTGTCGGAGAAGGAGCCGCTGTTCAGGGCGATATCCTTTCCGGATCCAGGAAGGACATGCTCCTTCTGGATGTCACACCCCTTTCGCTGGGGATTGAAACAATGGGTGGCGTCATGAGTTCACTGATTCCCAGGAACACCACGATCCCGACCCAGGCAAAGGAGCTGTTCACCACTTTTCTCGATGGACAGGTCAAGGTGGACATCCATGTGCTCCAGGGAGAGAGAGAAATGGCCAAGGACAATCGCAGCCTTGCAAGATTCTCTCTCACCGACATCACCCCCATGACTGCCGGAGCAGCAAGGATTGAGGTCACCTTTACGATCGATGCCAACGGCATTCTTGATGTTCGGGCCCTGGACCAGAGAACAGGACGTTCACAGGGTGTCGTGGTCCATCCATCCTATGGGATCTCGAAAGATACTGTACGGGAGATGATCAAGGAATCATTCCAGCATGCCCAGGAAGACTTCCAGACACGAATGCTGATAGACTCCCGGACAGAGGCAACTACGGTTATCAATGCCACAAGAAGAGCTCTTGAGAAACTCGGACCGGATATCCTTCCCGACGAGGAAAGAAGTATGATCAACAAACAGCTCGATACCCTTGAAAAAGCGGTCAAGGGAGAGGACGCCAAACTGATCCGGGATGAAACATCTGCCCTCGACCAGGTGACTCGCCCACTTGCCGAACGACTCATGAATACATCCGTACAGGATGCCCTGGGAGGGAAGTCTCTCCCGGAGCCAGAAAGGGAGGCTTGATTGCCTGAGATTCTTTTTCTTCCCGAAAATAAAAAGGTCACGGCCAGGGAGGGGGACTCCATTCTCGATGCCGCAACCAGAAATGGTGTCCATCTGGAGCATAACTGCGGCGGTGTCTGCGCCTGCGCCACCTGTCATGTGATCATCACCGAAGGCTTCGACAATCTGTCCCCCATGGAGGAAGATGAGGAAGACCAGATTGAAGAAGCCGAAGGGCTAACGCTCAAGTCACGGCTTGCATGCCAGGCAAAAGTAACGGGAGACCTTGTCGTAACCATCCCGTTCTGTTCAAAGGGTGGCCACGAACACTAAAGGAGAATCCGAAAATGAACTGGAGTGATCCGTACGAAATCGGATTTGAGCTTTTAAACAACCATCCGGATGTCGATCCGTTGACCGTCCGCTTTACAGACCTGCATCGGTGGGTTACCGAGCTTCCAGGATTCGAGGGGGATCCCAAGACCTCCAATGAAAAGATCCTTGAAGCCATCCAGATGGCGTGGCTTGAAGAATGGCAGGACAGAGACTGATCCCTGAAGACAGGCACCTGTTGATACGCACACGGATCCCCAGCAGGGATCTCGATGATCGGGCCCTTGTTGCAAGACTCAAGAACACAAAAGGATCAAAAACAACTTATGAAGACTTCCTTGTCGCAAGACAGGGAAAGAGCTCCATAGACAGGGAGACATTTTTCCTGTACATGGAGGAGGTTCTCCCTGATCCGGGAGTCATGGAGGAATGGATTCTGTTCAGCCCCACACACAGGGACCGGGCGGGGCTCCTCTATATGATGATTGAAGGCACGGAAAAGGCCCATCGGCTCATCAGGGAAGATGGGGTCAAAGGATCCTGTTCCAAAGATGAGTTCCCGGACTTTTTCTCAACGATTTAAAAACAGACTAAGGAAACACTCCAATATATTGGGGGAGCAAGCTTTTCCCTCACCGGCCATTCATCATTTTCTACAGGAATAATTGTCTGGAAGAATCGCTCTTCCGGACCACGGAAAGGTTATCGCGCATGTCAACCGTTTCAGAAGAGCTGGTATGGAAAGCCTTGGGCCGAGTGATTGAACCGGACTTCAAGAAGGACCTTGTCACCCTCAAGATGATCGAAAATCTCAAGATTGATGGTGGCAATCTTTCATTCACCATCGTTTTGACGACACCAGCCTGTCCGCTCAAGGACGAGATGAAAAACTCCTGTCTTGCCGCACTGGCATCCGTTCCCGGGATCACCGCCACCGAAATTTCTTTTACCGCCAGAACGACGGGTGGCAGCTTCACCGGAAAAACCCCGATCCCGGGGGTGAAGAACGTCATCGCCGTATCCAGTGGCAAAGGCGGTGTCGGAAAATCCACAACCTCTGTGAACCTTGCGATTGCGCTGTCCCAGCTGGGTGCCAAAGTCGGAATCATGGATGCCGATGTGTACGGCCCGAACATTCCCATGATGCTGGGAATTACCGATACCCCCCGCCAGGTTGACAAAAAGCTCTTCCCCCCCTCTGGACACGGCATTACGGTTATGTCGATGGCCTTCATGGTTCCTCCGGGAACCCCCCTGATCTGGAGAGGTCCCATGCTTCACGGAATCATCCAGCAGTTCTGCCAGGATATCAACTGGGGAGACCTTGACTACCTGGTGGTCGACATGCCCCCCGGCACAGGAGATGCCCAGCTCTCCCTGGCCCAGCTGGTCCCCCTCTCCGGAGCGATCATCGTAACAACTCCCCAGGAGGTTGCCCTGTCCGACTCAAGAAGAGGGTTGGCAATGTTTCAGAAAGTCAACGTTCCCATTCTTGGAATCGTCGAGAATATGAGTTCGTTTATCTGTCCACACTGCCATGGAGAAACAGACATTTTTTCAAAGGGTGGTGGAGAAACGGCAGCCCACGAGCTTCACGTTCCCTTTCTGGGAAGGATTCCGATCGATCTCTCTATCCGCGAAGGAGGAGACTCCGGCAACCCCATCGCCATCACCCATCCAGAGAGTCCCCTGACCCAGTCTTATCGGGACATTGCAGGAAAGCTCGCTTCGGCCATTTCCATCTCGAACGCCGGCGCCATTCCGATCCAGATTGGAAATTTTGGCGGATGAAGATCGGAAAGACACAAAAACTGCCGGAGCGTAGCGCATGAATCCAGCAAAGGTAGCCCGTGTTGCGGCCTATGACCTTGCCCTCCTGGAATGGAAAAAGGCCAGAATGCTCTCCGAGATGGCTTCCCGCTCGGCGGTCGGTTCCGGAGGCGTGGATACACTGGGATCCAGAGAGGATTGGGACCGATGGCAGGCCGCCATCAACACGGAAATGGATCTTTGGGTCGACCTGAGGGAGGCATGGGAATCCCTGCACGCGGAAGACCCGAGAAAAATGAACTTCTGAATTGGAAACAACAGATTCTTCCTGTCAGGAACCCTCCGGAGGGGAGTACCCTCTTGAGGTTTCCTGCGGGATCATCATCAAAAACGGAAAAATTCTCTGTGCAAAAAGGCTTCCCGGCTCATGGGACGATCTCTGGGAATTTCCCGGTGGAAAAGTTGAGACAGGGGAGTCTCCCGTTGAAGCCGTTGTCAGGGAACTTCAGGAAGAGCTGAATATCCAGGTGGAGGTTCTCCTCCCAATGCCTCCGGTCTTCTATCGTTACCCTCATCTTTATCTGCGTCTTTCACCGTTTATCTGCCGCATTCTGAAAAATACCCCGCAAATGACTGTCCACGAAGAAATCAGATGGCTCGAACCTGCAGAATTAAAAGGTCTCGAATGGCTTGCACCAAACTGGAAAATACTTGATGACCTTGAAGCCATTCTCCAGAACAACCCGCACCTTCTCAAGAAATGATTGTCCCCTCCGCCTGTTTTTGGGTAAACTTCCAGAAATGATGCATCGACACTTCCATTGACACGGTTGAACGCCTGTCCGCGCATAATGGGTTCTGTCGCGGTCTGACTAGGAAATTCCGGTTACGAGACCGGCCCCTCCCCCACTCAAGTCCAGCCTCGTGGCGGGGCGCTGATTATGGAGAAAACCATCACAGATCCCGAAAACCCTGGCGATACCTTCTCCAGGCAGTCCGATTCTTACCAGCGAATGGCCTTCGTCACCTCCTACGACGGAAGGACCTTTCACGGATGGCAACGCCAGGAGGCGGACCGGACCATTCAGGGAAGCATCGAAGACGCGTTCAAGAAGCTTATCGGAATTTCACTCCCCATCACCGGCTCCGGAAGAACCGATGCGGGTGTCAGCGCCCATGGCCAAGTCTTCCACCTGGATATTCCCCTGCGGGAGAAACGCCCCTGGACACCGGAGTCTCTTTTAAAAGGCGTTAACCACTTTCTTCCTCCTGAGATCCGTATTCTGTCAGCAGCCGTATCGCACCGGGATTTTCATGCAAGACATGATGTGGAAAGAAAGATCTACCGTTACCGATTACGGATCGTTCACCCCAAACACCCTCCCGGACCTCTTGATAACCCTTTCATCGGTGTTTTTCCGGCACCGATTGATCCAAAACTTCTCAAAATCGCATCATCACTCTTTGTCGGCAAACATGATTTCACCCATTTTACTGTCAGAAAGTCTCTTCCTCCCCAAACACAACGAACGATAGACACCATCTTATGGGAGGAGTGTGGATGCGACTACCAGATATGGATTTCAGGCAAAGGGTTCTTGCACATGATGATCCGCTTTGTCGTCGGGGCCATCATTGACGTTGCGAGCGGGAAAAGAGCACCCGAAGAGATTGAAACACTTCTCCATCCCGGATCACCTTCTCCGGTCAGATGCCTTCACCCTGCCCCCCCGGAAGGGCTTTCCCTCATCCGGGTGCTTTATGGAAAAAGGGATCCATTTCACTGAAGTCCCTCTCGCAGAAAAAAAATAGGTCCGAATCCAGGAGTCTCAGCATATCCAGGGAATTGGCTTTTTTAAAAAATTCATTTAAAATACCTTTTAATCACCGGGAAGGATCACCACCTTGGATCAAATCACAACATAAAGGGGAACAGATGGGATTATTTTCTTTCTTGAAAAAAGCAGCTCCGGAAAAAATCGTTGCCCAGTCCGAACCATTATCCGATGAAAAGATCCTGAAGGAGGCATGGAAGGCAGGAAGATACTCTCCGGCAAACTCCCAGTGCTCCCCGAATTACATCGATCAATGGGTTCTCAACAACCAGGCGACTTATCAAAGTGTCGCCACTCATTTTTTCGAACGATTTCCTGTCCGCCAAGACTTGTACAAAGCGGTTTTTCTCGAAATGTACAGGGGTTTTTCCGATATGGTGCTCGCGGAACCGGAGATTGAGCATTGTGCTTATCGTCTCGAAAACCCGGAAGCGCTCAAGGTTGCCCGAAGAATCTTCGAAGGTGTTGCCGGAGAGTATGGGATTTCTCTCAACTGACTGTGCTCTCTCCGGGTAAACCCTGGATCTCTTTCAACCGATAGGATTACCATGGAGGGAGGGGGTATCAACGCCCCTCCTTCCATCATAAAATCATTCAATCAATTGACAACCGGTTATTGATCAGCCATGATCCGGGCGAAAAGGGAGTTGTTTTTACTTCCCCGTTTCCTTACCCCACTTGATCGGAGAAAGACAAATGGCCTTTGAAACACTCTATGAATCGGCAAATCACAAGTTTCTGTGGCTGGGAAAGGATGAGTCCGGTCTTGAAGAAGGTGTTCAGTCCAATCAGTACCTGATCATCGATGGCGGCAAAGGCCTTCTCATCGATCCAGGCGGGTTTGGGGTCTTTGCCCGGGTTCTGGTGAACATTTCACAGATCCTCGATCCTGCTGATATCAAGGATATTTTCCTTTGCCACCAGGACCCCGATGTCGGGGGCGGACTTGCATCATGGTTTGAGATGACTCCGGCAGTCGTTCATGTCTCGGAGCTCTGGATTCGATTTCTCATTCATTTTGGAGTCAATGACCTGACGCGCTTCAAGGGTATTCCCGATAGCGGCGGCTCGCTCACTCTTGCCTCCGGACGCAAGGTCGAGTTCATCCCTGCCCATTTTCTCCACTCCCCAGGGAACTTTCATCTTTTCGACCATGAATCCGGAATTCTGTTTACGGGAGACATTGGCGCGGCTGTTTACCCAAAAGGGAGAACCCCCTTGTTTGTGGAAAACTTTGAAGAGCATGTTACCTATATGGAAGGATTCCACTCAAGATATATCGGAACAAACAAGGCGATCGCCATCTGGCTTCAGAAAGCCCGGAGACTTCCGGTCAAGATGATTGCACCCCAGCATGGATCAATTTTCAAGGATGAAATGGTCGGAAAGTTTTTTGACTGGATCGCCGGAATTCGGTGCGGATTTGATGTCATGAATCTCTGAGGGGGAAAAAATGGCCTTAAGAAACGCTGACCAATCGCTCACGCTCTCCCGGGAGAATGCCGACTCGGTCGTTCATCACCTGGGAGAGTCCATGACGAACATGTCCTTTCTCAGGAACTACATAACCCAGTTTGAAGAGGTCAAGAGCCTGAACGATGCCAATGTTTCGGCACTGGCCTCCGTCCTCGAACAATACCAGGAAAAAGTCGATACGGAGGAGATTGTCTCCGAAGGAAAAGCCGTTTTGGAAAACCTTCATAAATTCCGGAACGTGCTGGGCGACATCTCCGGCATTGGTCGAGAGATCAAGGAAATCTCAACCCAGGTGAATCTTCTGTCGATCAACGCAGCAATCGAGGCCGCCCACGCAAAAGAAGCAGGACGGGGCTTTGCTGTCGTCGCGGAAGAGATCAAAAAGCTTTCCGACAGAACACGAAAATCGGTCGAAGAAATCGACCGCACTATCGGATCCATCCGTATTGAGCTTCAGACAGTGACCGAAAACATGACTGCGTTAAATGGCAGAATGGGTGATATTCAGCAGTTCGGCACGATGATTGAAGTGCAGATCCAGAAAATGAAGGAGTCCATGGGAGGATCGATTTTAAAGCGCCTCATCGACATCGCGGTCAGGCGTCAGGATTCCATCTTCTCATCCTTCAAATCCGCGATCAAAAAACTCTCCGGCACAGCCTGATCCCGGTCAGGCTGCCTTGCAGAGAGCGCACGGACAGATCTTCCGGAGAAGATCAAAAGAGTAGACACCGGTCTGGTGTCCATCGCTGAAGTGGATCGAAATGGCATAGTTGCCAACCGGGCTAACCGAGACGGGCCTGATATCAGGAGAGATTTTCCCAGGCGGGATCAGCTTCTCGCCAGTCCACTCGTGGATACACTCCGCACACTGGCAATTTTCCCTCAGATACGCATTGCTGTAGATACTTTCATGGTCGTCCTGCCACAGGATCCTCACAGCTCTTCCCTCATGTGGCATCACTTCTTTCGGAACCGGTTTCATCTGAATCCTCCTCTTTATGCTATTGTATGGGGAAAGGCCATGGATCCTCAAGGACAGGGGTGACTCGCCCGGCAAAACGCACCGGACTAAACAGGATCAACCGAAAAGGCGCACCGCGATTGAAGCAACATGTCCCCCCTGGAATCTGGCAATGGCCTTCTCCCTCTGGCTTGGGGTCCTTGATCCATCACCACCGGCGATTGTTCCGGCTCCATAAGGCGACCCCCCTGTTACCTCGGTGGAGCCGGACAGCTCAGGACAGCTGTAGGGAACACCCACAACCACCATTCCATGATGAAAAAGGGTTGTATGAAATGAAGCGATCGTTGTTTCATGTCCGCCATGCTGGCTGGCAGTGCTGACAAAAACGCTTCCAACTTTCCCGATCAGTCCGCCATTGGCCCAGATCTCTCCCGTCTGGTCAAGAAATGTCCGCATCTGGGAGCACATGTTTCCGAACCTCGTCGGGGTTCCAAAAATAACAGCGTCATAGAGGGAAAGCTCCCCGGGAGATGCGACCTCATATGGAGACTCGGTCAGGCCTCCGATTTCCTGGAGTGTCTCATCGGCCATCGTTTCAGGAACCCGCTTGATCGATACGTTCGCGCGACTGACTTCCTCCGCGCCTTTGGCCACCTCCTCCGCCAGAGTCTGGACATGTCCCCAGGTGCTGTAGAAAAGAACCAGGATTTTTGCCATCAAAATTCTTCCTCATCCTTCATCGGTCGATCCATGATGTCCCGCAGAACATCCACCAGCGTTGCTCCTTCATACAAAAGGCGGTATACGGCCCTCGTCACCGGAAGATCGACCCCGTGCCTCATTGCAAGCATGTGTGCAGACTGGGCAGTGGTCACCCCTTCCGCAACCTGCCCCAGGTCCCGAAGAATGTCGGGAAGTTTTTCTCCCCTTCCCAGACGGACCCCCACGGTCCGGTTGCGGCTCTGCTCTCCCGTTGCAGTGAGGTACAGATCCCCGACACCGCCAAGACCGGAAAATGTTGTCGCTTTTGCTCCGAGGGCGACTCCCAGGCGCGTCATTTCGGCCAGTCCCCTGGTTAGAAGGGCAGCTCTTGAGTTCGCACCCAGCCCCATCCCATCAGAGATTCCTGCAGCAAGAGCGATGACATTTTTCAGGGCACCGCATATTTCGAGCCCCTTGACATCCGTCCTGGTATAGACCTTGAAACAGTTTGTGTTGAACAAAAGCTGTATCTCTTTTGCCATCGTCTGGGAGTGACTTGCGACAACAACAGCCGTCGGAGAACTTCGGACAACTTCCCTGGCAAAAGACGGTCCGGACAGAACAGCATAATGATCAGGGTTCGATGAGTAGCACTCCGAAACGATCTCGGAGACCATCCGGAGTGATCCCTGCTCGATTCCCTTTGTCCCGCTGACAATCGGCAGACGGCTCTCTCCCAATGCCGACAGGCTCTCCATCGTGGCCCGAACCCCCTGGCAAGGGATCGCCAGGACAATAAAGTTTGCCGCCTCAAGGGACTCCCGAAGGTTTGAAGAAACAACCAGACTCTCCGGAAAAATGGCTCCGGGCAGATAAACCCTGTTCTCCCTGTCTGACGCAATCATCGCGCACAAGGTCTCATCCCTGACCCACAAGGTTACAGGAAGCCCCTTTGACGCCAGGTGAAACGCGAGGGCCGTCCCCCACGATCCGCCCCCGAGAACCAGGGGCCTGGCCGGTTTGCCCAGAAACAAAGGATCCTTATCCACCAAACGCTCCCTTCATCCAACCATCTCCGGAAAACCGGGATCCAGCCAAGATTCCTGCACCATAATGAAAAACACGCTCTTTCCTGTTCCCCATTGTTCCCGCAAAGGCAACAAGTCTACAATAAGGAAGTCGATTCGATATTTCCAAACCCGGAACCAGGAGAATGCATGCTCGATAAAAAACGAATCCTACACGAAGAGGAAACCATTCGGGAAGCCCTTGCCTCCCGGGGTCAGAGCCTTGATTTTTCTCCCATCAGGAAACTCGACTCGGAAATCGGCCAACTGAAGCAGGCTTGGGAAGCCCTTCGGGAAAAGCGAAATCGCCTGGCCCAGGAGATCGGGACCAGAAAACGCAATGGACAGCCGACAGAAGACCTCATGGACGAATCCAGAACCGTCAACGAACTGATCTCCAAAGATGAGGGTCTCCTCGCCTCCCTCGAGGCAAAACTGGACGAACTTCTCTGGATGATCCCGAACATTCCCGCCTCTGATGTTCCCCGGGGAAAATCAGAGCTTGACAATGTGACGGTCCGGACAGTGGGCACGCCCACCGTCTTTCCATTTGAACCAAAACCGCACTGGGATCTGGGCCATGAACTCGGGATCATGGATGTTGAACACACAGCCCTTGTCAGCGGGAGCCGTTTTTCGACACTCATCGGTGCGGGTGCGCGGCTTGAGCGCGCTCTGGCCAACTACATGATCGACCTCCATACTCTTCAAGGCGCCTATACTGAACATTCTGTTCCATTCCTCGTCAGGGAAGAGGCCCTTCGAGGGACGGGACAGCTTCCGAAGTTCAAGGAAGAACTGTTTTACTGCCCGGAAGACGATCTGTACCTGATCCCCACAGCGGAGGTCCCGCTGACCAACATGTTCAGGGAATCCATCCTGGACCACGCGTCCCTTCCCATCCGGATGGTTGCCCAGACAGCCTGCTTCAGAAGAGAGGCCGGGGCGGCGGGAAGAGACTCCAGGGGGCTCATCCGCCAGCACCAGTTTCAGAAGGTCGAACTGGTCTGGATCACCGCCCCGGAGACATCCCGGGACGACCACGAAAGGCTGACCTCCGATGCGGAAAAAGTTCTGATCGGCCTGGAGCTTCCTTACAGGGTAGTGGCCCTGTGCACCGGGGATCTCGGATTCTCTTCCTCAAAAACATACGATCTTGAAGTCTGGATGCCATCCCAGGAGACCTACCGGGAAATCTCCTCCTGTTCCAACTTTGGAGATTTTCAGGCACGCCGGGCCCAGATCCGCTTCCGGGACCCAGCCACAAAAAAGACCCGCTTTGCCCATACATTAAACGGGTCGGGGGTGGCCATCGGACGAGCCGTGGCCGCAATCCTGGAAAATGGGCAGAGACCGGACGGGTCAGTTGGCATTCCCAAAGCTCTCGTACCCTATATGGGAGGAATGACAGAGATCCTCCCCGCAACGAAAGGACAAAAATGAACGCCGGGACTGAAAAAGAATCTGTTCGGAGTCTTCTGTTTTTCGGAAAGGATTTCATGATCGGGTCGAGAGTTGAAGGAGTCGCCAGAAATCACTCCCTCACCTTCCTGAGAGCCGATAAAAAGGAATCGCTTCAATCCATTGAACCACCACCCCGCATCGTCCTGTTCGATATTGCGTCAACAGGAGACACCCTCTCGGAAATGGTCGCCGGACTCAAAAAGACCTATCCGGACACATCCCTTGTCGGACTCGCCTTTCATACCGATGAAGCCTCTCTTCAAAAAGGAAAAGAGTCAGGGTTGCACACATTGATCACCCGATCCCACCTTGTCGACGGGCTCAACCGGATTCTGGAAAAACGGCAATAACAATGGCTGGCGAGTGTCGATTTGCAAAAAACCCGGCTCTCTCCTTTTATGCTCTCTTTTTGGCGCTTGCTGTTTCATGGAGTTTGCCGGAACTCGTTCTGGCCTCCCCTGAAACGGTGGACTACCAAAACAGCTTTGACTGCAAGGGAAAGATCAGCGATGTGGACCGGGCTATCTCACGCATGTCGCCTGACTACCCTGTCCACAAGGCAAGGCTCCTCATCCTCAAGGCCAGACTCTACAGGGATCGTCCCGGAAAAAGCAGTCAGACGGAAGGACTTCTCGCCCTGAAGCAAGCGCGTCTCATTGCCGAGAATCTCAGGAAAAGTCATGAAAAAGATCCTGACGTATGGGTTCTTCTGGGAGAGACAGACCTTATCAGAACCCAATACCAGGGATTTCCTGGCGGGATGCGTTACGCTTCGAGATCACGGAAGGAAATCACCAGAGCCCTCGAACTCTCCCCGAAAGATCCGCGTGCCCATTTTACGCGCGCAATGGAATATTACTTCAAACCATGGTTTGTGGGAGGATCAAAGAAAAAAGCCCTGGAGCATTTTCAGGAAGCACTCGCCGCCAATCCACAGAACCCCCGTTATATCTCATGGGTTGGGCTTGCTCTCCTGTCCATGCACCATCCCCGTCAGGGACGAATCATGATCGACCGGGCAGCATCCATGTGTCCGGGGAACCCCATTTACCGCCGGCGGGCTATTACGGAAAAGCCCCGCGGCTGAAAACAGGAAGTGTTATGATCGACGATCCGGATATCAGGACAAGAATCTTTCTCCGCTTCTCCGACCGGGCATCCCATCGGGACCACCCCGAGTGGGGAGAAGGGAAAGTTATCCATCTATCGACATCAACCCTTCCCGGAGGAGCTGCCTACGTTCGGATCCTCTTTGATGACGGAGAAGAGCGGACATTCAACAACGATCTGAACGACACCCGATGCGCCTACTACATGGGACTCGTCAAGATCATCAAAGGACCAGGAGGCATCTTATTCCAGAGATAAAAGGAAATATCCGCGGCCTTAAAAAAAATCAGCTGGAAGCACTCGGTCGACTCTATCGAAGGAAAGTTCCCCCCCTCATGTGGGTAACGACCGAACTGGCCGGAGTCATGGGGGAGGTCAGTTTCGAAATCGGAAGACAAGTCGGACTTTTTATCTCCCGGGAAGGAACGGTCCTCGACGTGATCGTCGGCGGCCCCAAGGACCTCTATATTGAAACACTGCCCCCCTCGCGCGGTGGAGACCATCTTCTTCGGGGCATACGTCTTGTCCATACACATCTCCGCACAGAGCCCATCAACCAGGACGATCTGAACGATCTGGCCCTTTTGAGGCTTGATGCCCAGATCGTCCTCCATATCGACGAACATTCTCCAAGAATCAGACGATTCTCCCAAGCCTTGATCAATCCGGACAAACAGGGAGCAACACCCTGGCTTGTGACCGAATCGATCCCACTGTCTGCCGAACGCCTTGAAGTGGCCGACTCCGTGGAGCAGATCGAAGAAGCCCTGTCTGAATTCAAGGGGAGCTCACGCCACCAGACATCAAATCAGGAGCGCGCCATTCTGGTCTCTGCATCCAAAGACAGTCTCATCTCCCAGAAAGACGGCATGGAGGAACTGCGGGAGCTGGCAGAAAGTGCGGGGGTTCATGTTCTTGGTGAGGAAATCCAGAAACTCAGGACACAGCATCCAGCCACCCTCCTCAGCGCCGACAGGCTGAAGGTCCTGATCATCCATGCCCTCCAGGTCGGAGCAACGATCATTATCTTCGAGCAGAATCTGACACCGGCCCAGGTCAGAAACATCGCAGCACTGACAGAGCTCAAGATCATCGACAGGACCCAGCTGATTCTCGACATTTTTGCCCGAAGAGCCCATTCAAGCGACGGAAAGCTTCAGGTGGAAGTGGCCCAGCTCAAATATCTCCTTCCCCGCCTTGAGCAACGTTCGACAGCTCTCTCAAGGCTGACCGGAGGCATTGGAGGAAGAGGGCCGGGAGAAACCCGGCTCGAAGAGGACAGACGCCGTGTCCGGGACAGAATTACATCCCTTACGGAAAAACTTTCCCGGCTCGGCGATGAAAGGCGTCAAAGAAAGGAACGACGACAGGAAAACGGCCTGCCGATTGTTTCCCTCGTCGGCTACACAAATGTTGGGAAATCCACTCTTTTAAACCAGCTTACAGGATCGGAAGTCCTCACCGAAAACAAGCTTTTTGCCACACTCGACCCGACATCCCGTCGCCTCCGTTTCCCCAGGGAGCGGGAAATCATCCTCACAGACACGGTCGGGTTCATCCGGAATTTGCCCGCTGACCTGAAAAGGGCTTTTCTATCCACATTTGACGAACTGAAAGATGCTCATCTGCTCATCCATGTTGCCGATGGTTCCCATCCAAGCATCGAAGCCCAGATCGGGCAGGTGGAAACGCTTCTGACCGAGATGGAGATCGGAGAAAAGCCAAGACTTCTTGTCATCAACAAGGCAGACCTTCTCGACTCCGAGCAAAAAGAATCCCTTGCGCACCTTTTCCCGGAAGCGACCTTCATCTCCGCGACCCACCCGGAAACACTCACGGGATTACTCAAGAGCATGGAGGACAGACTCTTTTTAAAACGGCTCACAGATCCGCCAGATCATCTGGCGATGGCACCGGTACCATGACAGAGGACCTGCTGACCATTCCACAGTCATTTTGCCAGGAATGCCGACTGTGCTGCCGATTCCTGGAACCGGACCGACAGACTCCATTTGCCTCCCGGCCTGATCTCGGATCGATCCTTCCCGAAAATTTCCAGGGAGCCCCCAACCCGGAACTCATCCCGGTCCGGATTGAAGAGTTTGACCTCTGGCAATGCGCCCTCCTTGAGGAATCGTCATGGAGCTGCCGCTCATGGCCCAAACACCCACTTGACTGCAGGATCTACCCTCTTCTCATCATCCTGCATGAAGGATCGCCATGGCTGGGAATCGATACCAACTGTCCCTTCTCCATCCATCTTTCACAAGAAACCCTTCATGAAAAAGCCGAAACCATCCGTCACAACGAGTGGCCACAGCTTTCTGCCCAGGCCAGGACAAAACTGATCACCCATCTTGAAAAAGAGTCCGCCGAAGGGGTTCTTCCCCTCTTGCCCCTCGAGACCTGAGTCCCCGCATGGCCCGATTCGGACCCACGACCAGACTTCCTTATCCTCCCCCCAGTCGATACAACTCTCTTTGCCTCCTGACATCCGAAAGACGACGGATGTTTTTTTCAACCTGCCATCCCGTCTCCTTTTTTCTGAATGCACGGGGAATCGACTTCAGTATCGGAAGCTGGCTTGATCGTCCCTTTCTTCTTGCGGAATCCTCAGGGTATCACTGGCTCCCTTTCCCCCCTGAGTGGACCCTTTATGATCATGATTCCGAAAATCCATTTTGGGCCGAACTTTCAGATTGGCTTTTCAAGCTTAATGACGGACTTCCCGGAAGGGTCGACAATTTGCCGCTCGGGATCAGATGCCTCCATTCTCCCGCTTCCCCTCCGACACTTCTGGATACGGAAAGGATTCTTCTGCGAGAACCGTACCTTCTGGCTGCGGGGAACCGTTACAAATCCCATCGATGGGAACTGAACCGTCTTCTCAGAATCGATCCGGATCCCGGAATCAGGATCTGGAGCGATCTCTCCCCGCCTCCGGGAAAAGATGAAATCAAGTCGCGTTTTTTTGAGATGCGCCGCAAAAAGGCCCGCAATGAAATGGATTGGCTGATGGTGGACGATCTCGAGCAGGCTCACCTGGTTGCCGAAAGCCAATGGAAGGACTTGAGCCTGACAGGGATCATTCTCTCGCTACGGTTTGAGGCCGCAGCATGGCAATGGCTCGCGCTGTCGGAATCAGGAAAAAATGCCGTCTGCTTCCTTGAATGCAGGGATCCGGAGGTCGGGCATGTTTCAGCCATGATGACCCGTCTCGCATTTCAACAATTCCCCGATCTTGAATGGATCAATATCGGGGGAGACTCGGGACTGCCAGGTCTGGCCCTTGCAAAAGATCAGGATCATCCGGCGATTCTTGTTCCGGAATATTCCCAGAACCTTGCGGGCGGATAATGCAACAGGAAAACTTGTCTTGAGGATCAGTCTGCCTATAGAATCGAGCAGATATCCTGACAATGAGGACATGCTCCGATCCCGCCCCGGAACAGTTCCGTGCTTCGGGATGGCACGGGATTACCAGGAGGAGCAAGACAATCTCAACAAAGGAGATTTGCATGGATCTGACAAGAGAATTTCCAAGAAGTCCATTTGACCGTCTCGGGGGAATCGACCACCTGAAAAGGATGTCAGACAAGGCTCGTGCAAAAAACAATGGCACTCTTGGAGAGTACATCTACAACTGCCCCCTCGATGTTTTTTGTCTTGATTTTCTGGAGATAGACCACGAAACCTTTGCCAGCATCGCAGGATCTGCCCGAACCGATGACGAGATTCTTGCCGCGGTCCTCGACAAAAGTCCCAATGCCAGGGATCCGGAGAAGGTTCACGCATTCAACATGTCTTACGAAGCACTCTCTCCCGACACACCCGAGAAATGGAAGTATTTTATCGCCACGAGAGATGCCATCGATCCTTCAAGAACAGATATCCGAACATGGCCCCGGCTCATAGACCTTGAGGAAAAAAGAACCCTCACCGTCTGATCCGTTACAATCCATGGCCCCGGTGCGGGGCTTTTTACATCACCTAAAAAGGGAGTTCTTAATGTCAAAGAAGTCCATCCTCAGGGATTGTCTTTCCAGAAAAAGAAAGCCCGCCAGAAATGCCGGAACCATGGGAACCAGATCATTGCTTCTGGTCGTCCTTTCCCTCTTGGTTCTTATTGTTGCGCCATTTTCTGCCGATGCCGACCAAACCTATACGCCAAAACCCAAAATCCACACCTTTCCCAATGGGCTAAGACTCATCACCGTCGAAAACCCCTACTCCCCGATCGTCACATTCCAGATCTGGTACAAAGTGGGCTCCATTGATGAAAAACAACCCAAAACGGGCATTTCCCACTTTCTCGAACACATGATGTTCACAGGAACGCCAAAGTTCCCGCATGGGGTCCTCGACCAAAAGGTCAACGATGTCGGAGGACAGTCCAATGCCTTCACCAACTACGACTTCACTGCCTTTTTCGAGAATCTGCCCCCGGGCAATCTTCCTCTTTCCTTCGCAATCGAATCCGACAGGATGAAAAATCTTTCCCTCAAAAAGTCACAAATTGAGCGAGAACGGAAAATTGTGCTCGAAGAAAGACGAAACGACTATGATGACCCCACGCAGCTTTTAGTGGAGCGTGTTTATGCGCGGGCGTTCGTCGTCCACCCCTACCACAACCCCGTAATCGGCTGGGAAGACGATATCAAGAGGATTACCCAGAAGGATCTTCGAAACTACTATCGACAGAACTACATGCCCAACAATGCCACGATTGTCATCGTCGGACCGGTCAAGGAGTCCAGCATGATCCGGCAGGTGGGTGATTATTTCGGGTCCATTCCCAGAGGAGTTCTTCCCAAAAGACATATCCACCTCGACCGGCCACAGAAAAAACTCAAGCTTGTCGTGCTCCACAAACCGGCAATGCTTCCGGTGACAATGCTGGCCTTTCATGCCCCGAACTTCAAGAATCCGGATCAATATCCCCTCACAGTTCTTTCGGCGCTCCTGTCGGGAGGAAGATCCTCAATCCTCTACAGGAAGATGGTCTATGAGCATCCCATGGCGGTTGATGCCGAAGGTTCCTATGACCCCCTCACACAAGGGCCGTCCCTCTTCTATTTCTATGCGCAGGGGATGCCGAAAACAACACCGCCATTCCTGAAAAGGGAGTTGACGTCGGTCATCAGCTCACTTAAGAACCATCCTGTTTCCCAATCCGCCCTGGATCGCGCCAAAAAGGGACTCGTCTCGGAATTCCTGATGAGTCAGGAATCGACATTCGGAATGGGAATGCTCCTCGGAGAGATGGCAACACTCGGCGTGCCCATGAGCTATCTTGACGACTACGTCAAAAACATTCAGGCGGTAACCCCGGCCGATGTGACCCGGGTTGCCAGAAAATATCTCAACAGCCACTCCGAAACAATCGGCTACCTTTATCCAGCAGGCAAACCGAAAAAACCGGTCTTCAGAAAACCAGGAAGCCTCGTACGATGAAAAAGGAGCGATTCATGACAAAGAAGGCCTTAACCGGGATCCTGTTTTTCACTACCGCCATTTCCCTCTCGGCATGTGCCCATACAACACCTGGACCGGTCGCCACGACCACCCAGGAAGGCGGGGCGCAGAGCCGGAACATCCAGATTCTCAACACCACCGTTACCAGGACCGTGCTTCCAAACGGCATTACGGTCCTGGTCATCCCCCGTCCGGTGGTTCCGGTGGTCTCCTTTCGGATCGGAATCCGCGCAGGCTCCGCCCAGGATCCCCGTGGACAATACGGATTGGCCGACCTCACGGCATCCCTTCTTGACCGGGGGACAAAGAACCATGACGCCCTTTCCATCTTTCGCGCCATTGACAGTTCGGGAGGAGGACTTGACGCCCAGGCGGGAAGAGACTTGACGACCGTCTCTGGCAAGGTCCTGACAGAAGACCTCGAGCCCCTGTTTTCCCTTGCCGCAGAAATGGTTCAGGCTCCGACATTCCCCGCAGAAGACTTCAAAAAGAATCAGCAGATGGCCCTCGCCGAACTGGCCGATGAAAAAGACCACCCTGGACCGGTCGCCAGAAACCTGCTCTACAAGAAAATGATGGGGAACGGACCCTATGGCCATCCCGCGTCGGGAACGGTCAAGACAATCTCCAGTATCGGCCGCCAGGATGTTCTGGCGTTCTACCGGACCTGGTACACCCCGGAACGAACGATCATCACCTTTTCGGGAGACATCAGCAATCAAAAAGCGATCGATCTCGTCAACAGGGAGTTTGGCTCCTGGACCAGGAAAGCGTCTCCTTCCCAGAGTCCGGTCGGGAAAAAGACCACCTGGGCCAATGGGGGAAAGACCTACCTGATTGACCGCGAAGACCTTGCCCAGACAACGGTCCTGATGGGGCTTCCTGGCATTTCCAGGAAAGATCCGCTCTTTTACAATGCACTCGTCATGAACCAGCTTGTCGGCGGAACAACGACATCACGACTCAACCATGTGATACGACAGAAAATGGGACTGGTCTACTACATCTACTCCGGACTTGATGCAGAGCGCCACAGTGGTCCGTTTTTTGTCAGCTTCCAGACGCATGCTGAAAATACAGCAAAAGTCATCAACGAAACTCACAAACAGCTTCAAAAAAGTGTAGAGGTCACTCCGGACTCAAAACAGGTCAGCGCGGTCAAGAAAAATCTTCTGGGCTCCTTTCCTTTCAGGATGGACTCTGACGACAGGATCGCCTCCCTGTTGCTGTTTATAGAAAACTATTCCCTGGGCATCGACTATTTTACCGAATACCCGGAAAAGATCAGCGAAGTAACGCCAGACTCAGTCAAAAAGGCTGCACAGGACCTGATTCACACTTCAGAACTGACAACGGTCATCATTGGACCAATGTCGAAGATGAATGGGTTGAAGGGGGAAGAGGTCACCCCCTGACTTTCTGCCTTTAAACGGGTTGAATTTTTCATCGGTACCCGCTAGGATGTAACTTTCTGTTTTAGAACCGGGAACTGCCGGATCGTCAGGCCATGGATTCATGGCCGCCCGTTGATTTCTGAAGGGATCCAGCGGGTTTCACCAGCCATCAGGAAAGAGGACAACAGATGTCCAGTGTGATTAAAAAGCGCCGGAAGAAAATCCGGAAGCACAAGTACAAGAAGCTCCGCAGGGCATCTCGTCACAAGAAGAAGTAACCAATGGGCGGCCTGCCGGGAGAATATCCTGGCGGGTCGTTCTGATTTAAGCAAACAATCATCGGCATGTTTTGTCTTAACGGAGGCGCATTGATTCAAGAACGAAAAGTTGCGATCGGATCCATTGTCCTTCTCTTCCTGACATCTGTCTCGATCCTCACATACCAAAGCATGCGAATTGCCGATCTGCAAAGCAAGATTGACAATCTGCAGGTCAACAGGGTCGCAAGAGCCGGGAAGCAGCTCTCAACAAATCTTGTCGCCTCAGAGGGCGAGGATACCGGAACCTACCAGCTTGACCTCATTACCGCTGTCATGGCTGTTCCGGACTGGTCAGACAAAATTCCGCAGGATGTCGCAAGGGGAATGCAGTGGAAAGTGATGAACAGGGCTCGCGTTCACATGATTCAGGGGAACCTGGTTGTCCTTGAAGTCCAGGATGCCAAAGGAGAGGTCTTGCCCCTTCTCTTCCAGATACCGGATCCCAAGGAACCGGCAACATGGCGCTATCTTTATGCAATGGCTCCCCGCTAACGGTCCAGAAAAAGCCCTGGTCCTGTTCGCTCATCCCCTGCGGGAGGGAAATTCTTTTCCATCAGGGCGGCAAGCCCCTCATAGGGGACCGGCTCGCTGTAGAAATATCCCTGAAAGATATTCGCCCCTCGCTTGAACAGAAAGTCCCTCTGCTCGACAGTTTCAACACCTTCGATCACCACGTTGATCCGCATCGTCAGCCCGATTGAAAGCATCGTGCGGATCAATTCAAGCTCCTTGCCCCCGGACAGCATCTGATCGACAAAACTTTTATCCACCTTGATCTCATCAGGCGAAAATCGGGTCAGATTCCCCAACGATGAAAAGCCTGTCCCGAAATCATCGAGAGAAAGTCTGACCCCCATTTCCTTGACCTTCTGGACATTCATTTCTATCTCGGCAATTTCCCGGGCAAAGATCGACTCCGTCACCTCAAGGACCAATAGAGAAGGGTCCAGTCCTGATATCAGAAGTGATCTTCTGACATGCTCGTAAAAATCCGGCTCAATGAGCTGCCGGACAGAAACGTTCACCGATACGCTCATCCGGCGGAAGCGTTCACACAGGATTTTGGCATCCCGGGTCGCCCGCTTCAGAACCCACTCTCCCAGGCTGACAATCAGTCCCTGCTCTTCCGCCATCTTAATGAACTGATGGGGACGGAGAATCCCTTTTTGGGGATGATGCCAGCGGACCAAAGCCTCAAAACCTATAATTTCTCCTGTCGGAGCATTAACTTTCGGCTGGTAGTACAAGTCGAGGGCATCTTCCCGGATCGCTTCCAGGAGATCTTCCCGGAGTTCAATTTCTTCCTGAGAGTTCGGATTCATCAATGGAGAGTAGAAACGAAAATCGTTTCTGCCCCTGTCTTTGACAGAATTCAGGGCAATATCGGCATTCCGGATCAACAGATCCTCCGACTGGCCATCATCGGGAAAGACCGATATTCCGATCGATATGGTCATCGAGACCTTGTGTTCCCCCAGAAAAAAGGGTTTCCGCATCTCCATCAGGAGGTGTCTCGATTTTTCCGAAATACGCTCTGCATCAAGGAAGTCCGAGATCAGGACCAGAAACTCGTCCCCCCCAAGTCTCGCGAGAGAATCTCCGGGAGAAACGACATTGGAAAGACGGGAGGCAAACTGCTGCAGAAAATCATTGCCCAACGCATGGCCGTAAGTATCATTGATCTTCTTGAAATGATCGATT
>JAKCCY010000021.1 GCA_021838765.1 Nitrospirota bacterium
GATCTATCGACCCCGCTTTTCTCCCGGAAGGGTCCCACTGGAGGGTCCTTCCGAAGGATTCCTATTTTCAGTTCGTCGTGAAGAGAATTCCCAATGAGATTTATGTCCGCTGTTTTTCCGGAGAAATCACTCCAGAAGAGTTTGATCTCATCACGAACGAGCATTCCCTGAAAACACCCGCGCCTCCTGGCTGGGACAGCGTGGTGAATGCTCTCCAGGGATTAGGCTTCGACCCGGCCTCCGCGCTCGACTGGATCACGAAAATGAATTCTTTAAGGAAGGATCCGTGAGATGACTGAAGATCAGCGACGGGAATACAAAAGCTCCTGGCGGGACGAATGGATGAAGAGCATTTGCGGGTTCGCCAATGCCCAAGGTGGGATTCTTGAGGTGGGAAAGGACGACCATGGAACGATTCTTGGCCTGCCTGATGCTCCCAAGCTGCTCGTGGACCTTCCCAACAAGATTCGAGATGTTTTAGGCATCATCCCGTCCGTAAACCTTGAGAATGAAGAAGGCCATGAGTTCATTAGGATCATTGTGGATCCCTCCCCCACTCCCATCAGCTACAAGGGCGAATATTTCTTTCGGAGCGGGGCCACGAACCAGACCCTCAAAGGCAGCTCCCTCGATCAGTTTCTCCTGCGAAAGCAGGGGAAAACATGGGATGGTGTGCCCGTTCCCGAAGTCTCGGTCAAGGATCTTGACGAACACATTCTCGACGACTTCAGGCATCGTGCCATGCAAAGCCAGAGGCTCTCGGAGAAAGACCTGAAGGGATCTGATGCCGTCCTGATCGAACGGCTTCGGTTGACGGAGGGGACCTACCTAAAGAGGTCCGCCCTTCTCCTCTTCCATCCCGATCCCGAAAGATTCGTGACGGGATCCTATGTCAAGATCGGATACTTTAGTAGCCAAACCGATCTCCTCTATCAGGATGAGGTTCACGGGGATCTCTTCACTCAGGTGGACAACACCGTGGACCTTCTTCGAACCAAGTATCTCAAGGCTCTCATCTCCTACGAGGGTCTCCAGCGGATCGAGACCTTCCCGATGCCGGGTGATGCCCTTCGCGAGGCTGTAACCAACGCCATCCTCCATAAGGACTACGGAAGCCATATCCCCATTCAGATTCGCGTCTACGACGACCGGCTCTCGATCTGGAACAACGGACAGCTCCCCCCGGAGTGGAACGCGGATCGCTTGGTCCGGGAACACTCCTCCCACCCCTTCAACCCCGAGATCGCCCACGTCTTTTTCAGGGCCGGAATGATCGAGTCCTGGGGACGAGGGATCGAACGAATTGTGGAGTCCTGCCGAAAGGCGCACATTCCGTCCCCGAAGTTCCTCCATGAGACAACGGGCTTGCGGGTGGAGTTTCCCTACCCTCCTTCCCATATTCACCCTGAAAGAACTACCAAGAAAACTACCAAGAAAACTACTAAGAAAACTAGGGAGAAAACCGAGACAAGCACGACGAAACAGATTATCGATCTGATCGCCGCCGATCCATTCCTTACCATTCGGGAACTGGCCGACAAAACGGGTGTCTCCTTTGACGGAATCGTCTGGCAGATCAAGAAGCTCAAAAAGGAAAACCGAATTGAACGGGTGGGACCGGACAAGGGTGGTTTCTGGAAAATTCTGAAATAGGGCCATTTCCCTGAAGGGAAGCGCGTTCCTCCTTCTGGACCTGTCACCACGGAAAATCGCGATCAAGGAGCGTACTCTATGGCACGAAAAAAT
This sequence comes from Nitrospirota bacterium, assembly GCA_021838765.1. The sequence continues at coordinate 1,747 of JAKCCY010000021.1, forward strand.
GGTGAAAATCGAGGCATCCGGGAACTCCCTCCGGGATCGGGGATCTGGTGGGTCGACATCTGGCATGAGGGCAAACGCATTCGGAAGAAGGTCGGGAGCAAGTCCGCCGCCCGGGCAACATGCGACAGACTCAAGACAGAATCCCGGGAAGGTCGTCTCGTCCCACGTCCTGTCAAAAAATACGACCCTACCTTTCGGGAATTGGCGGAAATGTATGCGCAGTACGCCAAAATCCATCACAAGAGAAAGGGGGACAACAGCACCCGCATTCGTCGCTGGCTCGACGCCTTCGGAGACAAGTCTGCACTCTCGATCAAGCCCCACATGGTCGAAGAAATCATTGCCAAAATGATCGATGAAGACTATAAGCCCGGCACCATTGCCCGGGAATTGGTGATTCTGAAGGCGATCCCTCAATCGGGCCATCAAGAACGAGCTCATCGAAAAAAATCCCATTGCCCGCGTTTCGGCTCCAAAGTTCGACAACACCGTTGTGCGATATCTCACCCCGGACCAAGAAGAACGCCTCTTCAACGCCCTTCCGGAGCGACTCCATCCCATCGTCACGGTCGCGCTGCACACAGGACTTCGCCAGGGGGAACTTTTGAAGCTGAATTGGGAGGATGTCGACTTCAATGCAGGAACCCTCTTTGTCCGAGATCGCAAATCCGGGGAATCGACGCACGTCCACATGAACAGTCGGGTGAAGGTAGTGATCTGTTCCTTTCGGAAACAGGAGGATTTTGAGGGAGCGATCTTTACCGACACCCATGGAGGACGGATGGATGCCCGAAACTTGAGGAGGGACTTTGGGATTGCCGTCAAAAAAGCTCGATTGGCCCCTTTCCGATTCCACGACCTGAGACATTCGTTTGCCTCACGTTTAGCGATGCAGGGGGCCAATGATCGGACGCTTCAGACACTCATGGGGCACAAGACCCAACGGATGATTCTCCGGTATGCCCATCTTGGCCCGACCCATCTTTTAAACGCACTCGAAGGGTTGGTCAAGGCATCTCCTCCCCAAATCGGAACGGACACTAAAACGGACACTACGAAGTTTTTGAGGATTGAAGGCGGACAAAAAACGCTGAAAGCATTGAAAATACTGGAGCGGGAAACGGGATTCGAACCCGCGACCCTCGCCTTGGCAAGGCGATGCTCTACCGCTGAGCTATTCCCGCAATAATGGAGGCGAAACTAAAATAGCGATTATCCGATATATTGTCAAGGAAATGTCCTGAAATCGGTTTGACAATGAGAATCAGTTTGACTTGCAGGAAATCATCTTCGGGTGTAATCTTATGGAACCCTGAAAATATCTGGATTTACAAAAAAATCCACCCGCAATGGGAAAGGTGACCTCAAAATGAAATCCGCCAAGCCGATACAAAACGATATCAACAGAGAAAGCGAGGAAATCAAGCAGCTTGTCTCCAAATTTCGCTCGCTCAATATTCAGATCACCCCTCAGAGGCTTGTTATTGCCTCAGCCCTTACCGGAACAGAAAAACACCTGTCCGTTGAAGACATTCACCAGATTGTCCGAAAGAAAAACTCCAAGATTGGTCTGGCTACCGTTTACAGGACACTCAATCTGTTAAAGGGAAAAGGGCTCATTGAAGAGCATCGGTTCAACGACGAATTCAGCCGATATGAGCTTCATACCGAATCCCATCACGACCACCTGATCTGTATCGAGTGCGAAACAGTCATTGAATTTGACCAACCGGTGATCGAGCATCTTCAGGATCTGGCTGCTGCAGAAAAAAACTTTACCATCGTTTCCCATAGACTTCAGATCTATGGCATCTGTGAAAACTGTGCAACAGCCAATAAAAAACGGGAAAAGAATCCGATTTCCCCTTGACCGGGTCAGCGTGCGGGCGTCAGGATAACACCCAATGTCCCGACGGCTGACAACTTCCCGTTGCTCGATATCACCCCCAGAAAATCAGATTCGGACAAATCCCCTTCGGACTTTATGACAGGTTCGATGGCGCTGCCCGGTTTACCGGACAGAAGGATACCACCCTCTCCCGAAAGGGCCACAGAACCATCGGGCAAGAGAGCCGCCCCATATAGATCATTCCTCACTGGAATCTCAAGCTTTGAAAAATGGGAAGAGTTTCCGTCCGGAGAGTAGTAAACCAGACCATGATCCCCCGCCAAGAGGACCCTTTTACCGTCCGTTGAAAGAACGTTGAAGGAGGGTTCCTGTCTGGTCACCCTCTCCGAAGCCATCTCAAGGGGATGAAAGGTCGTCCCTCCGTCGGTTGTCTCCAGGAATGTGCGATGCCATCCCGCGACATATCCATGTTGTGGGGTCAAAAAAGCAATCCCATAAAGATTCTGGACGGTCGGCACGACCAAACGCTTCCAGGAGGCCCCACCATCCGAGGTCGCCAGGACAATTCCCTTTTCCCCTGAAATAAAGCCATGAAGAGGATCGGGAAAACTGATGGACTGCAGGAAAAAATCCTTCACCGGAACAGAAACCCTTGTCCAGTGATCACCCCCGTCAACAGTCTTTAACAAAACGCCATCATCCCCCGAGATCCAGCCGACCAACGCGGAAGAAAAGGCAATTCCATAAAAATCTCCCATCAGCGGAGGCGCGATCCGTTTCCATGACACTCCTCCATCATCGCTTTTCCAGATTGATGATTGGTCCCCGACAACGACAAAGTGACCTTCTGATGGCGAGGCAATTCCATCAAGTGTCCCGACATAGCGGAGGGAGCGGGGAATTTTTTGGCCAGAAGCCACAACGGGAACCGGCTGTGACAGTCGAAAGGCTGTTCCGGGAGGAAGAGTAAAAACTGGAAAGGGTGGAGCATTGTTCTTGGTACAACCGGAAAAGAAAATAATTCCCCAAAAAACGATCATGAAGCTCAAGGGAACCCTTTTCGAAGTGGTGCCCGGAATGGTCCTGGTTTCCGGAACACCCCTCTTCTCAGTGAATATCTTGTTCCTCAGTATCTTTTTCAGATTCATGCTCCGTCTTGAAAGGATTGAAGTGATACTCAAAAATGGTCTTGATGGCAAATGGAGCGCTATTTGCTGTCAAACCGGCACCAATTCCAATATTCCAGTCGATATTTTCACCAATGGCAAAGTTCCACGAACTGAAAACATAATCTTGCTGGGTGACCTGCCCGTTTCCCCCGAGTGGAAGCATGTTGTTGATCGAACCCTGATCTCCAAAAGCCTCAATACCGGTGTTGACCCAGTCGGCCAGTAAATAGTATAACCCCGCCGCATACCCGAAATCAGGTGGCAGGGCAGCTGTTGGACCGGAAGGATTGGCCGTCTCAAAAAGATAACTCATATTGATGTCCAGGATAAAGTTCCCGATCTTTTTTTCCCCAATCAAAATCACGTCCAGAAGAGATTCCTCATTGGCTCCGGCTGCCGGCAGCCAATATTCGATCTGCATGGCGGGATCGATAAAATCGGGAATTTTGGGAAACCGGATACGTGTGGTAATCGCCCGGGTCTGGTAATAAGAGTAGGTTTGCCCAGCACCCGCCAGAAAATCTTCATAAGTTCCGAATGTCAGCCAGTCTGTTACCCCAAACTCCAGAAGATAGGTCGAAAAAAGAAGATCCGCATTTTCCTGGGACTTTCCGAACATCGGATCAGCAGATTTCGATGGAAGAAGCAAGGTTTGCCAGGTACCGATACTGAACTCCCCCTGCTCCGGGGTTTCATACGGATAAACAATAAAATCCCTGAAAGGATTGGCGGCATTGACGATGGAAGGGAATATGGCAAACAATGAGAGCAGAAAGAAAAAAGAGCAACAGAACCAGTTTTTAAAACCATCATTTCGGAAATTGGCTGTCAGGTGCTGGAAATAGATCTCCGGTCCGGACCGGAACGAAAAGGGTTCTTTCATTGTTTCTTGCGAAAAGGGGATTCCCAAAACCTCCTCCTGTCCAAAAACAAAACACTCTGATCAACAAGGAAAACTCTCCGGCAAGCCGGACAATCCTCCAATGGTCGCTCGCCATCCCAAAAGGTTATAAAAGTCGACCCAACAGCCATCAAAGAATGATTTCAGTGAAGAAACAGATAAATAAGGAGGCCCCCCGTTATAAAAATAAGGGTAAAAAAAGCCACTTTTAATCACTTTTGGGAGCAACCAACAATAGCATATTTCCATCTGATTTCCATCTGATTCAGACGGCCGGAAAATCTTTTTTTGGCCTCAGGAAAATCGCTCTCCGAAGATCTCTTCCGGACAATCAGCTCCTAACGGAAATGCTTCCGGAAGGATCCTGGCAAAAAAATCCCGGACAGATAGGTTTTACGTTTTTTTTCAGGTAAAATGGCGAAAAGATCATTCAACCAAAGACCTCGAGGAATCCCTTGTTCGATATTACCGTCACAACCCAATTCTCTGCCGCCCACCAGATTCCAGGATACCCGGGGGCCTGTGCCAGGCTCCATGGACATAACTGGAAAATCGAGGTCACCATCAGGGCGCTCACACTCGATCATCTTGGCATGGCGCTCGACTACCACCAGGCCGAACAGATGCTTTTTCCCATCATTTCTGAACTGGACCATACCAACCTCAATGATCACCCTTTTTTCTCCGACAGGACGACCACTTCTGAAAATGTGGCCTTTTTTATCCATTCCCGGATGAAACAGGCTCTTGGCAATGATCTTCAGGCAAAAAACCGAAAACTCAGTCTGATGGCCGTCACTGTCTACGAAACGGATATCTACAGAACCACCTATCGGGAGACCGATGGCTGATGGAAGGGAAAGATCCTCTTCTTTCGGTCAGGAACCTTACTGTCCGGATCAAGACGCCACAGGGGGAAATCATCCCCGTCAGGGAACTTTCCTTTGACGTTCATCCGGGAGAAATCCTCGCCATTGTCGGAGAATCAGGATCGGGAAAGACCCTGTCGGGACTTTCCCTCCTCGGACTCACACCAAAAGGCTCTCGAATCCAGGGAGAAATCTTCCTCCGGGGAACCCCTATCCAGAGTTTTACAGAGACCCAATGGAATACCATCAGGGGAGCCCGGATCGGTCTGGTCTTTCAGGAACCCCAAAGCGCCCTGAACCCCATTCTGACGATAGGCACACAGATTGAAGAGATCCTGAGAAGCCATTCTGGATCCGTCCAAAGATCGGAGGAAACAGCCTTCATCCGATCGCTTCTCGAACGGGTGGGGCTTCAGAATCCCGACAGGATCGCAAAATCCTATCCGCACCAGCTCTCGGGTGGAATGAGGCAAAGGGTCATGATCGCCATGGCGACAGCGCTCGATCCTGAACTTCTGATCCTTGATGAGCCAACAACGGCTCTTGATGTCACCATGGCCACCCAGATCCTTTCCTTGCTGATCGAAGAAAATCACAGGCGTAAAACCGCGATGATCCTCATCTCCCACGATCTGTCTGTGGTCAAGAATTGCGCCAGCCGCATTTTGGTGATGTATGCGGGACGGATCATAGAAAAATGCGACAGGAACCGATTCTTTAATGAAGGACCGGACCATCCCTATAGTCAGGCCCTTCTCAAATCACGTCCTGACAAAGGGGAATATACACGTCACGATGGCCCACTTGAAGCCATCGGTGGCCAGGTACCACCTCTCTGGGACCTTCCGGAGGGTTGCGCTTTCTCCCCGAGATGCCAGAGGGCAGATGAAAGATGCAGGACGACAGTTCCTCCATGGAAACCATACTCAGCGTCAGACCTTTCAGAACCTTCAGAAAATCCGGCCATAGAGGGCTCCCTTTGCTTTTACCCGGGAATCTTCCCATGATGCCAAATGATGCAAGGCCAGACACCCAGAGAACAACGGAAATCTTGCCCCCCGAAAGTCAGACCCCCTATCTTCTGGATGTCTCCCATATCACGCGTATTTTCGACAAGCCAAGAGACTCTCTTTTTTCACGCAAAGAGACCATCACAGCCCTTCAGGATATCTCTTTCCGGGTTCCTAGACGATCGATCGTCGGACTTGTCGGGGAAACCGGTTCCGGAAAAACCACGCTTGGAAGAATCGTCATGCGACTGATCGATCCGACTTCCGGAAGCGTCCTCTATAATGGGCAGGATCTGACCGCTCTACGGAAGGAACCTCTCCGTCAAATGAGGAAGCATTTTCAGATGGTTTTCCAGGATCCCTATTCAAGCCTTGATCCGAGAATGACCGTCAGAAACATTCTGAAGGAACCCCTTTCGGCTCATGACATGCTTCCATCTCCAAAAGAGGAAACGCAATCCCTGGGGGATCTGCTGACAAGGGTTGGTCTTCGACCTTCCGATCTGGACCGTCTTCCCAAAGAGTTTTCCGGTGGAGGAAGACAGCGGATCGGGATCGCCAGGGCCATTGCCCTGAAGCCGGAACTTCTTGTCGCAGACGAGCCCATCGCCTCCCTCGATGTTTCCATCGGTGCCCAGATCATCAATCTCTTCTCTTCCCTGAATCAAGAAGATCTGATGACTCTTCTCTTTATCTCGCATGACCTGTCGGTGATCCGGTACCTGACCGATTATGTTGTCATTCTTTATCGGGGTCTCAAGGTAGAGTCCGGACCAACGACATCTGTCTTTTCCCAGCCGTACCATCCTTACTCCAGACAGCTTCTCTCCTCCCTGTCCGGAGAACCAAAAGGCACAGCCAATCGGGACAATCCAGAAAAGGAACAGCCGCTTCTCCTGCCTTTGTGTCCCTTTTATGACCAGTGTCCAGAACGGGAATCTATATGCCGGACGGACCCTCCGCCCATCAGGGTGGAAGCTGCCGGCCCCTCCGATCTCTGGCCAAGGGACATGGCCTGCCACAAACCACTTTAAATGAAGGACCTGATCATATGACCCATACATTTCACCCTCTGGAAGTCACTCTTCTGAAGGCGCTCATGACAGCCACAGAACCGGAGGATGCCAATAAACTTGAGTCCCGCACCCAGCTCTCTTCAGGGCAGCTCAGCATGGCTCTCGGATGGCTTGAGGCCAAAAAGCTGATCGAAATCCACCCGGGGCCACCGGAAACGGAGGTGACCGTCACCGACTCCGGAAGAGAGATCCTCGAAGAAGGATTTCCTGAAGAGGTCATCATCGACCGGATCCGCAAAGACCCGACATTGACCATCGCCAAGCTTCGGGAGGGTGTCAGTGACCCGGCAACCATCTCCAAGGCGATCGGAGACCTGAAATCCCAGGGAATCATCTCCATTCTGGAAGGTGGCATCCTCGCCGTAACAGCCCCTCTTCCCGAAAGTCTTGTCCGGTCATTCGATCTTATCCGGGCTATTGAAAAGGAGGGCTCCATCCTTCTTGAGTCTCTCCCGCAGGAAGACAGGGAACTTCTGGAGGGACAATCGAGAAAACGCGGAAAAGGCAAGGGCATTTTGAGGCTGGATGTCAGGGATACACGGTGTTTTTCCCTCATTCCCGGACTTGTCGATCTGGAGGACCTCGAATTGGAGGAAGGAGCACTGGGGGCGGTCACTCCTGAAATGCTCCAGAATAAAACCTACAAAGGAAAACGCTTCCGCCCCTATTCCCTTGAAACTCCCGCTCCACGCCCTCCGATTGGACTTCTTCACCCCTACAGGAGCTATCTCGATGAGGTCAGGGGCCATCTTGTCCGTCTGGGATTTACCGAAATGAGCGGAACGCTTGTGGAAAATGAATTCTGGAACATGGACGCATTATTCATCCCCCAGACCCATCCCGCCCGAAATATCCATGATATCTATCTCATACGCGAGCCCCGGGAATCGGCATTGCTTGATCCTGAGCTTAAAAAAGAGGTCCGGGCTGTCCATGCCGGAACCGAAAATTCCGCAGGAAGCCGAGGCTGGAGACAGCCCTGGAGCGAAGCCCAGTCCCGACGCCTTCTGCTCAGAAGCCAGGGAACGGCCTTATCCGCTCACCAGATGGCCTCTTCACCCGATGTTCCGGGAAAGTATTTCGCCATCGCACGATGCTTCCGTTATGACCAGGTGGACCAGACCCATGCTGTCGACTTCTATCAGGCAGAAGGTATCGTTCTTGAACCAGGAGCCTCGTTCAAGACACTACTGGGCCTTCTGACACTCTTTGCCAAAGAGGTCGCCGGTGCCCGCGAAATTCATTTCAAGCCCGCCTACTTCCCCTTTACCGAGCCCTCCGTCGAGATCCATGTCAAACATCCCGTTCTTGGCTGGATGGAGCTTGGCGGTGCCGGTCTTTTTCGTCCTGAAGTGACAAAACCCCTTGGCATCGATGTCCCGGTAATTGCCTGGGGTCTGGGAATCGATCGCATGGCTATGATGAGTCTTGGTCTTTCCGATATCCGGGATCTTTTTTCGGGTGAGCTCTCGACTATCACCCGCATGCATGAAGCCCGGGCAAAGAGCCGTTCCGTTTTCAAAAACACTGAGAAAGGATCCTGACCCTTGCCAACACTCGACGCACTCAAATCCGACATGGAAAAACTTCTTGGATCCAGCATCATCATCGACGAGTTTGATCGCCGCCTGGACTGGGTCAAGGGAGAGCTCAAACATTACGACCCGGAAACGGGAACCATCCGCATCGAATTGAACGATACCAATCGACCTGACCTCTGGTCTGTCGAGGGTATTGTCCGTCAGCTTCTGGGTGGACAGTCCCCTTCAAAACGCCCATGGAGCCAGATGATTTCACCAACCACTCCACTCAGGAGCATCCGGGTCGATCCGACCGTCTTCACGGTCAGACCCTATATTGGCGGCTTTCTGGCAAAAGGACCCGGACTTGGAGAGGAAGGTCTCAGACAGCTGATCAGTTCCCAGGAAAAGCTTTCGGATCTGTTCGGACGAAAACGCCAGGATATCGCAATCGGCGTTTACCCCGCCAAGAACATCCTATTTCCCGTCACCTACGAAGCCGTCTCTCCTGATGAGCACTCGTTCACTCCGCTCGGCCAAGACTCCCCAATGACCCTTTCCCGGATCGTTCAAGAACACCCCAAAGGGAAAGAATATGGACATCTGTTATCCCCTCATTCCCTCTGGACCATTCTTCGGGATCAGGGCGGGAAGATCCTGTCGATGCCTCCGGTTACCAACGCAAGGCATACCGGAGAGGTCACGGCCGAAGATGATTGGCTTTTTGTCGAAGCCACAGGCCATGATCAGGAAAGGATCCGGCTGGTGATGAATATCATGGCCGCCAATCTCTTCGATCGCGGATTTCAGATCGAGCCGATTCTCGTTGACGATTCCAGGGGAAAGACACAAAATCCCCAGTCCGCAGGGGACCGCATTTTAGTCCCTGGCAATCTGCCTTCCGAAGTCTCCGGAGAAGCGGTTTTACCGCAGGACTTCATCAGGGCGCTTCTTTCCTATGGGTATCCATCGATACAGCAGCAGGAAAAAGGATTTCTGGTGACCGTTCCGTTCATGAGGGATGACGTGCTCCACCCTATTGACTGTGTTGAGGATTATCTCATCGCAAGGGGTTTTGATAGTCTGACACCGGTTATGCCCACTTTCTTCACACCCGGAAGAGCCGCAAAAGAAGGAGAAATGGAAGATCGGGTCCGTTCCCTGATGGCTGGAATCGGATTTCAGGAAATCCTGTCCAACATTCTTACGGAAACCGATTCATTGTCTTCCGCCCTTGGCCGGCCAACTGGGCCCATTGTAGAGATTGACAACCCCATTTCCAGACAATATGGCGCACTCCGTTCCACGTTTCTGTCACAGCTGATGAATGCGGAAGCACTCTCCAGCCGATTCCCTTACCCCCACCGGATCTTTGAGGTCGGAGAAGCTGCAGAAAAAGAAGGATCTCCCTCAACCATCCGGGAGACAATCCTCTTTACAGCCCTTGTGGCCCACCCGACTGCATCTGTGTCTGAGGTTGCAGGCATTATTGTCGAAGTTCTGAGATATCTCGGCCTCACTGCAAAGCTTGTCTCGAAGGATATTCCTCCGTACATCAAGGGACGCTCCGCAGAGATCTTTATCCTGGAAAAACCGGATATCGCCATCGGGGAACTGGGAGAGATCGATCCGGAAACACTGGATATTTTTGGTATCCGGATGCCAACCTCCATGTTCGAAGTACGGCTGGACCGCATTCTCCGGCCACTTCCCCCTACCGGATGACGGAATCTCCGTAAAAAAAGGGCCATCCGAAACCGGATGGCCCTTTTTTAAACTACTCAACAATATGAACAAGGAGCCTGCCACCAGGACAGGTCCCCGATTTCAAACTTATATGGCCTGTTTGACCTTTGCAGTCAATTCGCCGAAAACCTCTGGCTTGTTCAGGGCCAGATCCGCCAGAATCTTACGGTCAAGTCCGATCTCAAGCTTTTTGAGCCCTGCAATAAACCGGCTGTAAGAAATGGACTGGGCGCGGCAGGCTGCGTTGATTCTCTGGATCCAGAGCGAACGGAACTCGCGCTTTTTGACTTTGCGATCGCGATAAGCATAGGTCAGGCCTTTTTCAACTGTATGGCGGGCTGATCTGTAAAGTCTTGAACGACCTCCCCAGAACCCCTTGGCCAAATCCATGATCTTTTTTCGTCGGGCCTTGTGTATCGTCCCGCCTTTGACTCTCGGCATTGGAATCTCCTTTTCAAAATCAATTTGTTCGTATCACAAAAAATGTTAGTGAGGTAAAAGCACTCTGATATTGTCTGCCTGACCCTTTGAAAGGATGCTGTCTTTCAGGGAGCGGGTTCTTTTGGAAGACTTACCGGTCATCAGGTGACGCTTTCCGCCCTGATGAAAAGAAATTTTCCCTGTACCTGTTACAGAGAATCTCTTCTTGGCCGAACTTTTTGTCTTAAGGGACTTTCCTGTGGCCATGATGAATCCTTTCTATTTGGGGTTTTCAGTCCCCTGTTCTTGATTCTGACTCTTCTTGTTTGATTCTTCCCGGTCTCCGCCTTTTTCAGAAGGCTTATAGGCGGGATTCGGAGCAAGAACCATGGTCATGCTGGAACCTTCCATACGGGGAGGAACCTCAACGATCCCCCGGGGATCGATCGAGGCAATGATCTTTTGCATGATCCCGGCTCCCACTTCAGTGTGGATCATTTCACGACCGCGAAACATGAGGTTGATCTTTGCCCGGTTGCCTTCCTCAAGAAAGCGCTGAACATAATTGATCTTCGTTGAAAGATCATGTTCATTGATATGAGGGCGGAACTTGACTTCCTTGACCTGCCCGGAGCGCTGGTTCTGCTTCATGGCATGAACTTTCTTGCTCTGTTCATACATGAAACGACCAAAGTCCATCATCTTGCAGACAGGCGGCTTGGCATTCGGTGAAACTTCTACCAGGTCAAATCCAAGCTCTTCCGCTTTCTTGATGGCAACGATCGTTGGAAATATTCCCAGCTGCTCACCTTCCGGGCCAATGGCCCGAACTTCCTTGATCTTAATTTCGTGGTTGACCCGAGGTTTTGGGTTGATGGAACCCTCCTTTTTTCTATCGTTACCATGGGCATTTCCTGCCCTGGAGCATATCAGGCCGGTCTGGCCCTTTCAATCAGGGAGCTGATCGCCTCATCCCGAAGAACGAGGTCTGTCTTTTCACCTTCGCGGGTTCGAATGGAAACCCGCCCTTCAGCAACTTCCCGATCCCCTATTATCCACATCTCCGGAACCTTGAGCATCTGTGCTTCCCGAATCTTGAAACCGATCTTCTCATTCCGGAAGTCTCCTTCCGCACGGATACCGCTTGATTTCAAGCGCTCAAGAAGAGCCTCCGCATCCGGAATATGCCGATCCGCTATTGTCATGATCATCACCTGTTCTGGCGCGAGCCACAAAGGAAAGGCTCCGACATAGTGCTCGACGAGGATACCGAAAAACCTCTCGATCGAACCAAACAGGGCCCGATGGATCATGATCGGCCTCTCTGCCTCCCCTTGTGTATTGCGGAAGGACAGATCAAATTTTTCAGGAAGATTGAAATCCACCTGAACGGTCGAAAGCTGCCAGGAACGGCCGATCGCATCATGGAACTTGATGTCGATCTTGGGGCCATAGAAAACGCCTTCCCCAGGATCAGTCTGATACGGAATCCCCGATTTGATCAGAGCACTTTCAAGGGCATCCGTCGCCATCTTCCAATGCTCGTCAGAACCGACCGATTTCTCCGGCCGGGTGGACAGATAGACCGTCCGGTCGGTAAAACCGAAACGGCCGATCATTTCGTCCACCAATACAAGGACCTTCTCGATTTCTGACGCCAAGTCCTCCGGCCTGCAGAAAAGATGGGCATCATCCTGGGTAAAGCCCCGAACCCTCATCAGGCCATGGAGTGTGCCCGAACGCTCGTATCGATAGACAGTTCCAAGCTCGGACAAGCGAATGGGAAGATCCCGATAGCTCTTCACGCTCTCACGGAAAATCATGATATGAAAGGGACAGTTCATCGGCTTCAGCTCATATTCCACCCCTTCGATTTCCATCGGAGAGAACATGCTGTCCCGATAATAATCCCAATGACCGGACTGCTTCCAGAGGTCGAGTCTCGCAATATGCGGAGAGTAGACATACTTGTAGCCGTGGCGGTCATGGAGGGACTTCCAGAGATCCTCAAGGATGCGACGGACCCGGCTCCCCCTTGGTAGCCACAGGACCAGACCAGCCCCTTTTTCATCCAGGGTCCGGAAAAGGTCCAGTTCCCGGCCAAGCTTCCTGTGGTCCCTCCGGCGAATCTCCTCAAGCTTCAGAAGATGTGCGGCAAGATCGGCCTCTGACCAGAAAGCTGTCCCATAGATCCGCTGAAGGGACGGGTTTGACTCGATCCCTTTCCAGTAGGCTCCGGATGTGGTGAGTAGCTTGATGGCAGGAATATCACCGGTCCCGGCCACATGAGGGCCCCTGCAGAGATCGACAAACTCCCCCTGCTCGTAAACCGTTATTTCTGCCTCGTCCGGAATCGAAGAAATCAATTCAAGCTTGAATGGCTCATCCATCCCGGAAAAAAGGGCTACTGCCTCTTCCCTGGAAACCGGTCTTCGCTCAATCACAAGCCCCTGAGAGATGATCTTCCGCATCTCGTCCTCTATCCGGACAAGATCCTCGGGAGTAAAAGGACGGGAATAATGGAAGTCATAATAAAAGCCATCATCCGTAGCGGGACCGACACCAACCCTGGCTTCCGGAAAAAGACGCTTCACCGCCTGGGCCAATGTATGGGCAGCACTGTGGCGAAGTGCTTTCAGATCTCCCTTATCTTGAACGACAACCTGAGCCAATCAGTTTCCCCCAACACTCCAACATATCCCGATCCGCCAAAATAAACCATATAACAGCTCATGTTGGAAAATAAAATTCTTTTTTCAGTCGGGCTAAAACAAAAAACCGTAGTCTGACACAGTAGTATAAGAATGAATCCTTGTCAAATCTTGGCCTCATCCAGCGAGATCATGCGGTGGATTTTTCTTGCGACCAATGCGTTTAGGGAGTTTGGGTAAACTCTCTTCTGCCGGATCGCCAATGAGTGGCTTTTCGTCACATGCCGAAAGAGCTTTCCCCACCCTCAACCTGAGATCCGGGAGAAGTTCTTTGGAAAACCACTCATTCTTCTTGAACCAGAGGGCATTCCTTGGTGATGGATGAGGAAGGGGAATGACTCCGGAAGGGTAGGAACGCCATGAGAAAACCCTGTCCGTCAAGGACAGGCCATCTCCCAGGAAATATCGCTGGGAATAAAGACCGAGAAGAAGACAAAGTTCAATCCGGGGAAGCCACTTTAAAAGTTCCCCAAGCCACATGGATGCGCATTCTGTTCTGGGAGGCAGGTCACCCCGCTCCCCCTTGCCAGGATAGCAATACCCCATTGGAATGATTGCAATACGCGACGCGTCATAAAAAGTCTCCCGGTCAATCCCCATCCACTCTCTCAGACGCTCCCCGCTCCGATCATTCCAGGGGATACCGGTTTCATGAACGCGGAGACCAGGTGCCTGCCCCACAATCAGGACTCTCGAACGCTCATCGCAGGCCAGAACGGGTCTGGGGCCCATCGGCAAAGAGGATTCACAGGCCCGACAGCCTCGAACCGCCTCCAGGAGGGAAGAGAGAGACGGATATGAGGGTGCCCTCTCTTTATGGACCCTTTTTTGGATCACATTTTCCAGAATGAGCATCATCCGCCCCGCCTGTTGTTTTCAAACATGTCAGCAGGCATCGGGTAGAGCAACCTCCATATCATCCGGATGGGCCTCTCCCCTTCATGGCTCTCGCATTCGACCGGACCAAGATAGGTGAAGGGCACTGTATGCTGATTCCTTTTCTTCACATCGCGGGCAAAAACAAGGATCGTGTATCCCCGCTTCTTGTGTTCGATCAGATTTTGTCCTTTTTCGGATAAAGCTTTCGTATCGGACTGGGACTCCCAGTGAAGGAGGCTCTGGTTAATCGGGTAATCCGCATACATTGTTGTCGGGGAAAAGTCCTTTTCCGTTTTTCCAAAGGTGACAAGAAGCGCATAGGTTTTGATCTGTTTGAAGGGAATGACTCCAACACCCCGTAGCCCCGGAGTTTCAATGGAAAAGTGGCCAAGGACCCCCTGCAGGTCTTCATTTCCATAGCGCCCGTGAAGACGAAGCGATGTCCTGAAAGGAAGCTCCGGAACACTCGGACTTGCATCACTGTTCTCCAGCGCCCAGTCCAAAATCTCCTGAAGATCAAAAAGAATGGAAGGATTCCTGCAAAGACGCCCGAAAGAATCCTCCAGGGAAGCCATCTTGAGAAGGCTGCCTTTTTTCCGCCAAAGTCTCCGATGGATCGGTGCTCCCCAGTTTCCCGAAATGGAGAGCGCCTGCTGAATATCTTTTTGCTGAAGACAGGTGATGGTTTTTTTCATCACCCGAATTTCCTCCGGATCATTCATGAAAGAGGCATGAATCAGTGATTCCCGAAGAAGGGTGAGATCCGGATCTTTTGGCACCAACGCAAGACGAGCCCTTGATTTCCACTCACTCCAGCTTCTGGAGGACAGGAGAATGTCCGGCTCGATATCGTGGTACGTGACAAAATTTCCAAAAGTGAGAGGGCGACCCGTTTCAGACTCGAAGGTTTCCAGTCGCTCTGGAATGACCACCGACAAGTTTTTCAGGTTCTCACGGATATTTTCAAGAACTTGCTTCCGGGCAATCCGGTCAAGGCGGATCGAGCAACCAGGGGGAAGATGGGGAAAATCCTCCAGAACTTCCCGTTCAATCGAATAGCGATGGTGAGGAAGAAGGGCCTTCAGTTTGGTATCGATCCGGTATCTCCGATGAACCTGACCAACAAAGTCCAGGACAGTGAGACAGTCTTTTTCCGGGGCATGGCGCAAGCCACGCCCCAACTGCTGCAGAAACACCGTCAGACTCTCTGTGGGACGGAGAAAAAGAACAGCATTCACCGATGGCAAATCGATTCCCTCACTCAGCTTGTCCACAGTGAAAAGAAACGTCAGTTTCCCCGAAGACAGATCATCCAGACGATTGCGACATTCAGGATTATTGACATCCGACAAGATGACATTCGACAAGATGCCTCGACGATTAAACTGCTCAGCCATATATCTCGCATGCTTCTGGCTGGCGCAAAAACCGATTCCCTTAAGAGAAGATCGGTCCGGAAGATATCGATCGAGTGAGGACAGGATCACTTCCAGCCGGTTTTTCGCCAAAACATCATCACCGGTGTAAACATTTTCCAGTGCGGAAACATCAAACCGCCCATTTTTCCAGAAACGGTCCTCTGACAATGCAACAGGGTCTGCCACTCCAAAGTATTGAAACGGACAAAGAAGCTTTTCTTCCAGCGCTTCGGGCAACCGTATCTCTGCGGAAAACCGATTGCCGAAATCGGAAGCGACACTTTCCCCATCCATTCTTTCCGGAGTCGCGGTAAGCCCCAGAAGGACTTCCGGAGAAAAGTGCTCAAAGAGAGGTCGATAACTTCCCGCAGGACCATGATGGACTTCATCAACCACGATGAAGTCGTAAAAATCGCTTTTGAGTCGATCCCAGAGCCTCCGGGAAGACAACATTCCCACTGAGCAAAAAAGATGATCCAGACGTGAGGGTTCGTAACCCCCTCCAAGGATTTCGCCAAAAGTATGATCCCGAAGGACATTTCGGAATGTGGCCAGTGCCTGTTCAAGAATTTCCACCCTGTGCGCAACAAACAGAAGTCTGGCCTGTCGATTTTTCCGCTCATGGAACCGCCTGAAATCAAAGGCGGCCACAACGGTTTTTCCGGTCCCTGTCGCAGCAACCACCAGATTTCTCTTCCGTCCATGAACAAGGCGATCACGGTCAAGAGCTTCCAGAATCCTTTCCTGAAAAGGATGCGGCCGCAAATCGAAGAAAAAAGCCTCCCGATGTTTGTCGGGTTTTCTCGCCTGTAAGATGGCTTTTCTGAATGTTTCATTCTGATCACGACCGAAAGGGACAAACTCTTTACTGTTCCAGTAAGTCTCAAATTCCACACGAAACTTCTCCAGGATATGTCCCATATCCTGGGCTGTCACTTTCAGATTCCACTCAAGACCGCTGCTCATTGCCGGATGGGACATGTTCGAGGAACCGATATATGCGGTGGAGAATCCCGACAGGCGGTGGAAAAGATAGGCCTTGGCATGAAGGCGGGTCCGCTGGGTGTCATAGGAAACCCGTATCTCAACATTTGGCAGGCGAGAAAGCCATTCAACAGCCGGCGGATCGGAAGCCCCCATATAGGAGGTTGTAATGACGCGAACAGGGACCCTGTTTTTCAAGAGATCCTCAAAACCTTCCATCAATAGTCTCAGTCCGGACCATTTGATGAACGATACCAGAATATCCACCCGATCAGCCGAGTACATTTCCTCCAGCAACTCATGGGCAAGCTGGGGTTCAGACGGAGAACCCGTAAAAAGAGAGCTTTTCGCAAGGGGGGTTTGGGGACGGGGAAGACCGGTCCTTCCCGAATAGTGGGGCGGGGTGACTTCGAGAAGAAGGCTTTTTTCATCAGGGACCAGCCGCTTGTCCCTGAAATCATCAAGACCACCATCAAGAACAATTTGTTCCAGAAGATGATTCACCAGACGTATCCGTTTTTCTGGCGGGGATTCCTGTAAAGCCTGATTGAGGACTTGAGAAACGAATGAAACATAGCGCGATGGTTCTTCTTCGGGATCGACTTTTCCAAAAACCGGGTGAAGATCAGGGTGAAGACGGAAAATTTCTTTCAGTCTCTCATCAAGAAGTGCCTCGTAAAGCCCATAAGCGAGAGGTTCCAATGGTTCTCCAGTCATTTGGACCGGACCAAAAGGTGTAACGTTCCGGTCTTTCGCGGATTTTCTGTTTGGTCGAGGGGAGGACCCCGCTATAATTTATTTTCACGACTGTCAGGAGAGATCGCAAAATCCATGGCGGAGAGATCATGCTCGGGAAGCTTGTCGCGATAAAGGGAATCAAGTCGGGCAAGACTCATCCCCGTCAATGGGTTCGAACCACCCCGACTTTTTTCCCAACGGTCGAGAGAGAGTGTGGCCCTGACCAAAAAAAGAGGAGAAGGATTTTCCCCGGCAATGGAAATAGCTCTTTCGAATGACTGGAGAATCTCCCCCTCCGGACGCTCTTTCATGGAGAGAAGTTCCGCCATGACTCTCCACATTTCCGATAAAAGGGCCCGGTCTCCCGTCTCCGAAGAGCGGGAAAGGGCCCGCTCAAGAAATGCGATGGCCTGATCCGCGTCTCTCATCATCTGAAATCCCTCTGAAACGGACAAAAGAGCCAAAACATCAAAGTTGCCTCCGGAAAGCTCCGAAAGGTGGCGGTCCATCTCCTTCATCCCCTCCTCCTTTTCACCGGAAAGGCATTTCGCCCACCCGGAAAGGATACCCGCCTGGGAATACCAAAAACGGAGGCCATGTGCACGGCAGTGATCCTTCAGAAGATTAGCATGGCGCAAGGTTGGAGCAATCTCCCGGCGGAGCCGGTGAAAAAAGCTCTCTGCCGCCATCACCTGAGCCATGATCAGCGGATTTTCGGAGAGTCTGGCCAGATCAGGTGAGCTGTGATGAAAGTCAAAAGCCTCTTTTGATTCGAGAAAGATGGCAAGAAGAAGGGAGAGATAGGCCTGACAGACTGAAAGCGTCGCCGAACCACCAATAGAATGGGTCGGTTCATTATGATTGGAAGGAAGATCGATGCTTTCCCTCAAATCCTGCTGGGCCGTCTGGAAATGACCACACCAGAACGAACTGATGCCACGAGCTTTTTTGGCTTTCAAATAAAAGGTGGGTCGCTGGGACTGCCTTGCGGATACAAAAAGCTCATCACAAAACGAAAGGGCTTCTTCCCATCTTCCTTCAGCGGAGATGGCTTCCCATTTATCATAAAGGGTGGAAAAGGTCGGCTCCAAAACCATACTCCCCTTTCTGCCCGAAGACCGGGAAACATCCAGAATGGAAGCGGCCAGCAGGCTGCCTGAATCCTTCCGGGAAAACAATAGAAATGTCAGGAATGAGGATGAATTCTATCACAGGGAAAACATAAACAACAGGAAAACTTCCGGGAACAAGAACCGTCAGTCTCCATATGGAGTTGAGAAAAATCTCTCAAATGTTCTCCTCTCATTTCCCGGACGGGAGGATTCCCATTCGAGAGCCCTCTGAAAGATATTCCTTGGAGAATCCAAAAGATCCCGGATCGGGGAATCCGGACTCCTTACGATTTCCGAAACCAGGAGACTGGCCAATGTGCACCCGCCGCCATGAAGCGACGGGATATTGACCTCGTTGCGATCAAGGACAAAACAACCAGTCTGATCAACAAAAACATCCGTCCTGACCCTGCCCTCCCGATGCCCCCCTTTCAGATAGACGGACACAGGACCATAGAGATCCCGGATCTTTAAAGCTCCATCCATCAGACCGGACGCTCCCGGAAGAAGAGGACTCCCCAGAAGAACTTCGGCTTCCGGAATATTCGGAAGGACCATGTCCGCCAAGGGGAAAATGCAGGTGGCCATCTCCCGGAAAGAGGCCTCATCAAGAAAGGGATCACCCGATCCGAACCTGAAGATCGGATCGACAGCCACAAAAACATCATCGTCAAGATCATTCAAGATACCGATGACTGCACTCAAAGCATGCTCCGGCAGGAGACCAACTTTAACACCCCGGGGAGGATGTCTCTCCAGAAGGGCTCCAGCCATTCTGAGGATAAAGTCAGGATCGACAGACAACACTTCACGGACATGATCAATATTCTGAGATGTGAGCGCCACCGGAATCCCCATCGGATGGACTCCGGACCATGACATGACCTTCAGGTCCTGGTAAATCCCCGCACCACCGGATGGATCAATCCCCCCAATAGCCCAGACCACCGGAAGTGTCACGGGATTTCCAGAACCGCCACGGGAAATTTCGACAAAAGCAGCGGGTTGACGTGGGCGTTTCCCAAAACCGCCCCATAATGGAGGACCGGGCCGGTGACACGGCCTGTGTGGCCTAGATTTCCAACCACTTGACCCTGTCTGACACGCTGGCCCTTTTTCACTCGAATCCTTGAGAGGTGCAGGTATTCTGTAAAAAGACCTCCCCCGTGATCCAGAATGACCATATTCCCATCGTAATAAAACCTGTCCGCAATCACTACACGGCCTGTGTTTGCCGCCTTGACCGGCAACCCTTCCGGACCATCAATATCCTCTCCGGAATGTCTTGAAAGCGGGGTTCCGTTCAGAATCCGGATCGCCCCGAAATCATGGGTAATACGGCCATTGATCGGCATGACAAAGGGTTCTTGAAATGCGATCCCCGTTCGCTCTGCCAATCCCTGATGAATTTCCCGGGACTCCCTTCTTATCCGGTCGAAAAAGGATTTCGGAGGGTGAACGAAAGACTTTTTCACATGAAGACGACTTGTCATAAAATGGCGGTTCACGACCAGAATCGAGCGGGAGGAAACACCCGGACAACCAATAAAGCGGAGCGTATGAATTCCAGGATGATCCGCAAAGTCCACCCCCAATAGGGAAACCCTCCACTTTTCCTGGCCTTTTGACCAGCTCCAACGGGCCGGCGGCTTGAGAAAACGCGCCTGACGACCCAAAAAGCTTGCCGCCTGACAATGGTGTTCACCCCCCTCTTTGACAAGAAGTGTTCCTCCCAGGACAACCTGCACCGGAGATGAGTCCATGTCAGACTCTGAAGCTATCGCCAACGAAAACGGTGAAACAGCAAACAGAATATTCAACATGAAAATCGAAATAGCATTCTTCATACCGACCCTCCCCGGGTCCATCCACCCCGAAGGGAAAAAGCCTTGGCCTTCGGATCGGCTGAATAGGCAAGATCTCCAATCATAGCGACTCCTGAAGCCCCCGTCTTCCTGACAGATTCAATATTCCCCTGATGGATCCCCCCGATGGCAACAACCGGGATCTCCGCTTCTGCCACAACCTGTTCCAGGAGCTTAAGCCCCTGGGGAGGGCCATAAGCCAGCTTGGACGGAGTTTCAAAAACCGGTCCAAAAAAAACATAGTCCGCCCCTTCGGCTTGTGCCCTCATCACTGACTCTCGGCTGTGGCAGGATACACCCAGAAGAAAATTGTCCGGTTTTTTTTTTCGGATGACATCCATGGGGATATGATCTTCCGGCAGATGCAGTCCGATAGCGTGAATCGAAAGAGCCATATCCAAACGGGTATTCACAATGATCGGGAATTCCTCCCCGAG
The DNA here is from genome assembly GCA_021838765.1 of Nitrospirota bacterium. The sequence goes on from JAKCCY010000021.1 coordinate 22,451, forward strand.
GCTATCCCGCAAAAGATAGCCCAGATCCAGGAAATCCCGGACCGGGCCATTTTTTCTCCTGAGAACGACAGCACTCACACCACCACTGACCGCTTCCTGCACCCGGGATACAATGACTTTTGCTGGAAGATCCTCCGGAGTCACAAACAGAAGCGGTAAAATCTCCATCACATCCCGAAAGGAGGACTTCTCCTTCGGGGGATTCAGGAGCGGGCTCCCGGAGAAGGCATTTCAAGCATCCCCTCAAGTGGACTCGAGGCATTGGCGTAAAGCTTTCTGCCCATCCGACCTGCAAGGTAGGCATCCCGTCCGGCAAGGACGCCGTAGCGCATGGCTCTTGCCATCCTTACAGGATCCCTGGCTTCTGCAATAGCCGTATTCATCAAAACACCTGAAACACCCATTTCCATGGCAATTGCAGCATCGGAAGCCGTTCCGACTCCCGCATCCACGATGATCGGAACCGATACTGTTTCCTGAATGATCCTCAGGTTATAGGGATTCCGGATCCCGAGGCCTGAACCGATCGGAGCGGCCAGCGGCATGACAGCGACGCACCCAACATCTTCAAGCTTCTTGGCCAGGATAGGATCATCATTGGTGTAAGGAAAAACGATGAACCCTTCTTTCACCAGGATCTTTGCCGCCTCGAGAAGTCCTATGACATCCGGAAAAAGTGTTTTCTGATCCCCCAGAACCTCAAGCTTGACCATATCGGAGATACCGGCGGCACGTGCGAGTCTCGCATAGCGCAAAGCATCTTCGACTGAATAGCAGCCGGCGGTGTTCGGAAGAATCTTGAACTTGTCCGTGGGAAGGTAGTCCAAAAGATTGGGCTCATCTTTTTTCAAAATGTTCACGCGACGGACAGCCACGGTAACCACATCCGCTCCCGAGGCGAGAATCGCCTCTCTGGTCTGCTCAAAATCCCGATATTTCCCTGTTCCGACCCAAAGACGGGAACGGAAGGAAATGCCGGCAACCACCATTGGATCATCCATCTTTGCTGTATCTTCCAGCACTCCATTTTCCATAACGATATTTCCTCCAGACAATAAATTCATTGGACATGATCGACAAGATCCATTCTAGGACGGGAGTCGGGCGGGGGCAAGGATCGGAGAAAATTGTGAGTGCAAACATATCCTGGCCGGCAAAACATACTGGAAAAATGGAGGCCCCTTGAATCGAAGCGACAACGCCCGGTCCATACGGAGCCACGGAAGAGAAACCGATCTTCCACGGAAGACTGTTCGACAGGCTCTTGCGTGCCCCAGCAGTTCACTCAGAGCCGTTCTGGATGGCGAGGTGGTCAATCTAACGGGGCTCGGGACGTTCGATGTCCGGATCGAAACCTCCTTTTCCCCGGTCTGTCGATTCCCTTCTCCTGAGGGGTTTTCAGCCCATACAGGATTTCTCCCCTTTTTCTCTGGTCCGGTGGGCGACCTCCCCTCTCTTTCCCCTTGGACCCGAGCATTCTGGTCCGGTTCTCCGTTTACGAGAGCTGTTTCTCCAGTTCCAGAGCTTCCCGGATATCGGGAAGGGAAGGGTCCGCTTCCGAACCGTCAAGAAGATCCGAAAGACCGGAAAACAGCGCAAGCGCCTCCTTTCTTTTCCCGGCGTACCCGAAAAATCTTCCCAGGCTGGTGGCGGCCCGAAGTTCGAGGGCCCGGGCGCCCTGCCTCCGGCTGATTTCGAGTGCGGTCCAGAAACACTCCCTCGCCTCCTTCCTCCTTCCTTCGAGAAGTGCCGCCTCTCCCTTCAACCGCCAGAGTTCGGCGTCGAAAAAAACCGTCCCGAATTTTTGCGAGAACCGGAGAGCCGAATCGATGGCTCCCCGGGATCTCCGGATGTCGGAAAGAGAAAGATAGGCCTCCGCCAGAATCGAGAGATATTTGATTTCGGCCATCCAATGGAATTTTCGGGAGAGAGCAACCGCGTTCAGGATCGCCCCGATCCCGGAAGACTCCCCCGTCATGACCTGCGCCCACCCCCGGAAGCCCTTCTCCGATGGACTCCACCCTTCGATCCCCGTGGTACCGATCAATCCCTTGAGGTTGTCCAGCACCCCAAAAACTCGCTCCGGAAGGCGCAGGTACCGAAAGGTGACGGCGGAGAAGGTCAGGATGTGGCCTTTTTTCTGGAGGTTTTCGGAGACGCGTCCGAGACTTTTCTCTACAGCCGACAAGGCCGATCGGTAGCGCCCCAGAAACCACAGATTCCAGAACTGGTAGTCGGCGGACTGGAGGAGAGCCGCCTCCCGGAGGATCCCTCCGCCCTCACCGGCCCCTTCGCTTTTTATACCGATAGACAATCCCTGAGAGAGGATCTCGAAGGAGCGGACGGAACGCCCTTCCCAGAAGGCGGTGCTCCCGTCGGCATAGAGAGAGGCGATCCGACGACTCGAAGACTCCGGTTTTCGGGACAGTTCGTGCAGAGAGTCCGCCACCTTCCGGGAATCGCGTATATCCATGCCGGCGAAGCGGATATTCATTCCGCCGTAAATGGAGCTCCAGTAGCCGTACAGGGCTTGAAACGCCTCTTCCGACACCCCCGCCTCAACGTCGATGATATCCAGTGCCTTCCGGAAGGACTGGCGCGCTCCCCGGCTTCCATTCCCTTCCATGTCAACGAGAAGATTGCCCCGAAGGATCAGGAGCCGGCTTTCCATGTTTTTGTCGTCTTTTTCGCCGTCGGCCTCCGGAGAACAATGGCCAGGGAGGAGGGCAAAAGCCTTCTCGAGGAAGTGCTTCGACTCGAAAAACGCCCCTCTCTCGTAGGAGTTTCTGGCGGCCTTTTCGTACCAGAGAACCGCGGCGGAAAAGACCCGGGCCTCCTCGAAATGGCGGGCGACCAGCTCGGGGGTCGTCCCGGCGCGATCGGGAAAGACGTCGCGGATGGTCTCTGCGTATTTTTTATGGAGGAGAAGGCGGACGGACTGGGGAATGGAGAGGCGCGAGGTTTCGACAATCAGGGCGTGGCGGAAGGCGAGGCTGGCGCCCGATGGATCCTCCTCCTCTCCTGCGAGGCCGGACCCTATAGCACGGTGCAGAAAGTCCTCGAAGGTCTCCGGAGGGCCGGAGAAGACCCGGCGCAGGAGCATCAGGGGAACCACCCGGCCGTATACGGAAGCCGTCTGCAAAAGGGAGCGAGCATCTCCGAGGTGTTCGAGGCGGGAGGCCAGGACCTCCGAGAGCGTGGCGGGAACACGATCCCGCCATTCCCCCGAAGAGCGGTCCGGACTTTCGAGCCTCTCCCGGACGAGCTCCTCGATGAAGAGAGGCACGCCGTCGGAGGTCCGGACGACAAAGTCTTCGTCCGATTCGGACAACGTCCTTCCCGGACTCTCCTTGCCGAGGAGACGGACCAGGGAGCGGATGTCGACGTCTTCCAGAGGTTCGAGGTGAAGAATCGACCTGTCCGGAATCTCCGTCAGCCATAAAGGATCCTCCCCGGTCCGGGTCGTGAGAAGAAAGAGAATCTTTCCCGTAAAGAAGGGATCCAGAAGGATCGTCCGCAGGAGATCCCCCGAGGAGGCGTCGATCCAGTGCAGATCCTCGACCAGATAAAGTCCCTTCCCCTCCAGCGCCCGGTAACGTAGGATCGACAGAAGGAGCGCCGAGGTCTCCTCCCTGAGGCGCGAGGCGGACATCTTGGGAAGAGGAGCGTCCGGATGGGGAGGAAGGGAGAAAAGATTTCCCAGGAGGGCCACCGCCTTTTTCTCGTCGTCGAAGGAGAAGGTCCGGGCATAGTCCCGCAGACGGGAATACCCCTCCTCCTGCCCGACTCCTTCGGGCAAATGGGCGGGCCCCCGGATCGCCTGGACAAAAGGGAACAAGGGACTGTCCATGAACTGGGGAGCGCACTCGATCCGGCGAAGCCGGACGGTGCGAAGATCGTCGGCTCCGAGAAAAGCACGGACCAGGGCTGTCTTTCCGATCCCCGCCTCTCCCTCCACGACCACGACCCCTCCTTGTCCGGCCTTCCAGCGTCGGATAAGACCGGCCATCTCCCGGTCCCGGCCGAAGAGGGGTCGATTTTCTTCCCTCTGGACGTTTTCCCCGACAAAATCCAGAAGAAAAAGCCCTTTTCTCCTGGTTCCCAGGATCCGGAGTTCTCCCGCTTCCGAAAGACGGAACTGGCCCTTGAGAAGACGGGCCACCGGTTCCGACAGGAGAATCGATCCGGGGTCCGCCTGCATCGAAAGCGACATGGCCGACCGCGACACCGATCCGGTCGGGTCCGGAGGGGCGGACGGATCTCCCCGGAGGATCCGCCCCGAGTGGATCCCCGCGGCAAAGGCGATTTCCCGGCTTTTTTCCCCCGGCCCTCCGAAAACCAGACGTCTGATCTCAAGGGCGGCCCGGGCCGCCCGTCTCGCGGCTCCTTCTGTCAGTCCGGAGATCCCGAACCAAAAAAGAAGAGAACTCCCCTGGATCCGTCCGACCGTTCCACCGAGCGCCTCGACTTTCGATGCGGCCCGGTCGAGAAGCTCCCCGATCCCGGCCGAAGCTTCTCCGGACTCCTCCTCGCTTTCGCCGGCGATTTCGAGATAGAGAGCCGTGGCGGGTTTCCATTCGGGGGAGAACGCGAGATCCGGAAAGACCGGCCCGTGGGAGGCGGGAAGAGGCGTCCGTTTTTCCGGGGAGGAGGCACGGACCTTTTCCAGGATCGCCAGGGTCTCCGGATCCGGCTCCGTTCCCAGTTGCTGCCGGAGGATCTTCCGGCAGGTCTCGAACTGGTGTAGGGCCGCCATCGTGTTCCCGGTCTCGGCCAGGAGGAGCATCTTGCGTCCGTGGCAGGCCTCGTCTAGGGGGTCGATCGCCAGGGCCCGGTCGAGCAGGAGCAGGGCCTCCGGAACGGCCCCGCGTTTCTCGTTGAGCAGGACCAGACGGTTCATGATCCATCGGACGCGCACCTGAAGCTCCTCCCTCGTCCCGGTGATCCAGTTCTCGAACTCTTCGCAGTCCGGGAGGGAGAACCCTTCCATGAACGGTCCCCGGATCTCCCGGAGGGCGCCACTCGTCCTGGCTCGGCATTCGGGGCAGTCTTCCGGATCGTGAAAAATAGGGCAGGAATCCGGAGGAATGATGAGCCCATGGGCGTCGGTCCGGAGCATAGGATTCGGCTGGAGGGCGACGTGGGTGCGGGTCACCGACAGCAAGGGATGGGGGTTAGCATTGTTCCATGTCTTCCGGAGGGAGTGAAGAGCCCATCGGAGGTTATTGTCGGCCCGGGATTTCAGAAGTTCAGGCCAGAAAAGATCGGAAAGAAAACTCCGCTCGTGGGGTTTTTCCCGTTCCATGGCCAGAAAGGCGAGAAGAGCCAGATGTTTCTGGTGGAGCCGGACGGGTTTCCCGTCCCGAGAAATCCCCGGAGAACCGAGGAGTCTGAGATCGAACATAAGGATCACTTCTCTTTATTTTTGGCCAGTCGTCCCTCATCGACTCATTGCATGGACCGGAATACGGATCAATGGCAGGACGGAACTCGTCGACCATCATAGATCGGACGCGTCCGACAATCAACAAACGGGGAACAAACGGGCCTCCTTTATGATTTACTCGAAGGTACTCTCCCGGAGTGGGATGGAGGGATTTTTCCCTCATATTATTCTTTCTTTTCTGGGATATTCTGTTCGGCGAACCCGCAGACACACCATACCTTCTTCGGACGCCGGAATGTCCGGACAACCCTGTGGAGAAGAGGATCCTGATGAACAAGGGAGACCTCGTGAAAGCCCTCCTCGGCCGGCAGTGCGCTCTCTCCGGAGATCCCGGGAGATGGTCGAGGAGGCACTGACCTGATCGTCGACACAGTGTCCCGGGGGGGAGATGCGGGACTGGTCGAGGTCGGAACGTCCCGGCCGGTCCTTTCCCCGGTTTGCCTCTGGCAAGTCCTTCCGGGAGGCGGTGGAGACGAGCCCGGCGGTCTCCGCCCAGGACCGGTCCTGAGCCCGTTTTTATTTTTTCCGTCCCCGCGGTTCGCTCCGGCGGGTCCGACACCCTCAATCAATGGAGAATGGAATGATCGTTTGTTGTAATCACCGGCCGGAACGTTTGGCCGACGGGATCCGCCCGGCGCTCGCCGGAAGCCTTCTGGTTCTTGTCGTGGCGTCTCCCCTCTGGGCCGCGAGTCCCGACGGGACCCCCTGCAATCCGACGGGGGCGTTGGGAAGCTCGATGGGTGGATGCGCAAAGCCTCCGACCCCTCCGTCTAAAAAGTCGGCGTCGGGACTGCTCCCGACAAATGCCTCCTTTTCCGCTCCCGAACGCTTCCAGATCCGTACGGAAAAGACCGGACAGGAAGAGACGATCCGGAGGAACATTGCCGCCTGGGTGGCCAAGAGGGCGGTGCCCCATCCGACCCCATCCGAATCGGCCCTTCTGAACGCCGCCATTCTCAACCTCTCCTCGAGCTCCTTTCCGATCTCCCGGGAGGAGGCCGGGACGAATCTTTTCACTGTGACGGTCGATGCCCCGACCCTAAACATGATCGCAGCACATCTTCGTCGGGCCGTCTCCTCTGGCCGTCTCGCCTACCGGGTAAATCGCACGGCGGTGACGGGAGGAACCCCGGAAGAGAACCAGTTCGTCGAGCACAGTCTTCCGATCTCCCCGGCCGGAGTAGTGGATGCCCAGGCGGTCTCCGATGCCCTCTACCGGGTGAGCCAGGTGCCGGGATTCGCACGGGCCGACGGGCTCTTCACTCCCGTGTCCCTTCCCGGAATCGCCGCTCCTCCAGCCCCGCTCTCTCCCCGGACCGGCGAGCCCTTCGCCCCGGAGGGCCAGGCTCCTCCCCTCGAAACCCTCCTGGTGAACGTGACCCCAACACCAACCTTCGCCGGATCGCAAATCGAGGTCGACAACTATGGTTATGCCCCCACCGGTGCCCTCATGCAGAACGCCACCGGGAACGTGAACAACGCCGGGACAGCCGGCGGGCTCTTCTCCGTCTCGGCCTCGACCTCCTTCGGCGGCATGGTTGCGGGAATGGTCTCCTACTCTCTTCCCGTAGGTCTTCTGTACCGGTTGGGAGCGGATGTCAACGCCATGAACTACAGCCTGGGCAACGGCTTCTCCCCCTGGGGCCACGGAGCTAACACCGCCCAGCTGATCTCTTTGGGGGTCTCGGGAAGCAACTACAGCGGGGACCTCTGGGGAATGGAGACCTTCCTCGAAGCTCCCGACCGGAAGCTGGCATTGAAAGAGACGCTCTTTCTCAAGGAGTTCCAGGACACCTACTCACAAAACTCCCAAAACGACCGGAGCCTCCTGGGCGGGACCATCGACCTCTCGGGGTTCCGGAGACTGGGCAAGCTCCTAGCCAGTTTCGACCTAGCCGACACGGAATACGACCTGACCCAAGGGTCGGGGTCGGATCCCGCCAATCCATTCTACAATAGCACCCAAGGTCTCCAGAACTACTGGACGGGCAACGCCCAGCTCTCCTACGCCATCACCCCCGTCTGGTCGGTGACGCTCGGGACGGTGGACCAGCAGTATATCGGGGGAGGGGTCCTCGACCCCATGCTCCAGGCGACCTTGGGCGGGGTCTCGAATGTGATGGCACTCCCCACCGCCTCGCTCTTCGGGAACGACCTCTATGCGGGGACCCTGACGCTCACCCGGACCGATGTCTCCAAGGTTGCCACCTTCGCCTCCTCGCTCTTCTTCGACGCGGGGCAGGTGACGGGGCTGGGAACGAACTATTCCGCCATGGGGCCGGGGGTGGAAGAGAGCGTCTCCGCACCGCACTGGTTCGCCCGGGGCGACCTCGCGGTTCCGGTGGGGGGACTTCCCACGCAGGTTCTGGGACAGAACATCACGGCCCTCACCGGAGGCAACATCGGCCAGGGGGGAATCCCCCTCCAGCTGTGGCTCTCCGCAGGGCTCCGGTACTGAAGATCGAACAGAGGCGTCGGAACGAGGATCTCCTCCCCCGAAAAAAACACCCTTTCCTTCCTGAAGGAGCTCTACCCATGAGACAGACCCAAACCTTTCGGACCTTTTCCCTCTTCCACAAGATCGTGGCCTGTGTCCTTTCCGCGACGATCCCGCCGGCGACGCTTCCGGAAGCCGCCCTGGCCCTTCCCCACGGGGGAGTC
>JAKCCY010000158.1 GCA_021838765.1 Nitrospirota bacterium
AGATATTTTATAAAAACATGATAGCTATAAAGAACGGCTAGAACAAATCCCAAAAAACCATCCAGAAAACCCATTTTCAAAATATACATTTTCAAAAACATTGCAGGCGGATGAAAAAGAACTCCCGTCAGGGAAGGCCCCCTGGTGGAAGATCTCTCCTTGGCCCAAAGTCTCGCATAGGCCAGATTTTTTGTGACAAATCTCTCGATGGTCGGATGTGTATCATGAAGAAGGAGCCCATTAAGTCTCATGGTCTGCCCGGAAACGACAATCGATTCATGGACCGCCCGGCCATCCAATCCCCCCGATTCTTTCCGGAAGACACGCAACAGCCAATCCGGAGACCATCCGGAATGATGGATTGGGGTTCCCAGAAAAAAATTCAGTCGATTGAGATAGAATCCGTTGATGGACCTGATTGTTTCCGGATGGATCAAGTATTGAAGGATTTCCGCTTTGAGCTCCGGAGTCACCCTCTCATCGGCATCAATCACCATCACCCATGAAGATGAGGCCTTCTCGATGGAGCGTGTCTTCTGACGGGTAAAATCATCAAAAGGATGCTGAAAGACTTTTGCACCAAAATCTTTGGCGATCTCGCATGTCCGATCGGTGCTCCCAGAATCAACGACAATGATTTCATCCGCAAGCCCGATCAAAGAATCCAGACAACGTTTGAGGTTTTGTTCCTCGTTCTTAGTGATCAGGCAAACCGAAAGACGTTCTTTTTCAAAAGAAGCGTTATCATCCTCATTCACAGAAGGACCTACAGAATTCAAAGGAATCATTTTCACTTTTTTTCAAGGTATACATGATCTTTATTACCGTATTTGATCCTTATTTATGGCTAATCATGAGCATTCCAGAACAACTCAAGAAATTAAAAATCACAGAAGATTCTTACGAAATCCAATCGGGACGATCGATAGAACTAATGCCTAAAAAAATAAACAATCCTAGCCACTATACAATGAATGTAATGACCAGATTATCCTATGCTTTCTTTTCTCAAGATGATTACTTCCCAATATACAGGATAAAAACTCTAATAGTGAGGGATTTCTCAATAAAGTTTGGACTAGACATACTGGAGTTCTTGATCTATACGGAAGATTAATCAATCTTCGACACCTCCATAAATGCAAGCCTTAAAAATTTATTTTTCTATAATCAAAATCAGTTCAGTCGAAAAAACTCTTTCTTCATCAGATAATCAATGTCTTCCTGCAAAAGGCGTTTTGGCTCTCCATTTTTTACTTTCTTTTTTTGAGAAAAGCTCCGAAGATAAACCTTCCAATTTTTGTAATCAAAGGGTTTTTCTTTTATTGCTTCTATTATCAGACGCTGAGCAATTTTTTTTCCATTTTCGTACAAAATAAACCCGGTAGCCTGCTCCATCAACCACTGGGAGCGAATCGTGCTGAATCCCTTTTCATCAATCTTTACCGTCTTATTATCTGATAGTTTTTCTTTAAGGATATTAAAAAATAAATCGAGCTTGTTAATGACATGAAGTGAGGTTGCTTGTGCTTCTTTGATGTCATTATAGAATACTGACGGCATTCTTACTCGAACCAGACTCTCAGGGATGCACGCCAATCTCCCTGCAAGAAACATTTTAAAGTTGAAATCATCATCTTTGATGAGCCTTGGATTAAAGGCCTCATTAAACAAACATTCCTACTGATACGGAAGTATTTTTTTCAAAAAACCAAGTTGAAGGGTGAGACCCAAAAATTTTGTCTATTTTAAGGGAGGACATCCAAAAGTTTTTATCGATTCCTCCGGGATTCAATAGAGTCTTATTCTCCCAATCAACTCGGTCAAAGTAAGAGGAAAGCAGTAAAAATCCATCTTTTTCCTCTTCAAAATATTTCAACTATTTTTCGAGACGATTGGGGAGCATCATGTCATCTCCCTCAAGCATGGCGATATAATGGCCACGGCTCTCAAGAATTCCCTTATTTCTTGCGCTTGGAACTCCTTGAACCGATTGATCGACAATACGGATCAGATCAGGATACTCACTCGCATACTTTCTCATGATTGAAAGAGATACATCATCTGCATTATTGTTGACAATGACGATTTAAAAATCTCTAAATGTTTGTACTAAAACAGATTCTATTGTTTCTGACAGAATCTCTCCCTCTCTATAAACAGAAATAACAACAGAAACTAAAGGTTTAGACATTGCTGACCTTTCATGAGAAATTCAGTAAAGATGTCTTCATCACCCAACTGAAAGAGTTTATGGTTAAATGAAAACAGATAAACTCACCCTGATTTTAAAATCCTGAATCAATCGAGTTAAGAAATAATTGAAAAAAGAATACCTTACATTTATAAACGGATATTGCTCAAAAAACCTTTAGAGTAATATCCGGCTTACAGGATCCTGATCAAAATATCTTATCTGCTCACTGTTAAAATCAGGAGCATCTCCGAGTCGAAGCCTCCGAGCTAAAAAACCTTCCAGACCATTGATCTACACTTCCCGCAGACACCCCATGCTCTGCTTCGAATCGGAAATCGCTTAAGCATATAATGAGTCCAAATATAGAGCTTGGATAAAGCTTTTTTTACTCTTAAAAATATTTTAAATAAAGAAAAGAAAGGTCCGATCAATCATAAATCAAGACTCAAATCATCCCAAAAGAAAATCATCTCCAATATTTTACCAGATTTTGCTATTAATCTTTTAGAATCAGAACATAGAACTCAGTTGATTTGATCATTCCTGATTATCTCATAGCTTTTTCGGATCTAATGTTGAGTTTTTTTCAGGATCTCATCGAAAACCACATTGGGAGTGACCCCGACAAGACAGGATAGGTGGCTGCACTTCGTCTTGAAATCCCCGCATGGGGCGCAGGGCACCGGATCGGTAAAGGTCCGGTGTTCCGTATTCCCCGGAGAAAATGGCCCCGTTCTCCGGACATCTGAAGATCCGAAAAACGAATAGGTTGGCGTTCCCATCATCACCGCCATATGAAGGGGACCGGAGTCATTTCCCACAAAAAAACGCGCGCGGGAAAGACAAAGCGGCATCAGGTCAAGAGGAACATCCCCCGCCGATATGTAAACACCCGGGCCACTTCTTGTCGCAATCTCCGACAGAAGCGAGGACTCTCCCGCACTCCCCAGAAGAAGGACGTTCAACCCCAGTTTATTTCGGACAAGATCCAGAAGTTCTGAAAAATACAGGGACGGCCACCGCTTGATCTCCCTTTTCGCCCCCGGATGAATCGCCACAAAGGGAAGATTGGGGGAAAGTCCGATCGACTGAAGAAGTTCCGACAAATGCCTGTTATCTTCATCACCATAATGGATCTCAAAAGGATGTGAGGAAAACTCTGGCTCCATCCCTGAAAGATGGCGCCAAAGGGAAAGATTTTTCAAAACCGCATGGAGAACCCTCGGAGACCCGTCCAATTCTTTTTTCCCACCGGCGAATGGATCGACCCGTTCATGATACAGAAATGCGGCCCCTTCCCGGGCATCGGAAAAACCGATAATCCGGGAGCCGCCCGCAAGCCTTGAAAGAAGTGCCGAACGCATGAGCCCCTGTGCATCCAGAACCAGATCATAGCCGGCAGGGCCAAATTCCCGTCGCATCTCCCCCATGGCCTTGAAAAATCCCTTTTTACGCCAGAGGGATCTCGGAAAGGAGATCACCTTGGAAACTCCGGGATGACGGCCCACCAAAGACGAAAACTCCGTGTTGACCAGCCAGTCTATCGACGCCTCCGGAAAAGACCCCCTCAAAGCAGAGAGCAGAGGAAAGGCATGGATGACATCACCAAGGGAGCTTGGCTTCACCAGAAGAATGCGGTGGACGGAGGGAGCAGCCGCTGAAGTTTTTCGAGAAAGAACATTTCCGGTTTGTGAGGTGGACAATCAGAGCCCTTCCAAAAGAGAAGTCTTTTCCGTCGGGCTCTTTTTGAGAAGGGAAAAGGCCGCTTCGATAACCTTCCCGGGTGACAAATCCCGCATGCAGACCGTCCCGATCGGACAACGCCTTCCCATGCAGGGATGGCACAAAAGATCGGCATGGATCTCCATCCCCAGATTCCCGACCGGACCCAGCCTTTGCGGATCGGTCGGCCCGAATATTCCCAAAGTGCGGACCCCCATGGCCGAAGACAGATGCATCGGTCCCGAATCGCAGGCGATGACGATCTCCGCTTTACTCATCAAGACCGCCGACTCCTTTAATGACAGTATCCCAAGAAAGCTTTCAAGACAGGAAACGGGTAAAGGCTTCTCCTCTTCCCCCGATTCGATCGCCTCACGGATCTTGAGAAAGGCAATCTCCTGCTCGGCCCCTCCCCCACCGATCACCCCGACCCGGAAACCGGACCGGATAAGACGAATGGCCACCTGGCCGAAAGACTCAATCGGCCAGCGCCTCGTCACCCAGCTGGCAAAAGGATGAAGAAGCGCCAGAGGTCTTTTTGGCGAATCTGACTTTTCCCGGATTCTTTGATCCCAGAGATCCAGCCTTTCCAGAACACCCCATTCCTCCCCGGGATCGATTCCCAGAACAAAAGGGGCTACCGGGGGATCACCTCCCAGAAGCTCCCTGATCACGAGACGATGTCGATCGACCAGATGAAGCTTCGGGTCGGAAAGATTCACCTGACGAGAGAAAAGCCAGCTCCCCTCTTTCATGCGCCCATAGGTGGAAGGAGAACCGAGCTTGATCTTCCCCTTGGCCAGAAATGCCACCACTCCGCTTTTCAAAAGAGACTGAAAATCGAGAACCGCGGCATACCGCTCTTGCCGGAGATCCCTTCTGAAAGCGATCAGGTTGGAAAGGGCCGATAGATAGGCTCCCTTTTTGAGATCTCCCTCAAAATCCCGCCTGTGGAGAAGGATCAATCTCCTGATCGCCGGATGGTTCACCAAAAGATCGGCGCAGCGATCCTCCACCACCCAGTCGATCAAAAGATCCGGACGGGCCATCTTGAGTCCCAGAACGGCCGGAAGAGTCATCACCACATCCCCGATGCGACCCAGGAGAACCACCAGAACACTCGATCCCGGGGGAAGATTTTTCACTCCCGGAAGAGGATCCTTCTCTTTCTCTCCGGACACAAAGCCCTGGCTTTCACCGTCGATATCGAAAGTCTGCTGTTTCCCTTCCACACAATCCTCTCCGGCCACCTTCAAGCGCCATCCCCAGGAGCCGTGAGTTCCTCACTTTTCCCGTTCTGGACAGTCTCTCCTGTTTCCTCAGGAGGCCTTGTCTTCCAGCGGTTATGGAGCCAGATCCATTGCTCGGGGTATTCCCGGATCGCTTTTTCAAGAAGACCCGTAAATCGGGCGGTCAAAACCTCCACCGCGTTTTCCCCGCAAAGAGATGGATCAGGGATGATCGGATCCATCACGCAAACAAAGTGGTCCAGCCCTGTCGTCCTGTGACCCAAAACCGGAATGACAGGAAGGCCTAGTCGAAGGGAGAGTCTTGCCGTACTGGTATACGTTGCGGCAAGCCTTCCGAAAAACGGGACAAACGCACCTTCCTTGAGCCCGGCGTTCTGGTCCAGAACGGTGATGACAATTCCGTTTCTCTTCAAGATCCGGACGATCTGGCTTCCGGCGTTGTCCTGAAGGATACAGGTCGCCCCCGTATTGGCTTCCCGGTAATTCTTCACAAAAAGATCGACATTGGGATCCTTGATCCGCCGTGTCAGGGCGTAGACATCCTTGGGAAAATCATAGGACAACCGCTTGAAGATGTATTCCCAGTTCCCGAAATGGGCGGACAGGATGAGTGCTCCTTTCCCAAGC
>JAKCCY010000159.1 GCA_021838765.1 Nitrospirota bacterium
TTTTCAAAAGCAAATCAGGAGTTTTCAGCAGGAATAGTCTCGATAGGTGGGAGACGTGTGGCTGGAGGTAAGGACTTCTCGGCGCAAGGAGAAGTTGACATTCTTCCCGCAGCCGACGCCGGGGAGATCAAGCGCCATGGAGAATTTCCGGATGTTGAGCAGCAATGGATGAAGCCGGCCATCGTCAGGCCCCGCCCATCTCTGCGATCAGGTCATCGGGAACACGTGTTGGCGCGTCAAAAAATTCAGGATCCTTTCCTGCCGTTTCAAGAGTCCAGCGGATCGTTTCCCTCCTGACCTTCGGCATCAGCCTGGCATTTTCCGCGGCCACTGAATACGGCAGGACCACCTCGACTGCCCCTACAGGACAGGGCTTGACGCAGGCATAGCAGTCCCAGCAATCGGCCTGGACACGCATAAAAGCCTTCTGGTCTTCTTTGCGGATCCCGACAAGATCCCCCGGGCAAGCCATGACACATCTTGCCTCGGGAAGTTTCACACATCCATGACAAACATTCAGATCAATGCGAATTCCCATGAAACACCTCCTTATCCTCCTGATGGCCACCTTTCAAGTCGCCTCCCCCGTCAAGAGGCCTGAAAACGATCCTTGTCTCTCCCGTCTCAAGATCCCGCACCGAGTTGACAAACACGGACCAGTTCTCCGGATCCATATCAGGAAAGTCTGTGCGGCTTTGAAAACCTGGCCATCGACTTTCCTTTCTTGCCCTGAGATGGGCAACAAGAACCCGGGAAACATCAATCCGGTCAACAACCTCATGGGCATTCATCAGTTCATGAAGATCGCCTGCCTTCATCCGGGGAAGGTCCGACACAATCCTCTGAAGGTAGTTATCCGCCATGGAAAGCCCCGCCTCATTCATTTTATAAGCAGTCCGGATCCCGCCGGCATACTCGTCCATGACTTTCTGCATGCGTTCCTCAATCTCCTCAGGAGAATACTCGCCGTCTGCGTGATCAAGATACGAAAACACACGGTCCTCCTCTTCTGTCACCTGGGCAAGATCGAGGCCAGGAATCGGGCGATTTTCATCCCGAATTTCCGAAAGAGCTGTCATTGCAGCGATCTTTCCTTCGGCAAAACACCCTGAAACAAACTTGTAAGGGGCCCCTCCCGCCACATCTCCAGCGGCGAAAAGATTCGGAAGAGTCGTGCGCCTTCCGGCATCAACCCAGTATCCTGCCTGGCAATGGCCTCCGACAACATAGGGCTCTGTCCCGCAGATTTCGATCGGATCCCGTCCGGGATCGATATCACTTGACGCCCAATAGAGAACAGTATTGGGATACATGTCCAGATAGGCTTCCTTGAGCTTTTTGACCCGATCATCGGATAGATGCCTTGTATCCATGAAACATGGCCCCCGCCCCTCCTCGATCTCCTTCATCGGAGCGGCAAGCCGTATCGGGGTGGGGGCACCCTCCCCGCCCCATTCGGACCATCTGAGCTTCATGAACTCTTCTCCGAGCGCATTGACCTGTGGGGCCCCAAAACCAAGAGCCAGCGTCCCTGTTGGGGCCAGGGTCTCTTTTGTCCTCAAGGCAATGAACCGATGCTCAAAGCTTGTCATCTCTGCACCGGCCCTGATGCCGATTGCATATCCGGCGCCGGTGTTGAAGGGGGAATACCACATCTTGTGGCGGGCGGCGCCTTCATTGTTCGGACGATAAAGCCCTGAAGCGCCACCAGTTGCGACGATCGTTTTTTTCGACCTGGCGACATAAAAATCTCCGTCGCGAACACCAAATCCCATGGCGCCGGTAACAGCCCCTCCATGAAGCATGAGATTCGTGACAACAACCCGGTTCAGGACCGTCACACCCGACTCAACCACTTTTCTCGCCAGAATAGATTTCAGGGATTCCCCATGAATCTTGATGTTCCAGCGGCCACGAGGGGAATACTGGCCATTTTCGTCTTTCACAATAGGCAACCCCATCTGCTCGAGTTCCCGGACGACCTCCGAGAAGAGCTCCGCCTGTGTTCTAACAAGATCTTCCCTTAAAATCCCCATGGAATCGAATCGGACATAATCCACAAAAGAGTCGACGGTTTCCCCCGGGTTGATATAGGCGTTGATCGCATTCATTCCTCCGGCAAGGCAGCCGGAACGGTCGATATGAGCCTTCTCAAGGATCAGCACACGAATATCGGGGGAAGCTCTTCTTGCACTGATGGCCGCAAAGCAACCCGCCGTTCCCCCTCCAATGATCAACAGGTCTGTCTCGTGAATTTGACGCTTGACCATTTCCCCTCCCAAAATGTTCGGCACTTCTTTATGTATATAATGGTTAGTAACTTATTAACCATTATATACATAAAAAGAGCGCTTGTCAATTGCCTTTCAAAACACATCCCGGGAGAACCCAAGGAGAATCGACTGGTCGCATCAGTACCGAAACCTGAAGGTGAGGAAAAACGCAAGGAGAGACTCAGGGAAAAGACTTCAAGAAAGAGAACGCAGGCATATCTTCCCCTACTGCCCTGCTTCTCTTTCCAGTGAAGATGTTTGAGAAGCACGTCTGATCCGGTCATTAACCGCAAGCCACTCCGGCAAATCAGGAGGTGCTTCAAGAAGAATACGGTCAAATCCCTCCCGATCAAGGTGATGCAAGGTTGAATAAAGCGCTTGACCATACTCAAACGCCGTCAAAGGCATGGAAACGGCGTTGACGCTACCGCATTCGAGTTTCTCGCCTGTCTTTCCCAAGTTCAGGACAGCAACCTTACCCCCATGGGAAATAATTTGAAAAACACGATGCCACAATGTGGCGTTCGGATGAACCTCAAGGGGAGTGACAGGGGCATAATGAGAGGGCAGCGAACCTGGCGACCGGAGCCGTGGCTCCCGGGAATATCCAGGGAGAACGTGCCTCCCAAGCGTTTCTTCAATCTCTGCGACCGAAATTCCTCCCGGACGAAGAAGAACCGCACTTTTCTCATCCAGACTGAGAATGGTGGACTCCACCCCGACCCGGCAAGGCCCTCCGTCAAGGATCATGCCCACTCCGGATCCAAGTCCTGCCCGAACATGTTCCGCCGTTGTCGGGCTCACCCGACCAAAAGGATTGGCTGACGGTGCGGCAATTCCCCGTCCAAATGCCTTCAGCAAAGACGTGGCAACCGGATGGTCTGGCACCCGAACTCCTACCGTATCCTGTCCTCCTGTCACCTGGTTCGGAACGTCGCTGCGTCGAGGCAGAATCAGGGTCAGGGGTCCTGGCCAGAAACGGGCTGAAAGCCGCCATACGGAACGGGGAATCTTCTCGACATAAAGCTCAAGCTGAGTCACATCAGCAATATGAACGATAAGGGGGTGATCCGCCGGACGCCCCTTGATTGTGAATATTTTCTCTATCGCCACAGGATTTGAAGCATCCGCTCCAAGCCCATAGACGGTCTCTGTCGGAAAAGCAACGGTCTCACCAGCCCGCAGCAAGTCCGCTGCGGCATGGATCTTTTTTTGCATTAATGCATCAAGCATTCCAGGACAACCTCCGGATTACCAGTAAAAACCTTAATATTTGTTCATCCCTGCGCAGAAAAAAAGGCATGCCAAACGTTTCTCCTGACCGCTCCGGCAGATCAGCTCCCATCAAATGGCCGGATTCCAAACTTTTTCATTTTTCTCCACATGGTCGTCCGACTCATCCCTATTAACTCGGAAGCTTTGGCAATCTCGCCGTCAGAAGATCTGAGGGAGTGAACGATCAAGTCTCTTTCAATTGCCAGAGCCTCCCCCTGATCCAGTCCAGAACCTCCAGACCAGTCAAGCTCCATGGATTTGAGCTCTTCCCTGATCCAGGCAACCGGCACTTTTTCACCGGGCATAAAAGCCCCCAACAGACCGTCCAGAAAAGAAAAAAGCTCCCTGATATTTCCCGGCCAGGAATAAGACTTAAGAACCCTGACTCCATCTCTGGAAAGGTCAGGCGCCATGGCCTTGTTTTCCTCCTGCCACCGTTTCCATTTCCAATCGATCAAAGCGGGAATCTCTTCTGCCTGCTCCCGCAAAGGAGGGATCCTGATGGTTTTTCCCCTGATCCTGTAAAAGAAGTCGGCCCTTAAGCGACCAGCAGACAACAAAGAAGGGATGCGCTCATTGGTCGCAACAAGGATTCTTGTGTCAATGGAAATCTCTCTCGTCGAACCGAGGGGCTGGAGTGTCTTGCGATCAAGAAATCGCAGCAGCTTCATCTGGACTTCCAGCGACATATTCTGAAGCTCGTCGATAAAAAGCGTCCCCTGATGAGATGACTCGAGACGACCGGTATGATCGCCTGCCGCTCCGGTGAAACTCCCCTTTCGATGGCCAAATAGCAGGGAATCGGCGATCTCACTGGAAAAATGAGTCGCATCAAGAACCACAAACGGACCTTTTTTGCGGGAGCTGCTTTCATGTATCATCCGCGCAAGAAACTCTTTCCCGGTCCCAGTTTCCCCTTCAATGATCAGCGGAAGCGAAGATTGAGCCAGACGATCAAAGCCATGGCGGGGAAAACTCCTGACATAAAACGCTCCCCCCGGCCGATCATGATCAGACCCCAGGCGGTCAGAACCGAAGCCGCCTTCCATCGGAAGCGGTTCCTCCAACGCGCTGTGATTCACAGGATTGAAGGCTGTGAAGACTGGTGCGGTCTTCGAGGCTTTCCTCTCCAAAAAAATACCGGCGCTACCATTATATCCGTCAAAAGACGGTTCCGGGGAAACAGGTTTCATCTTCGGAAAACCTCTTCTTGTTTTCATAAGCCCACAAAAATGGTCCGATCGTCCAAGCCTACAGCAGGGAGCTGAACCATTTCCGGATGAATGCCCGTTCCGGATTTCAGAAAAGTTTGCTTGCACGACAGCCGTCATGAAGAAAAACGTGTCCGAAAGGTCGTCTGATAAAGCTTCCATAGTCTTGGAATAGCGACTCCCCCTCGTCACCGGCTCTTTTCTGATAACAGGGATCTGTGGCAGAGATCCCTGGCGGCCGCAATCGACCACCCGGCACAAGATCAGGGGTTACAATAGTCGCAGTGGAGCGGATCTGCATATTTCCAATCGGAACGCTCTTGTCTTGCGCGGTGGCCACACTTGATACAACCGTAAACGTCCGCAAGAAAGTCCTGAGTCCCTCCTCCGCAGTTTCTGCAGGGAAGGCCAGGAATCCGGTCAACAACCCAGAAACCCGGAGCGTTACAAGCAGGACATGCGGACAGGATCTTCCTCAGAAGGTCTTCCGATGCCAGACGGATGTTCTCCATCCGAACAGGATTGGCATGGGCGCGGCCGTCGGTTTCAAGAAACACCTGCCCCGTTTTCGACTGACCGGATGCCCACTCGAAGGCATTCTCAAGGTCTTTCCATGAGGCGATTCCCTTCCGGATTCGCGGATCAATTTCTCCTTCCGGACGCACAACCAGATGCTGGCCGGGAAAACCGGCCTCCCGGGCGAAGCTTTCGGCCTCAGACCATCCGGATGCCAGACTATGGGAAAAGTTGGCCTTGCCTTGAGCCGCTCCGCAAATTTCAATATCTCTTTCGTCATCAATAAAGATCAGGATCTCAAGATTCCACGGAAAAACTCCTGCAAAGGGATCCGGCCCAAAAGAGCCCTCACTTGCAATCCCGATGGAGAGACCTGAAAGACTCATCCCTGTTCGTGCTTTTTTTCTTGCCGCCTCAATCTGTGTTCCTGCTCTGGGGATGTCGCGGGTAAATGTACCCAAAAGATCGGTATCATAGCCAGTCACCCG
>JAKCCY010000160.1 GCA_021838765.1 Nitrospirota bacterium
CGCACAAGCCTTCCCCTTGGAGAACGCTCCATCTTGAAGCGAACAGACACAATCTTTGAAAATTCTATATGGAGGTGCCAGTCGGAACGCTCAATCGTGAGATAGGAATCTCCCAGCTCAAAGGTTTGGGCTTCCCCCGGAAAAAGCTCCGCGACCGCTCCCGATGAGCGCACCGACAAAAGTGCCTGTTTCTCCAAAAACAACTCCGAGAGCAGATTTTTAATAAAGGCTCCGGAGAGCCCAACTGAACGATCAACGATCTTTTCATTCATGAGATATCCTTTATTTTTGAGTTATCCTGATTCATGTTCTTGTGATCGGCAATCCTCCCATCACAGGGGGATTGCCTCATTGGGTATTTCACTCTATAATGGCCATTCTGTTGACCGATGGTCCCATCGTCTAGTGGCCCAGGACGCTGGCCTCTCACGCCGGAGACACGGGTTCGAACCCCGTTGGGACCACCAAGCAGAAAATTGCTCAGACACTCAGCCCGAGGATGCCCCGGATTCAATCCTATCCAGTTTAAGCCAATGTCCCCCACCTTTCTCATAGTATGGATTGAAGTTGCCACCACTCCAAACATTAGAAGCTGTCCTTTTTGATCTTGACGGAACGCTTGTCGATTCCTTTGCCCCTATTCTCCTGTCCTTCAACCAGACTCTTTCGGAGCTAAAAACGGACATTGTCCTGACCCACCAAGCGATGCTTGGCCTCGTGGGGTGCTCCCTGGAGGATTCCTTCCGCATGCTTCTCCCTGAATCGGATGTCAAAAAAGCTTCAAGAAGATTCAGGGAAATCTACACGCCCCTTGCGGAAAGTCAGACCCGTCTGATGTCCGGAGCACGGGACATTCTGGACTTTCTCTCGGAATCAAAAATACCGGCGGCGGTTGTGACAAACAAAATGGGTGAAGAAGCCCGGATCATCACCCGCTCTCTTGGAATTTGCCCTCCGGCCCTGTTTACATTGGGAGAAGGAGACGGATTTCCCGAAAAACCCGCCCCCGACATGATTCTGGAGGCTCTTTCCAGGTTAGGGGCATCTCCCGAAAACACCCTCTTTATCGGAGACTCCCCATGGGATCTCCATGCAGCAAGGGCCGCTTGTGTCCCGGTCTGCCTGATTCCGACAGGGACTCATCCCAAAAAGGAGCTCCTCTCCCTTTCACCCGATTTTCTCTTCGACGATCTCGGAACACTTAAGAAACATCTCGAAACCACAAACAGCCTTTAGTGGCCTCCCATGCCGGGTGACGGCATCAGACCCGGATTGGAATTGAGTCCAGGCATACCGCCCGTCTGCTGTTCTCTCGTCGGCCAGGTATGCAAATGGTTGGGGTCACCCACATCGATCACAACAAGCCTCAGGAGATGATCTCCATCCGGGACCGGCCGACGCATGGCCATGACCTTCCCGATAGCGGTCACCCGTTGGCCGGAGGTCAGGGCAAAACTGTTGATGGGCCCATCGAACCGCAACAAGACAAGACCGGATGGAGACATGGATTTTTCGGGTCTCATGTCATTGTTCAGGGGATACAGATTGACCTCCATGAATCCTCGCTCCCTGGTGTTCCGGATCTCGCCAATGGTTCCTCCGATCAAGACTGTCTCTCCGGCAATCTCCTTGTAATCCCGGATAATCGAAGAAGGATCAAGGTCCGTAACCACACCGGAAAGCTGCTTTTCTGTAAAGACAGGAGGGTTCAAAAAAGCACATGCACCCAAGAAAGAACAAACAAAAATTGCATATAACAGCTTTTCTTTTCTATTAAAACGCCTACACATCAATATTCTCCTTTTGAACCGGTCCGACAATTCGGGTATAATGCCCTCAAGGTATTCTTTCAAAAGGGACTTCCGAAACCCGATCCAACCGAACGACTCTCAGGAAGGATTCTCCCATGTTTTCGGCAAACTGGCTAAGAAGCTCTTCCTCAAGCGATCATCTCTTGAGGGCTCCCCTTGACTCTTCCCACAAAATCCCTGAAGGAACAGCCTGGAAAAAGCCTCTTGGCTTCATAAGGGATGAATCCCGACTGACCCTTTGGCCGGTCGACCCATATCGGATCTTTGCCTCCGTGAGGATCGCAAACTCCGACCAAAGGTTCAACCACAGGGTGATCACGTCACTCATCTTAAGGGTTCTGGATATCACACACTCTCCCTATGCCTCCGGAGACGAGTTCGAGGACCAGACCAACCATCAACATTGGGAAAGTCTTTTCAATACTGCAAGCTACACCTTTGACATTGCCCTCTCCGGAGCAACATCCTGGTATATTCCTCTTTGGGATTCCGAGCGGATATTCACCGCTTTTCTGGGAGGCTATCCGGTGGATACACCGGGAACATTTCGCCCCATTCTAAAGTCCAATGCGATCAGGACACCTTCGGGAAAGGTCCATCCGGGTGTCGGCATTTTACACCACCACTATGGACAGGAACGAAAAGAATCCATTTCCGTCTCCTCCGGAAACTCCTTCCTGAAAGGAGCTTCAGAACTGGACACTTTTCATCACTTTCCCGGCAGCTCCGAGAGACATCTCGCTTCCGGCCCCCCTAAAAATCTTCCATCCTCTTCAGAATACAGGAGTCGTGCATGAGCCTTTATGAGCGCTTTCGAACCATTTTTTTGGCCAATGCCAACACCGTGGCAGATCACCTCGAAGACCCTGCTGCCATGATGGCCCAACAGATGAGAGCACTGGATGACAAGCTTCAAAAGGCTCAGGGAGAGCTGGTCAAGGCGGTGGCCGAAATCAAGCTTCTCGAGCAGAAAATTCGCGACGATGAATCCCAGGTCGCCCTCTATCAGGAGCGGGCGGAAAAAGCCGTCAAAGCGGGGAATGACGATCTGGCGAAAAGAGCTCTTGTGGAAAAAAGCCGGCTCTCGGCCGATCTTTCCGAGATGACCCGGCAGCGGGACGAACAGCAAAAAGTGGTCTCCGAAATCGAGGGAGATCTTTCAAAGCTTAGGGACATGCATGACGAGTTCGCACGAAAGCAGTCCATGCTTTCCCTGCGGGAAGAGCGGGCACAGGCCTCCCAGGAGGTCAACAGCATTCGTGCCGAGATCGACCCCGGCCATCTTGGCACTGAAATGAAACGGATGACAGACAAGATTGACATGATGGAAGCACAGGCACAGGCAACCAGAGAGATTGCGGATCGACAATCCGGAGCCGACCTGGATACCGCCTTCCGGGAACTGGACAAAAAATCCCCGGATATCGACTCCGAGCTTTCCAATCTCAAGAAAACCCTTGGTGCCCCCTGATATGGGAAAAGGAAACCATCGCCTGAACTCTGCTCGCATCAATCCCTTGGCTGTTTTTCTTCTCTTTCTCTTTCTATTCCTGATGCCGCCAAATGCCATGGCGGCACAGACCTTTGAGGACGGCCTTACCCTTTACCATCAAGGAAACCTGGAGGCGGCATTCAATGTCTTCAGGGATCTTCATCAAAACCACCCGACTGGTACAGGAAAGCTTCTCTATTTCATGGCCCTTTCCTCGAACAGGCTTCACAGGCACCATGAAGCACTTCAATACCTTGACGGGGCAATCCAGACAAACCCTTCCCTTTCCTTTGCCAGAAACAAGGCTCATGTGAAAACGCTGAGAGAAAGGCTTGTCAGGGAAACCAGCCAGTTCTCTCCGGATTCTTCCGGAAACCGGTTGCCACCACCAGTCTCATCCCTCTCCGGGCTTTCACCAGAACCATCCCATGGAGGCCATTCGACCTTGATGATTGCCATGATAGTTGTCTTTGCCATCGCCCTTCTGATTTTTGTCGCAGGACGATTGGGTGAAAAGAAAAAAAACGAACTGCAAAATCAGACCAAACGACAGATGGAAGAGACCGGGGCCAGGCTGATTGCCGCCATCGACAAGCTCAGGGAAGAAAAGAGCTACTACCTGCTCGACCACCCTGACCAGAAAAATCTTCTGGAAAAGGCTTTCGCCAATCTTGATACATCCTATGTCCGGGTCCTGACGATCATGAAAGAAGCCGATACACAGGGGACCGACTGGGAGGACCGAAACAGGAGGTTCGAAGCGGCACTTGCTCCGGTCGATGAAGCCATCAGGCAAATTCGATTCATCATGGAGCCGGGCAGTGCAGCTCTCCCACCATCGGGAGAAACACCGGTTCCTCCCTCCGTCAACATGCACCCGAATGCGGAGAATCAGCCTCTCACAGGGGGATCGGATCCTTCCAAGTGTATTTTCGACGGAAATGATGCCACCAATGGCAGGACCATTTCCCTCGAGCGGGATGGAAAAACCGCCTTTGTGCGGGTCTGCCCCAAATGTCTGGCCGAGATGGAAAGCAATTATCAGAGGACCGGGAATTATGCTCCCCCCCAAAACGCCTTCGGTGGCGGAATGGGCTTCATGGGTGGAGGCATGGGCTTTGGAGACATGATGCTCATGGACTGGATGATGCATTCCGGAGAGCGTCAGCCGGAGGTGGTCAACAACTACTATCCGTCGCCTGAGTCGGGAGGATGGCAGGGCGGGGGCGATCACGGCCGGGAAGATCGCGAAGGATCCATCGGTGAAAGCAGCGACCGCAGCTGATGCGCATTCTGTTTTCGGCATCCAATGGTCTGGGTCTTGGACATCTGAACAGGCTTCTGTCCCTGGCTCTTGCCATCCGGAATGCGGAGCCGAAACATGAGATCATCTTTCTCACGAACTCGGAGGCAGGGCCGTATCCCGAGGAATTTCCCTTTTTCACGATCCGGATTCCGGGAAAGTCCCGTGCAAAAAAATCAGGACTGACCCTGAAGTCCTACCTCCAGACGGTGCGTCCCATTTTCTGGCAGGCGGTTGCCTCGTTTGATCCGCATGTTATTGTGGTGGACACTTTTCCGGAGGGGCCGGAAGGAGAGCTCAGGGCCATTCTGGAATGGCCCATCAAAAAAATATTTGTCTTCCGGGAAATCGATCCGG
This sequence comes from Nitrospirota bacterium, assembly GCA_021838765.1. Next base: position 4,964 of record JAKCCY010000160.1, read on the forward strand.
ACCGTTGGCCAGAAGACCAGTTCAAATCCCTTCTCGCCCCCTTTCACAAGATTCTGGTTCCCCACAATCCCGGAGAAGTCCCTCTTCCTTCTTTCTTTGACACAGACGCCAGAGTCCATTTTATAGGGCCAGTAACAGCCCCTCTTCCCGTGCATGACCGGGAAAAGGCGAGAGAGCTTCTCGGAATCGCAACCGACCCGACCCTTCTGGTGACACTCGGTGGGGGCGGTGATCCGGATTCTGTTTCCTTGTCCGGGAAGGTGGCCACTTTTCTGAGCAACCGGAAGATCTCTTTTCGCCTTGCAACCGGACCATTGGCAAGGATCCCTACCACGCAGGAGTTTCCCCGGGACAAGATCCTTTCCTTATGGCCCCTGAAACCTTGGCTGTTGGCTTTTGATGGAATCGTTTCTTCCGGAGGATACAACACATTCCATGAGGTGATCGAGTCCGGGCTCCCATCCCTTTTCATTCCGTTTCAACGGGCTCTGGATCCTCAGAAAGATCGTATTTTACGGGCGGTCTCCCAAGGTTTGGCGTTTTCTGCGAAATCGTCGGCGCCTCATTTGGTCATGGAGGCTCTCGATCATTTTCTGGAAAACAGATCCAACCTGTTTCAATCCTTAAAAAAGACAGAAAGAACGGTGATGAGCGGTGCGGAAAATGGCGCATCTTTCATCCTTGACCATCCAATCAATGCGCCAAAGGGGACCTGATACCTTGCATCCATTCCTGGACAGAAATAAGACCATCCTTTATCTCCGGAAAATAT
>JAKCCY010000022.1 GCA_021838765.1 Nitrospirota bacterium
TCCGCTCCGGTATCGACTCGGACGAGGAAATCCAGGCCCTGATCGCGCTCAAAACGAAGAAGCTCGATGAACTCGTCAAGGATTGCCGGACGAAGGAGTACAAACATGTCGTCTCCTACCTTGAGAATGCAAAGAATGACCTTTTCACAGGACTCTCGAACAAGCTTGAAGGAAAGACAAGCAGCCGCATTGAACGGCTTTTTCGGACCGTCAACACGCGTGTCAATGTCGGCAAGTGGACCACCAAGGGAGCTCTCAATGTGACCAAGGTCAGGCTCGCTTACTATTACAATGGGTTTGATCCGACAAAAGAAGAAAACCCATATCCAGAAGGGGTTGCTCAGGTCTCCACTTGACTACGCTACCTAAATCTTGGCCCTGTTACCCTATAGGCATGATGGGTAATGTCTTTCATTTCAACTAAACACCTTAGATCAGAGAGCATAGGAGTTTGAAAAAATACTTTCTAAAGAGACTTGCATCCAGTTGCGTTGCATGCGATGGGAAAGACAACTTCGTTTGATCAGATGCACGGCAAACCTCGCACTGAAGGGCTAAACATGCCCCCATAAGTATGCAATGAACACCGAGGAAAAATTCCTGTACAATTTTTCCGGTGAAGATCTGTGAACAGATATGTGTGGAAGAGGCGATTGAAAAAATCCGGGAATTTGTCGCGCGGGGCATAAGCTGCGCAGAACTGTCCCGGAGGGGGGAGGATGTCAAACTTGTTTTAAAGTTCCCCCCCCGGATCGGTTTGCTCGATTCTCCACAGGGAGGCGTTTTCCATCGACTACTCGGCACTTGAGTCCCTCAGGCGAAATCACCCGGCATGGCGACTCCTCTTGGCTGATCATGCCCCGCTTGTCGTGAGCTTTCTCCATCAGGTTTATATTCTTCCAAATGTGCGAACCCTGTCACTTGCAGAGATCGTTTCTCTTCTGGATGATACCCTCTACTCCCTTAGAGAGATTGCTGGAAACGATCTTTATCCCAAAGAAGCACGGGAGTACATTGAGGACTGGGCCTCTGACGAACGCGGTTGGCTCAGGAAGTATTATCCTCTAGAGAGCGATGAACCACACCTTGATCTCACACCGACCACCGAAAAGGCCATCGAATGGTTGCTGAGCTTGGAGCAACGTCAGTTTGTCGGGACGGAATCCCGTCTTTTGACGATTTTCGAACTCCTTCGCCAGATGACAGATGGAAGCGAGACCGATCCCGAGATACGCATCAGGGAGCTTGAACGGAGAAAGTCCCTGCTTGATGCGGAGATTCTAAGAATAAGGGGTGGGGACGTTGCTTTAATGGATGAAACGGCCCTTCGGGAGCGATTCCTTCAGGTGGACGGGATTGCCAGAGGGCTTCTTTCGGATTTCAGGGAGGTCGAGCAAAATTTTCGCACCCTCGATCGGGAAGTGAGAGAGAGGATTGCTACTTGGGAAGGAGCCAAAGGGGCACTCCTTCACGAGATCTTCGGCGAACGCGATGCCATTTCCGACTCAGACCAGGGAAAGAGCTTCCAGGCCTTCTGGGACTTTCTTATGTCCCCTTCCCGTCAAGAAGAGCTTTCATCCCTTCTCGAAGCCGCCTTTTCTCTAGAAGCGGTGAAGACGCTCCGTCCGGATCGTCGGCTTCTTCGCATTCATTACGACTGGCTTGAGGCAGGAGATGTGGCTCAGCGAACTGTTGCCAGACTTTCAGAACAGTTCAGACGGTTCCTGGACGATCAGACATGGCTCGAAAACAGGCGTATTCTGGAGCTTATTCGTAATGTTGAAAAGAAAGCGATTTCCGTAAGGGGGACCCCTCCGGAAAAGGATTTTATGACTCTTTCGGAGCCTTCTTGTGAAATTGTTCTCTCGATGGACCGCTCTCTTTATCGGCCGACTGTCAGGCCACAGTTTCCCGACCGGATCCTGACTTCGGGAGAAGAGGCGATTCCCTCAGATCTTCTTTTCGAACAGGTCTATGTGGATAAAGGAAAGCTTTCTGGCCGGATCTCTGCTGCCTTGGCATCCCGCAGATCTGTATCCCTTTGCGAGATTCTTGATGCGTATCCCCTGACCCAGGGGTTGGCGGAAGTTGTCGTTTATTTGAGTCTTGTCGCGGAAAACCCGAAGGCATCAATCGATGAGGAGCGCTCCTGGCCGGTTTTCTGGACCGACCCGGAGGGGGTCGTCCGAAAGGCGACTCTCCCGGAAATTCTCTTTTTCAGGCAATAGACGAACACACCCGTTTAAGGAGAGTCCATTATTCAAAGAGGATCATGCATGATAGAACAATATCAGGAAGAGGAATCGGGAAAAGGGAATTCTGACGCCGATCCGTTCACACCTGCTTCGGCTGGGGAGGGCTTGGGAGCCTCTCCAGTTCTTTCCCGGGTTTTGATAGCCCTTTTAAAGGGCGTTCTCATTCGGGAAGGAACGCCGCTTCTGTGGCAGTCCCTTCTGAAGCTTTCCGCCCGTGTTCGGGACTATGTGGCTGTTATTGGTCTGGACCTTTTAATCGACGAAACAGAGGGATTTGCCTATCTGAAACAAAAGGAGCCCATTCCGGGAGGGTCGACAGAGTCGGCGCTTCCGTCACTGATCCCGAAGCGTCAGATGGGCTATCAGGTGAGTCTTCTCCTGGCACTTATCCGGTCGAAGCTTGCCCAGTTCGATGCTGAAAGCGGAGATTCCCGGCTCATATTGTCAGCAGATGAGATCGTTGACCAGATGAGGGTCTTTCTTCCGGAGACGAAAAATGATGTTCGTCTCAAAGAGCGCATTCTGGTCCATGTGAACCGGATCGTTGAAATGGGTTTTCTCAGAAAACTCAAGGGACCATCGAAAGAGGCCGAGCGCTACGAAGTTAATAGAATTCTGAAGGCCTTTGTTGATGCTCAGTGGCTGGATGATTTTGACCGGAGGCTTTCGGAATATGCTTCGCTGGCTGGTCTGTCCGGAGATCCAGAAAGTGGAGAAATGACGGAAGGCGTCTCGTGAGGCTTCCCTTTACGGATTTTCCTATGGGAGAACGATCAGGCTTCCGCCTCCATCGCTTTGAAGTCTACAACTGGGGGACCTTTCATGAGAAGGTCTGGAGGCTCCTTCCTGCAGGGGAGAACATCCTTCTTACCGGTGATATCGGTTCGGGAAAATCGACTTTGGTGGATGCGCTGACGACACTTCTCGTTCCTCCACAGAAAATTGCCTACAACAAGGCGGCGGGAGCCGAAGCCCGGGAACGGTCGCTGCGTTCCTATGTCTTGGGCCACTATAAATCCGAACGCTCTGAAACTGGACTTTCTGCCCGTCCTGTGGCCCTCCGGGAGTCGGGGGGATTCTCGGTTATTCTGGGTGCTTTTAAAAACGAGGACTTAAACCAGACTGTGACACTGGCCCAGGTTTTCTGGATGAGGGAAGCCCAGGGGCCTCCTGCCAGGTTTTATGTGGTAGCAGAGCAGGACCTCTCGATATCTGGTCATTTTTCAGGATTCGGATCCGAGATTGCCGATCTCAAAAAACGCTTTAAAAACTTCGGGAAATTAGAGATGTTCGAGACTTTCCCTCCTTATAGTTCAGCCTTCAGAAGGCGGTTCGGGATCGACAACGAGCAGGCTCTGGATCTTTTTCATCAGACGGTTTCCATGAAGTCGGTGGGAAATCTGACCGACTTTGTCCGGGACCATATGCTGGAACGTGGTACCGGGTTTTCGAGAATTGAGGCGCTGATTACCCATTTCGACGATTTGACGCGGGCGCACGAAGCGGTGATCCGTGCAAAGAGACAAATAGAGAAACTTTCACCTCTTTTGGAGAATTGTTCTTCCTACGAAAAAGCGGTCGAGGAGATCTCGGGGCTTTTGAAAATGGAACAGGCTGTTGGTCCATGGATTGCTTCCATTGAGACGACACTTATTGAGGAGGAGTTAAAGGGGGTTTCAGAGTCCCTGATCGTTCTCTCCGCCTCGATTCGTGCATCCGAGGAGAGGCGCTCCGGGGAAGTGCTCGAGCGCGACGCTCTCAAGCAGGCCATATCTGAAAATGGTGGGGAACGTCTTGAAAAGCTTCGGCTTGAGATTCGGGAAAAGGAAACCTTAAGGGTCGAGCGCCTTGCAAGATCGGAGCGATACGATAAGCTTGCCACCTCCCTTTCTCTTCCCCGGGCTTCTGGCCCTGAAATCTTTGGGACAAATTTGAATGCGCTCCTTCGAATCCGGGAGGAGGAAGAAAATCGTCTGTCGACCATTGCCAGTCGTGAGACAGAGATCTCGGTCATAAAGAAAACGCTTGCGATGAGCTATGAAGGGATTGTTTCAGAAGTTTTATCCCTGCGATCACGTCTTTCGAGTATTCCTGCCGGGCAACTTTTAATTCGCCAGAATATCTGTTCCGCGCTCAAGATCGATTCGGACTCTCTTCCTTTTGCGGGTGAGTTGATCGGAGTCATGGAAAGCCAGCGGGACTGGGAAGGGGCGATAGAAAGGGTCCTCCATCATTTCGCCCTGTCGATTCTGGTGCCGGACCGCCTTTATCAGGCAGTGGCCCAATGGGTTGATAGAACATCCCTGTCAGGGCGTCTGGTCTATTATCGTGTTCGTCAAGGGATCCCAAGGGAAGGGAGGTATGATGGCGAGGAGGGTTTGCCCATTCGTTCAGACTCTCTTCCGGAAAAGCTTGATGTGCGATCCGGATCGGAATTTTCCGAATGGCTCCATTCTGAAATTGCCCGCCGCTTCAATTACGTTTGTTGCACCAGTCTCGATGATTTTCGACGGGAGCGTGCCGCTCTGACTTTGGCTGGCCAGATCAAGTCGGCTTCCGGAAAACACGAGAAGGATGACCGGTACCAGATTGGCGACAGAACGCGATATATCCTGGGATGGTCCAACAAGGAAAAGATCCAGGCTCTTGAGAAAGAGGCGAGAGATCTGAAGGTTCGTATGGACGGGGCAGGGAAGGAGATTTCTTCTCTTTCGGCGGAGCGCAAGATGGTCATGGATCGTCTTGGCGTACTGGGAAGTATTGGCGAGTATAGGGATTTCCGGGAAATGGACTGGAAGTCCGTTGCGGTTCTTGTTGGGAGAATGGAGACGGAGCGGGATTTTCTTGAAAAGGGATCCGATATACTGAGGGCTCTCGAAGGGCGCCTTGGAACAATTGAAGTCGAGATGAGGAAAACCGAGGAGGGATTGGTTCGCCTGATTTCACGTCGTGGGGCTGAGGAAGGGCGCAGAGAGAGGGCCACTGAACGGGTGGCTGAACTTTCCGGGATTCTTCGGGATGTACCGCCCAACTTTTCCGAAACGCTCGTTCCCCGACTGATGGCTCAGTTCCGCTCCGACCTTCCTGATGATTTACGGAAAAAAGAAGCCTTTGGTAAAGACGGACTTTTCACTCTTTCCTGTCTCGCCTCCCGGGAAAAGGGCATGCGTCAGAAACTTGCCGAGCGAATCCGGTTGTTGTCCCAGAAAAACCAGCAGTTGAGAGATGCAATTCTAAAAGCCATGCATGATTACAAGGCCATGTTTCCGGTTGAGACACAGGAGGTGGATGCCCGGGTGGAAGCGACTGACGCTTATCGGTCGATGCTTCGCTCTCTCGAGATGGACGATCTTCCCCGTTTTGAAGTCCGTTTCAAGGAGCTCCTAAACGAAAATACGATTCGGGAGGTGGCAGGATTCCTGTCCCACCTGAATCGGGAAGTCCAGAGTATTCGGGAAAGGGTGTCGAGAATCAACGCATCCCTTGCGGGGATCGACTATACCGCTGGACGTTATATCGTTCTCGAGGCCAAATCCTCGAACGACCCCGAAATCAGGGATTTTCAGCAGGACCTTCGTGCCTGCACCGAAGACTCGATGACAGGATCGACGTCGGAGTCCTACTCTGAAGCGAAGTTTCTTCAGGTTCGTCGCATTATTGAACGATTCAGGGGGCGGGAGGGGTTGGCAGAAATGGACCGCCGATGGACGGAGAAGGTTACTGACGTCCGGAACTGGTTTGCTTTCTCTGCTTCGGAAAGGTGGAGAGAAGACAATACCGAATATGAGCACTATACCGATTCGGGAGGAAAATCGGGAGGTCAGAAGGAGAAGTTGGCCTATACCGTTCTGGCTGCCAGCCTTGCCTATCAGTTTGGCCTTGAGTGGGGATCCCCAAAGACCCGAAGCTTCAGATTTGTGGTGATTGATGAGGCCTTTGGACGCGGCTCCGATGAGTCGGCCCGATACGGACTCACCCTTTTCAAGCGTCTGAACCTTCAGCTCCTGATTGTCACCCCTCTTCAGAAGATCCATATCATCGAACCTTTTGTTTCCTCGGTGGCCTTTGTCCACAACGAAGAGGGACGGATCTCGCGGATCAGGAATCTCACGATCGAGGAGTACCGATCAGAGAAGGAGGCCCGAGAGTCCGAAAGAGAGATCTCTGGGAGTAACCCTCCTTTAGGAACGGGAGAAACGGATAGGGTCTCTTGAGGAGAGATCGGTGAAAAAAAAGGGTGGAGGAAATATCTGGTCGACTCCCGGGGAGATTCGGGAAAAGATCATGCGCCTCTGGGACCGGGGAGACATTCTTTCTGCCCGGATCAGGATGGAGAGTCCGTTTCCCATAACGCTCTCTCTTCGGAGGCCCGGTGCAAGGGATCTTCTGGAACGCTTCGGAGAGGTCCGGGAATGGATTCGCTCCCTGGAAGAAGGGAGTCAGGACGGAAAGGGGTTTGGATACCGGATCGTCTGGACCACGGTGAACCATCGAATCCTCGGCCGAAACAGGATCCCTCTCTCCGTTGTCATTCCGACAGAGAGTGATGCTCTTCACCTGATCGGAAGGTTGAAGGAGTCAACTTTGTGGCAAGGACTGTTCGAGCAAACACTACTCCTTTTCCCATCTCTTTCAGGATGGTTTCTGAATTCACCGATGGAGGTTCTTGATCATCTAAGGGAGTGGGACCGGATTCTGTCCGTTCTTGGATGGTTTTCCATAAATCCAAGACCCGGGCTTTATCTGCGACAACTCGATATTCCGGGGGTCGATTCGAAGTTCATCGAGTCCCGCCGGAAGATTATCTCGGAGCTTTTAGACTGGATACTGCCTGAAAACTGGATCGACCAGTCCGTCTCCGGAGCCCGGGGATTCGAACGTCGATACGGACTTCTGGGAAAGCCTGCCCTTCTGCGCTTTCGCCTTCTTTCCCGGGAGGTCTTTCAGGGAGAATTTTCCGATATGGCGGTTCGGCCGGAAGAGTTTTCCCGAAGTCATCTCGGGGTCAACCGGGTTTTCGTTACGGAAAACGAGATCAACGGGCTGGCATTCCCGGATGTTCCCAAGGGGCTGGTCATTTTTGGCCTTGGCTACGGGGTGGACCGTCTGGCCGATGTCCGCTGGCTTTCGGGTGTCGATCTTTTCTATTGGGGAGATATCGATACGCACGGTTTTGCGATCCTCGACCGGTTGCGTTCCTACTTCCCGAATGTCCGCTCCTTTCTGATGGACCGGGAGACGCTTTTTGCCCACCGTCCGTTGTGGGGCCATGAGCCGGATCCTTTTTCGGGAGTCTTGACTCGTCTTACCCCTTCGGAAGAATCCGTGTTTGAACTCCTGAAAAGCGATTCAGAAGGCCCGGGAGTACGCCTCGAACAGGAGCGGATTCCCTTCGGATGGCTGCAGGAGGCTGTTCTGGGACTGTGATCCACACGGAAAAATCTTCAGATTCCAAGGCCCATTTTTGAGGACATCTGCAATTCACGACTGCTGGATCGGGGAATAAAATCGGCAATATCCCATCGGACTCACAGGGCCTTCGACTACTTCGCAGAGCCCCATTTTCCCCATCATTTTGCCTTTCATTCCATCCATCGGCATTCCCTGCATCATCCCGCCCATCCCGGGCATGTTTTCCATCATCTGTTTCATTTTTGGATCAGCAGGAAGAAAATGTGTGCAGCTCATACACATTTTCCCTTGATCTGGATGCGACTGATAATGGGCGATCTTTTTACTGACTTTCGGGCTCCCTGCTAAAGCCTGATTTCTCTTGAGCAAGATCCATCCGGCTCCCAATAGTGCAAAAAACAACATTCGCTTCAAAAAATCTCTTCGTGAAACACTCTTTTTAAAGCTTCTCAAAGGTTTTTCATCCATAATTTTCTCCAGGAATTATAAGATTCAATTTCATCGGCAGCTGATCCGGATTGAACACTATCTTTAATGGAAGAGCCCCCCCGGAAGCGAATGTTCCGGGAGGGTCTTCTTCCACAGGAGCCCCTGAGTTTTCCATCTGCAGAGGCGAACCCGCTCAAAAATCATTGAAGATAGAACATGTCCGACCGGGTCACTTTTTCTGAATGATCTTAAGGAGAAGTGACTCATCCCTGATCATCTGGTCCATCATTTTGTTCATGAGAAGATTGTATTCCTCCATCCGGCGATCTGAACGGATAATATCCGCGATGGTGGTCATCCGTCCCATTTTCATGCTTTCCTTCATCAGGGCATTCATCTCTTTTTTCATGATTCTGTTGTTGGTCTTGATCATTTTTATTTGTGCGGCCAGGGCGTTCTGTCGTTCCATTCCCTTCGCTTTTTCTGCCAGAAGCAGTTTTTTCTCAGATGCATCCATCTTCTGGTTCAGGAAGACATCCGCAGGGTTCATTGCCCATGCTCCCACGGGGAAACCCAGGGAAAAAATGGCCGATGAAATAAGAATCACTCTTTTCAACATGGTGTATCCTCCATTGTTATTTATGAGATGTTTTGGTCTCCGACCGGAAAAATCCGGTCGATGGACTGAAATTCAATTCATAATAAGCCATCCCGGTTGGCCTTTCTGCCCTGAGATGAAGCTTCTTCATCGAAAAAACGGCTCACCCAGGGCAGCCGACCTCCGTAAACTTACTGGACCTCTTCTATCTTTGTGATAACGGGGCCTTGACTGTCCTGAATAACATCAAAACGGACATGTTCCCCTTTTTTCAGAGAGGACAGGTATGAGCGGTGCTTTACACTGAAGGCCATGGTCATTCCCTTCCACCCGAATGCCTTGATGGGGCCATGGGCAATGGTAACCGTTCCTGCTTTCTGATCCACCGCCTTGACGACTCCTTTTCCGTGTCCGACGGATGTCGCTGCACTTTCTGTCCCGGAGGACATGCCGGACATTCCGTTCATGTTTCCCATTCCTCCCCCCATGTCGTCAGCCATGGCGATAGTGCTGGCAAGAAGCATTCCTGTCAGAAGCATCGTGGCTCCCGCCATTGTTCTCAATCGGTTTTTCAAAGTCTTCATCAGCTGTTTCCTTTCGTTTAGGGTTTGAAGGTCGCAGAAGGAGAGATCTCCTTTGCTTGTGATGGATCGAGCCCCGATCCGCCGGCCAATGAGTTCCGGCGGAGATCGGCCTCTTTCCAGAAGCGAAACAGTACAGGGATAACGAGAAGACTCAGGATCATGGCGGTCACCATGCCTCCAACCATCGGAGCAGCGATCCGTTTCATGACATCCGATCCGGTTTTATGGCTCCACATGATCGGAAGAAGTCCCGCCAGGATGACTGTTCCCGTCATGGCGATAGGGCGCAGACGATAGAGCGTTCCTTCAATGATTGCTCCATCGAGATCTTCCGGGGTCACAAGTCTCCCTTCTTTGATGCGAAGTTCCACGGAGCGATCGAGGTAAAGGATCATCACGATGCCAAACTCGGCGGCCACACCGGCCAAAGCGATCATTCCGGTGATGACGGCCACGGACAGGCGATAATGAAGTCCATAGAGAAACCACAGGCTTCCGAGTACAGCAAATGGAAGCGACAGGAGGACCATTCCTGTTTTGGCAGCACTCCTGAAATGGATAAGCAACAAGACGACAATGAGTAAAAGGGCCAGTGGCAGGACCAGCGCCAGACGTTTTTTAGCCCGTTTGATGGAGGTGTATTGTCCCGACCAGGAAAGGGTCGTTCCCGGAGGAAGCAGGACAGATCTGGCAATGGCCTTTCGTGCCAGGGCGACATAGCCGCCCAGATCGCCTCCCTTGGGTTCGATATAGATCCATCCTGTCAGTCGGGCATTTTCGGTCTTGATCATTGTGGGGCCGTCTGTGATCGAAAGGGATGCCAGACGGGAGAGGGGGACCTCTTGTCCGTCCGGTGTCGAAAGAAGGGATGCGCCAATGGCATCAAGTGATCCCCGATCTTCTCTGGGGTAGCGAAGATTCAGGGGGAATCGCTCCCGACCATGAATCACGGTTGTCAGGGATTCTCCGCCGATGGCGGTTTTCACCAGCCGGTTGACATCTTCGATGTTGAGGCCGTAGCGGGCGGCTGTTTCGCGATGAATGTCCACGACAATGTAACGGCCTCCCGTGAGCCGATCAGCGTAGACAGAAGACGTTTCAGGGAGTTTTTTGAGAACCTCCTCGATCTGACGGTCAATCCGGTTGATGGCATCGAGTGATGGAGCTGTTACCTTGAGTCCCAATGGGGATTTGATTCCCGTTGAGAGCATGTTGACCCTGTTGATGATCGGCATGGTCCAGATATTTGAAATGCCCGGAAGCAGGAGGCTCTCATTTAAACGCTCCTTCAGTTTGGAGAGGGTCATTCCCGGAGGCCATTCGCTCCGTGGTTTGAGCATCACTACCGTATCGAACATTGTGAGGTGGGCGGAATCCGTCGCTGTTTCGGCGCGGCCTGCCTGACCGAATGCGTGATCGACCTCGGGAACGGTTTTGATGAGCCGGTCGGTGATCTGGAGCAGATGGGCCGATTCTCCCACCGAGATGCCGGGAGTCATGGTAGGCATGTACAAAAGATCGCCTTCATAGAGAGGTGGCATGAACTCCGTTCCCAGGTGAGACAGCGGGATCACCGCTGTGGCAAGACATATTCCGGAAAAGACAAGCGTGAGCTTTCTGTGTCGAAGGACCCAACCGACGACGGGCCGATAAAGAAGAACAAGGATCCGGTTGATGATGTTGGACTCCTCCGGTTTAGTCTTTCCCCGAATGAGAAGGCCCATCAGGACCGGAACCAGTGTGATCGAAAGACCGGCGGAGATGGCGATCGAATAGGTTTTGGTAAAGGCCAGAGGTTTGAAAAGCCGGCCTTCCTGTTCCTGAAGTGCGAAGATGGGGAGAAAGGAGACTGTAATCACCAGGAGCGAAAAGAAGAGAGAGGGGCCAACCTCCAGTGTGGAAGCAAGTGCGCTCTCCCAGGGGGAGACCGATCCATCGGCACGTTCCCGGTGTTTGTGCATGTTTTCGATCATCACGATCGCCGCGTCGACCATGACCCCGATGGAGACTGCGATTCCGCCGAGAGACATGATGTTGGCGGTAAGTCCTTGTCGCGCCATCAGGACAAACGCTGCAAAGATTCCCACCGGAAGGGAGAAGATTGCCACCAGTGAAGAGCGAATACTGGAAAGGAAGACAAGACAAACCAATGAGACGGCGATGGATTCTTCCAGGAGTTTTTCCAGAAGAGTCCTGATACTTTTCAGAATGAGGGTAGAACGGTCGTAGGTTGTTACGATCTCCACCCCTGGAGGCAGCATGGGCGTGAGACTCTTGAGTTTTGCCTTGACCGCTTCGATAATTTTGAGGGCGTTTGTTCCGCCTCTGGCAATGACAATGCCTCCCGCAACTTCGCCTTTGCCGTCGAGTTCCGCCACGCCTTGCCTGAGTTCTGGCCCCAGGTGAACAGACGCGACATCGCCGAGCCGGAGAGGGTTCCCCCCGGCTCCCGATACAAGAGGGATCTTCCTGATATCAGAAATCGAATGAAGATATCCCCGAGTCCGGATCATATACTGGGCTTCATTCATATCCACGACCGAACCGCCCACTTCTCCGTTCGATTTCCGGATGGCTTTCTCGATTTGTGACAGAGGGATATGATTGGCCAGAAGTTTTCGTGGATCGATGACCACTTGAAACTCCTTCACCATCCCCCCTAGCGACGCCACCTGCGCTACGCCATGGATGCTTTGCAGTTCAAATTTCAGGAACCAGTCCTGAAGGGTCCGGAGCTGTGACAGGTCGAGAGAGTGTGTGCGATCGACGAGTGCGTATTCATAGACCCATCCTAATCCGGTAGCGTCGGGGCCAAGAGAGGCGGTGACTCCGGATGGAAGGCGGCCTTCGACCTGATTGAGGTACTCGAGAACACGGGATCTGGCCCAGTATTGGTCAGTCCCGTCCTTGAACAGAATATAGATGAGGGAATTTCCAAAGTCGGAATAACCGCGCACATGCCGGACTCCGGGAATCGTCAGGAAGGCGGTCGTCAGCGGGTAGGTTACCTGATTTTCGACGACGGACGGAGGCTGTCCGGCAAAAGAGGCCTTGACGATAACCTGCGTATCGGACAGGTCCGGGATGGCATCCAGCGGGCTTTGATAGAGGGAGATCGCCCCCCATCCGATGACGGCGAGGGCCAGACCCAGAACCCAGAATCTCCGATGAATGGACCAGGTGATGATCTTTGTAATCATGGCTGGTCTCCTTTGGACATCCGGGCGGAAACATTCTCGAACTGGGATTCCGCATCGAGAAGGAACTGTCCACTGACGACGACCCGCTCTCCTTCGTCAAGCCCCGAGACGACTTCGACCCAGTGGCGTGACCGGGCTCCGGTCTTGATGATGGCTGGCCGGAAGAGCCCCTTTCCGGTTTCTGTGATCACGACCGTTTTGGAGCCTGTCCGGATCAGGGCTTCCCGCGGGATGACCAAGACATCCGGATGCGGGTCGGGATGCAGCGTGGCCTCAAGATACATTCCCGACTTCAAAAATCCGTCAGGGTTTGGAACTGTAACCCGGGCCCGGACTGTCCGGCTGGTTTTTTCCACCGCGGGATTCAAGAATTCCAGGGTCCCCCGGTATGTTCTGGTGGACGGGGATGGGACTTGAAGGAGAACCGCGTCTCTATTTTTGACCCATTCAAGTTCCGGATTATAAAAGAACACATTGACCCAGAGTTTTGATGTGTCAGCCAGTGTCATCAATGGTGTTTTTGGAGAGATCTCCCCACCGATCCGGGTCGAAATTGACGTCACGACGCCTGAGTAGGGGGAGATGACCGGGAGAATGGATCTGGGTTTTCCTGTTTTCTCAAGCCTCTTGATTTCAGATTCGGGGACGCCAAGCAGATGCAGCCGTTCCTGCGCCGCTTTCCAGATATTCTGGTTGTCTACTGATTCTGGATCGGAGCGGAGTGCCTGAAGTGCGATCCGGGCTTCATATTCTGAATTGGCAAGTTCGGGGGAATAGATTTCCGCAATGGTTTGTCCTTTTTGAACGCGATCTCCCTCGGACTTAACCGTCAACGTTCTTACCCACCCTGAAAATCGTGTCGTAATGACCCGTATGCGGTGCTCATCGAATGTAACGGTTGCTGCTGCCCGGATGGTGCGGGAGAATGTCCGCCTTTTGACTGTCGCAAGACGTATCCCGAGCGTCTGGCGAATTTCAGAACTCACCTTGACCGATTTTCCGGAAGAGATCTCTGAGCTTGAAAAGACCGGGAGGTAATCCATTCCCATGTTGTCCTTCATCGGATGGTTCGCATGAATGGAGGGGTTCATGGGATTTCTCCAGTAAAGGATCGTTGGTTTTGGAGTGGTCTCCGGCTTCTTAGCCATTATCGGAGAGTTGGCTTTTGAAGAGCCTCTCCAGTGGTTGGCTCCGACACCGATCCCTATTCCCAGAAAAAGGACCAAAAAGAAAAAAACAAGAGATCTTTTATTCATGGGAACCTCCCTGGATGAGTCCTTTAAGGTAGTCAAGTCTGGCCATTTCTTTCATCTTTTCGACCCGGATATCAAGCGCCTGAATCTCGATGTCCTCAACTTTCTTCATTGACTCAAGAACACGTTCCATGCCGACTGTGCCTGTCGAATAGGCATTCAGTGCGGCGTCTAGATTCCTGCGTGCCTCAGGGAGAAGGCGGTGGTCAAAGAAAAGTGCTCGATGAGAGCTATGGAGGTAGGAGGTCTCAGCGTCTCTGATCTCCTTGGCAAACTTCTGGATCAATTCTTCACGCTGGGACTCAAAGGAGTGGAGAATGGCCTCTTCCTCCTGGACTTTCTGATCTTGCCGTTCTCCTGGGCGAACCGGGAGGTTCATCGTCAGAACCACCGAAAAAAGATTGGGAGTGGCTGTAATGAGACTTGGACCCATGAAGTAGCTGTAGTCTCCTTCGACAGAAAAGGCGGGAATTTTGTCTTTTGTTGCGGCTTGGACCCGAAGCGCCTGGGAGGCATTCTTGTCAGCGCTGGACTTGAGTGCGGGATGGTGATTGATCCGGGTCAGCAGTATGGACTCGGGAAGAGGGACCGGAAAGCTTGGTTCTTCTGAAGCGATCCTGAAAGCTTGAGATCGGTGCATGAGGCTCATCAGGTGATGGAGGCTCTGTTCTCTCCTGATCTGAAGAACTTCCTCTTTATCTTTGAGATTATCTTTTTGAAACTGGGCGATAAGGAGATCGGACTCAGATCCCGTGCCCTGCCGATATCTCGTCAGGGCAGACTGGAATGCCTCCTGCCAGAGGTGGCCGATTGAGCGGAGCAAGTCTTCCGTCCTGGTGTCGCGGTAAAGGTCCATCCATGTTAACCGGACATCCCGGACAAGGTGGAGTTTGCGGTCTTCAAGCTTCCAGCCGGAGGCGGTCTGCTCCCGTAGAAAACCTTGGCTGAGAAGAGCTTTTTTGCCCCATGGCGCAAAGCTTTGTCGAAGTCCTACCGTTGTCATGGCCAGGAGGCTTTGCCCCATGTTAAAACTGATCGGGAAGTACTGTTCCCCCAGAACCAGCTTGGGGTCAGGCAGTTCTCCAGCCTGAACGGAGAGGGTTTTCTCCCGGGCCATCCGGGCACGTTCCCTGGCCAGAGCGGGGTTTTTCCCTAGAGCCTCTCCGACGGCCTGATCTATTGTCAGGACAGGAAGAGACATTTCCTTTAGAAATGGCGGATTTGAAAGACTGCTTCCATCCGCCCAGGCCATTGAATTCTGTCTGGATGTTCCGAACAGGAGTGCAATGGTCAGGAGGATTTGAAGAAGAGTCTGAAAAAACCGGTATTCCCCTGACCATTGGAGTCTCGCCGAAGAGGAATGCGGTGTTATGGATGGTTCTTTGGAGAAAATGAAAAACGAGATAGTGTGAAAAAATGACATAAGGCCTCCCCAAGTTCAAAAACGGCATGAAAATCCGAAGTTTGACGAACCTGGTCAGTCTCAGATCAGAAGAGGGCGGCTAACGGGGGGGAAGGAGGAGAATTTGTTTGAAAACGAATGGTGCAGGAGCTGAACTTTCAGGAGGAATCTTGGCTGGTTTGGAATGAAGTCTGCGATGGCTGGGAGCGGCTGAAGCTGTATGCGCGAGAAGGAGAAAGTGTTTTCCTCTCCAGGAGCGGAAAGAACACACAGATCACAAAGGGATGCCTTGCAAAGGGCGACCCGGTTTTTGCCATGGCAACAGGGAAGGGATCCCTTCATGGGACACGAAACGGGCATGGTCTTTCCGGAATGAAGACTTTGTCCCATAGCCATTGAAGGAGCCATGGCATGGGCAACAGAAGGCTTCCCTGTCCCGGCGAAAATCCAGACCAGACCGAGAAGAAAGACAATCCAGAAAACATTTTTTTTAAATAGCCCAAAGTGTTTCATGGGGTCATTGTGGTCCTGTTTCATGTTCCTTGTCAATCTGAATCGGGGTCTGAATACAAAAAAAAAGCTGCTCAGGAAGAGTTTTTCCCGAGCGGCTTCTGGACCAATCACTCTATATCGGAAACGATCAGGGCGCATTCCCTTGGATGTTGAGGCTCTCGGTCGATCCCCGGCCCAAATCTTTGGAAGCTTTTTCATACTGATCCTTTGCTCTGGCGGTGTTCCCCATAATGGCATATTCGCGCCCGGCCGACAGCCGTAACTCTGCTGCCTTCGTGTATTTCTGAGAGGCATCAAGGTGGTTCAGGCTTGAACTCTCTGTCCCGGCGGTTGCTTCTAGTTTTTGAGCGTCGGAACGAAAGTGGTCCGCACGGCTCTCACGGTCGCCACTGAGCGAGGCGCAAGCTCCAAGAAGCATACTGACAAAGAGAAGTCCTGTGGCAAAGGAGCCTGTTAACAATCTATTCTTTTTTTGAATTTCCATTCTGCCTCCTTTAATCGTTGATGTGTTGCAAGTGAAACGCCAGATTTTTTAGCATGTAATGATAAGAAATTGTGCTAAAATTAATAAGTTAATACTTATAGTATTGCACACTTTTTAAGAATTTGCAAATTCTTAGATGTAGCAATTAAAAATATGGAGACCACTTCTCCTGAAAGAAAGCAAAGATGGGTGTGGATAGCTATCGGGGATGTCCAGATGGATGTATCGGAGTGCAATCATTTTCAAAAGTGATACTGAAGACAGTCATGAGATAGAATCATCAACAGGGTAACAATCTTGGAAATCTGGATTTTTAAAGTATTGATTTTCTGTTCTTAAAGGATTGTTACTTGCATCGGGTCGGTTTTTGGCAGCGGTGTTGCTTCCTCTGCTTTGCGGTTCATTTTGTGATAACAGGAGGTTCCCTTGGACATCTTGGTTCGTCAATGGATTCGATTGGCGGGAGCCGTTTCTTTGACAGCTATTCTGATTCTGCCTGGAGCCACAGAGGCGATTGCCCAGTCCGGGGAATGGACTGTTCCTGTCGCTCCGGGGGGGCCTTTTGACCGTGTCTACTACCCCCAGAATGCGCCTGTCGGTCCGGATGCCGGCTTTGGTCCCCGAAATTGGACACAGATGAACCAGAGTCCGGAACACAACGCTGCCATTGAGATTCCTGAAAAATCCCCTGACTGGTTTCACACAGGGGTATTCTGGCGCTATGCCGAAGCACGTGCGTGGCCACTCTCCCGGCACATTGCCTTTGGAACAGAAACCGATGGTGAAATTGAGGCCGGGGCTGTCCAGACCCAGTTTTATGGGAATGCTCTTGGTGTCAGCGAAGTCGGCGGGGTTGTCTATGCGGAAAGTGATGACATGTTCGCTTATGCTCTCAATGCCCGGACAGGACAGCTGATCTGGAGAACGAGCCCTGTCGGAAACCATCTGATGGGCAATCCTCTGGTCAAGGGCCACTTTGTCTATCTTTCTGCCGGAGGAGTCGGATTCAATTTTGCGAATGTCGTCCGGTTTGCAAAAAAAGGGCGAGCGGTTCGCGGGATGGATGTGAGCTACAATGGAATTTACGCTCTCGACAAGACAGACGGACATCTGATCTGGTACCGGGGGTCGGTCGGCGAGGCGATGCCCACACCCGCCATTGATGGGAATGTTCTTTTTTTTGCAACGGGATCAGGGTCGGTTCATGCTCTGGACCGAAGAACCGGACGACCGCTCTGGAGTACCCATCTAAAGGGGAGCGACAACATGTCGAGTCCGGCGGTCGATCATGGACAGCTCTTTCTGGCGATGGCGTCTCCTCCAAGGCTTTACAGTCTTTCTGCCAAAACAGGAAAGCTTTTATGGAGCCAGACGATCAAGGGGGCAGCAAATACCGGAATGGGCGATGTCAGACCGGCTGTGAGTAATGGGATTGTCATCATGGACACCGTTACCAAGCCAGAGATGATCCACGGAGATCCAACCCTGGACCCTGTTGTTGAGGCATTTGATGCCAGAACGGGAAGACCACTCTGGCTTCGCTCCATGGGGCGTGGTCCAACACCTCCTGCTTTTAAGGGTGGGGTTCCGATGATTCATGGTAATACGGTCTATGTGGGCTCTCCTGTGAACGGGGTCTATGAGGCACTGAACCTGAAGACAGGAAAGCTTCTCTGGAAGTGGAGCCGGATCAAGGCCGCCCGGGGTGCCCCGACACTCTACAAAAACAGACTTTTCATCTCAGGGGGAGATGTCCTTTATGTTCTTGACCCAGTAACCGGACGGGAGACGGGTTCGGTGAAAATTGGGGGGCGCATGGGTATCGTAAGCCCAACGATTGTCGGGGGAACCGCCTATCTGGCCAATACCTGGGACTGGATTGTTGCTGTGCCGGTGGGGCGTTTTGTGAAGCCATAACAATCCGGTAAGCGCTTTATAATGCTTTTTCTTCTTTTCGGGCAAAAAAACGGTAGGAAAAGAGAAAAAAGGGTGGAAGCAGCGAGGGCCATATGTCTCTTGCTGCAAATCCCGAAAATCCCCATCGGGAAATCATTGCTCCGGCAGTAAAGCTTCCAAAGACTCCTCCAAGAACAACCGCAAGATCGATATACCCGACGAACTGGTTGAAAACCTGATTCTCCCTTGCTCTTTCCCGTGCCCAGATCAGGCTTGTCATGGCAAAAAGTCCCGCTCCCCATCCGTCAAGAAGGGCAATTGCAAGGATTGCCCATGGAGAATGGGCATGGGAAAGGGCAAAAAGTCTCAAGGGCTGGGCAAGGAAAGATGCCAGAATCACTTTGGTGACGGGAAGTCTCGAAAGCCACCTCGAGTAGATCAAAGACATGATGACCATGGTCAATTCAGCAATGGCCGAGACCAGAGGGATAAAACTGCTGTTTTTGGTGATTCCCCTGAGAAACAGTTCGGTAAATGGCAATAGGGGGGCATTTACAAAATGAAAAGAGAAAAAAGCCAGCAGCATCCATGTCTCGGCCTTGCCAGGGAAAAGAATTTGCGTGCGTTTGGTTTTGGTGGTCATTCTGTCCGGTAACTGAGTATGTGTTGACACAATCCAGATGTTCAGGATCAGGGTCAGAATCCCGACGGCTTCAATAGACGAAGAGATCCCGAAAAAATAAAGAGTTGTTCCTGCCAGAAGACCGACAATGCCCAGAATGAAATGCTGGACGAGAACAAAGGAGTTCAGAGCCTTCCGTGTGGTCGGGGAGGAGTTCTTTCGATTGAATAGTGCTAATGAAAGGGGAAGGTAGGGGAGTCGGCCCACCCATAGCATAAGGGCGAGTATGACTCCGTAAAAGGCGTCATGCACGGATGTAAAGGCAATGAGAAGAAGGGGGAGGGGGAGCAAAAAGAGAAGGATGAGAAATCGGGAAGGGGATTCAATGCGGTCAAGAACATATCCGAGGGGAACCCTGAAAACGAGCGGTAGCAGGTTTCCGAATCCAAGGACAAGTCCAATTTTTGATTCCCCAAGACCATTGCCCTGAAGGATGATGCTGATGAACGGCCAGACAAACTCTCCCATCAGTCCATTTGCAAAAAGTGGAACCCAGATGATCCCCGGCTAGGTTTTGTGTCCGGTTTCATTTCTTGGAGGTCTCATTGATTTCCTGCTCCTTCTAATCTCCATATTTTGATAATCATGCCATAAAAATCTCGTCTCAACAGTTTGCTGTCCATGAAATCCTGAAAAGACGTTTTTTCAGGACGGAAATTCTGGCAGGTTAATCTGTTCTTGAGATTCCTGTTACGCTGGACCTTTATGGTGAAAACAGAGAATCTGTCCGGGTTGCTGAGGACTTCCAGTGAAGGAGGATGGTCTGGCAAAAATCATGGTGCTATATGCCTCGATCGGCAGCGGACATAAAAAGGCGGCCGAAGCGATTGTTTCTTCCCTTCGTTCGCAAGAAGTGATTCAGGATGTTTTGCTGGTCGATGTGTTGTCTCTTATGAATCCACTATATCGATTTCTGGTCCCAAGAGGTTATATCTCGCTGGCCAGATATTGTCCTGCTGTTCTGGGACTTTTGTATCGGATTTCGGATCGGTCCTTTTCCCTTCTTCCCCCTGTAATCTTTCTCCGGTCGATTGTGTCCCGACTGTTTTCCTGCGGATTCAGGACATTCATCAGGGGCTCTGCCCCCAATGTCATTGTCTGCAGCCACTTCCTTCCGATGGAGCTTTTGTCGACCGATTTGATGAAGGAAGTCTCCCCGCTTCTTTTTGTTTCGGTAACGGACATTATTCCCCATGCCTTTTGGGTGGCACCGGAAGTCGACCGGTATTTTGTCGCCTCTGGAGAATCGCTCAAAAAGATGAAGCAACTGGGTGTTCCGGCAGAAAAAGTCATCGTGTCGGGAATTCCCGTTCACCCCTCGTTTCATCGGGATGGCACTGCCTGTGGTGCGGATATTCAGCCGGAAAACCCATTAAGACTGCTTGTGGTGGGGGGCGGTGCCGGGGTCGCTCCCATTGAAAAACTTCTTGGTGCGTTGTCCATAAACGTGCTTCCCATATCGGTCACTGTTGTGACCGGTAGCAACAGGGCTCTTTTTCGTCGGATTTTTTTAAAGAGGTCGTCTTACCCTTTTCCGCTTGTTGTAAGAGGGTATGCGAGAAAGATGAGCCTGTTAATGGAAAAGGCGGATCTTGTCATTACAAAGCCAGGAGGGCTGACCACGGCCGAGTGTCTCGCCATGGGGAAGCCGATGCTTCTTTTTTCTCCGATCCCTGGTCAGGAGGAAGATAACCGGGATGTTCTGGCAGGATGGGGTGCCGCGAGATATCTGATGCATCCGGAGGAGGCCTTTTTTTTTCTGGAGTTGTTGATAAAGGACCGGAGAATCCTCTTTTCCATGAGGGACAGTGCAAAAGAGCGGGGACGCCCGGACGCTTCCAGCGTGATTTGCCAGGAAGTTCTTTGCTCTCTTCATAAAACAAGGAGAAGGGACGATGGAAAGTCTTTGTCGGAAAAGATTTCGAGAGTTGGACGAATGGCATTTTCCAAATGGTTTTGATTGGATGGGGAGGGTCTGATGGCACGATATCGTTCAATCTGGATCTCTGATATTCATCTCGGGACAAAGGGTTGCCAGGCGGACAGGCTGTTGGATTTTCTTCGATGCACGGAATCGGAATACCTGTACCTCGTAGGGGACATTATTGATTTCTGGAGTCTCAGGAGAAGCTGGTTCTGGCCGGAGACACACAACACGGTCGTCCAGAAAATTCTGAGAAAGTCCCGATCAGGAACGAAGGTTTTTTATATTCAGGGCAACCATGACCCCATGGCAGACTGGATGGTATCGATCCTGAATTCGGGGCAGGTTGGATTTGGGCCCATCAGTATTTCTCGGGAAGCCGTTCATGTTTCTGCTGACGGGAAGACTTTTCTGGTATTGCACGGTGACCAGTTTGATTCCTGCATGCAGTATGCCCCCTGGCTCGCAAAACTCGGAGATCGGGGTTACTCCCTCCTTCTTGGAGCAAACCGCTTCCTTCTTCCCGTAATCCGATTCTTGGGAATTCATTCCCGATGGTCCCTGGCCGGGTATGTTAAACGGTCAATGAAGACGGCTGTTTCTTTTATCAGTGACTTTGAGGAAATTGTTGCGAGGTCCGTAAGGAGAAACGAGGCGCATGGAGTCATATGCGGACATATTCATCATGCAAGTATCCGTCAGATTGACGGGGTCTCCTATATGAATGACGGAGACTGGATTGAAAGTTGCTCCGCTCTTTGTGAACATGAAGATGGTCGATTCGAGATCCTCAGATGGGATGAAGTCGTTTTGTGCGAGGCAGGCGAACCTGTTGGAGAGATTTTCCAGGAGAATCTTTCGGAGGAGGAAACTTCCAGAGCCTGATTCTGGCCGAAAGGCGAGCAGGAGGGGGTGTCCGGCGGTTTAAGTCTTTTTGCCGCCGGAACTCCATGTGGGGGGAATAGCTAGGCGGGCTGCCTTGCATTGAAGGCAGAGCTTGGCAGGCGTGTCGGCTGGAGATGGCCAGCCGGGCGGGATGTTGTACCTGCGGTCAGGATAGGTTCAATCCGGATTTTCAATGCTTCCATCCTCTCCATCCGGGTTGGCTTTTTCGCGGATGGAGAGATCACGATACGATCCTCATCTGTTGCTGGGTCGATCTGGCGAAGCTTGTCGCCGGAGATCCTGACACATTCGCCGGGAGAGAGTTTTGTCACATCAGGGGAGAGTTGTTTTTCCATGATGACCATGACTCCCTGTTCGGGGTGGTAGACGACTGAGGGATCCACAACAACATCAACCATTTTTCCCCCTGATGAGTGAATGCATCCGGACTGGCTGGTTGATCCGGCTCGAGTCGAACGGATCTCCATGTTCGTGATCCCCGATTTTGCTGTCTTCATTTCAACAATTAGCCCGATAAGGTTTTCAGGGCTGTTCTTCGACAGGGCATATTCGGAATGACCTTTGTGCTGCTTCTCTGCCGCCCCGGCAGATTGTGCATTGTTTCCTTCCCACAAGATGGAAAGAAAGACCGCTCCGGCAAGGATGGTCCGGAAGAACCCGGTATCTGAAACATATTGGCCTGTAGTGGCTTGACCTGACTGATTTTTTGAGTTTGATCTATCGTTTTTCATCTCAGCCTCGTTCGATCTGATTTCTTATTTATGAAGTAAGCGACTCTTTCTGGATCACATTGCTTCTGCCTATGTTAAGCAACATCTATGCCATATTTATGATTGTATGTTTTTAAAGGACTTATTTGTTTTATTAATTCCTGATGTTACATTATTGTAAACATAAAAACAAATATGTCTTCATGGAAGGATGGTTATTTTCAATAGGTGCATTCCTGCCACCTTCCCATGAAAGAATGTTCTTTGCTCTTTCCATTTTCTGATATTGATTGAGGGTTGTTTCCCCAAGCCATGTTTTGCCGTCTTTTTTCTTTCTTGATGAAACAATAGAATCCCGAAAATCGTTTTTTCAGGGGATGATCCTTGTACGTTTTTCGGATAATCAGGAAGAGGAAAATAAGTGGATGCAGAAAGTGGACTTCTTCGTATGTTCTTAAAGACCCGGTCTCCGGCTTTTTCCCGAATTATTGAACAGATGCGTCTTTTGGCTCCGCACGACATACCGGTTGTGGTCGAAGGGGAGACCGGAACCGGGAAAGAGCATTTTGTCCAGTGTCTTCATGAACTTTCTCCAAGGAATCGAGGGATGCTGGTTCCAGTGAATATGGGCGGAATCCCCCAGGGACTTTTTGAGGAAATCTTTTTTGGTCATGTGCGCGGAGCTTTTACAGGTGCCGACCTGGCAAAGGAAGGGCTATTTGCGGCTGCTAATGGGGGAACGCTGTTCCTTGACGAGTTCAATGCGATGCTTCCTGAGCACCAGCCAAAACTGCTTCGTGTCCTTGAAACGGCAACATACCTCCCTGTCGGTGGCCTTGAAACGAAGAAAACCTCCGCACGGGTTGTTGTCGCGAGTAATGCCTCCCTGAGCGTGATGAAGGAGACCGGGGTCCTGAGGGAAGATCTGTACTTCCGCCTTGCAACGTTTAGGGTCATTCTTCCACCCTTGCGGGAGCGACGGGAAGATATTGTGCCGTTGTTTCAGTATTTCCTGTCTCAATATTCAGATCGGTTCAAAAAATCTCCCCCCTCGTATTCCAAAAAGCTTCTTGACCGGATTGAAGCTCATGAATGGAAAGGAAATATTCGAGAGCTTTCCAGAAAAACCGAGCATGCGGCCCTTTTTTGTGGCTCAGGACCAATTGAGTGGCATCATTTCGGAATCTCGTCAGAAGAAGAGTCTTTCCCGCGTTTTGGTGTCGCTCTTGAAGGATTTGAGCGTGGTTACATTCAGAATGCCATCCGGAAATCCGGAGGCAATATCCGTCTGGGAACCGAGTTGACCGGTCTGTCAAGTACCACATACAAGCGAAAGGTAAGACAGCATCACCCTGACAAGTAAGACTTCTTTCGTTGGAGAAGAATCAGGGAAGTGGGCGGAATAAAATGCTGGCTTCCTTGATTATTTTGGCAGAATTCCCTATCTTTGAGAGTATGTGTGAAAGGATTTTGGTAAACTCGTACGAAGGGCCGGGGTGATTTTTGGCTCGGCATAGGGAGAGATGGCGAATGAGATACATTAAGTTTTTTAATGAGATAAGGCTGACAGATCTTCCATCGGTTGGTGGCAAAAACGCCTCTTTGGGCGAAGCCTATCAGGAACTGGTGCCTGCAGGTGTCAAGGTTCCTAACGGATTTGCCATCACGGCGGATGCTTATTGGCATATTCTGGAATCTGCCGGGATCCTCGCCATGCTCAAGGACACCCTGACCGGACTTGACCGGGACAACATGGATGACCTGGCCCGTCGCGGGAAAAAAGCTCGGGATCTGATTCTTGGTGCGGTCATTCCCGAAGATCTCTGGTCAGAGATTGTGCTTGCCTATGAAAAACTCGCAAAAGAATATGGCGAGAATCCGGATGTAGCGGTTCGCAGCTCCGCGACGGCGGAAGATCTTCCCACGGCTTCCTTTGCCGGTCAGCAGGATACCTATCTGAATATCCGGGGTCTTCAGCAGCTTCGGGAGGCTTGTCTCAAGTGTTTTGCATCCCTTTTTACCGACAGGGCGATCTCTTATCGTGTAGACAAGGGCTTTACTCATTTTGATGTCGGGCTTTCCATTTGTGTGATGAAAATGGTCCGCTCGGACAAGGCTTCCTCGGGAGTCATGTTTTCCATCGATACCGAGACAGGTTTCCGGGATGTCGTTTTTATTACCGGCGCTTACGGTCTTGGCGAGAATGTCGTTCAGGGAAATGTCGACCCGGATGAGTTCTATGTTTTCAAGGAGACATTCAAGCAGGGTAAAAAGGCAATTATCCGGAAGAATCTTGGCCAGAAACAGTTCCGTATGGTTTACTCCGAAGGAGTGACAAAGGATACTGTCCACAACGAGAGGGTTTCCGGAGAAGATGCCCGCAAGTTCTGCCTGACAAACGAAGAAATTCTTATTCTGGCGGATTATGCTGTCAAGGTCGAGGACCATTACTCGAAACATGCCGGAGAACATCGCCCGATGGATATGGAATGGGCCAAAGACGGTGTGTCAGGGGATATCTTTCTCGTTCAGGCAAGGCCGGAGACAGTGGAGTCCCAGAAGAAAAAAGGAGATTATCTCGAGGCTTTCACTCTTGATGAGAAGAGCAAGGTTCTGGTTCGAGGAAAATCTGTCGGTCAGAGAATCGCTGCTGGAAAGGTCCATGTCATTCGTGATCTCGCCCAGATCAGGGATTTCAAGCCCGGAGAGGTTCTGGTTGCGGAAACGACTACTCCGGATTGGGAGCCGGTCATGAAAACAGCTGCGGCCATTATCACCAATCGGGGTGGCAGAACTTGCCATGCCGCCATTGTCAGCCGTGAGCTGGGGATTCCTGCCGTTGTCGGGGCAGAAGGAGCAACCGATCATCTGGAAAGCGGGCAGGAGGTAACCGTTTCCTGTGCACAAGGTGATACCGGAATGGTTCTTGAAGGAATCCTGAAGTTTCATGTCGACAGGACAAAGCTCGACAACCTCGATCGTCCAAAAACCAAGATCATGATGAATCTGGGTGATCCGGACCAGGCCTTCGGACATTCCTTTATTCCGAACGATGGTGTGGGACTTGCCAGGATGGAGTTCATCGTCAACGGGTTCATCAAGATCCACCCCATGGCTCTGGTCCACCCCGAAAAGGTCACGGATCAGAAAGTGATTTCCCAGATTGACAGTCTTACTCTTGGGTATCCGGATAAAAAAGAATATTTTGTTGAAAAGCTGGCTTTTGGAATCGGAACAATCGGTGCCGCGTTTTATCCGAAACCGGTGACCGTCCGGATGAGTGACTTCAAGTCCAACGAATATGCCAGTCTGATCGGTGGAACGTATTTTGAGCCCCATGAAGAAAATCCGATGCTGGGTTTTCGTGGGGCATCCCGTTATGTCAGCCCGCGCTACCGCGAGGGATTTGCGCTTGAATGTCAGGCAATCAAAAGGGTGCGGGACGAAATGGGTCTCACAAACGTCCGGATCATGATTCCGTTTTGCCGGACAGTCAAGGAAGCTGAGGGGGTCATTGAGGTTCTTCGGGAGAATGGCCTTGTCCGGGGAGAAAATGGCCTTGAAGTTTATGTCATGTGCGAGATCCCCAACAACATCATCCAGATTGATGCATTTGCAAAGCATTTTGATGGATTTTCCATTGGGTCGAACGATTTGACGCAGCTGACCCTGGGTGTGGACCGCGATTCTGAAATCCTTGCAGACTCTTTTGATGAGCGGGATCCGGGGGTTCTCGAGCTGATCCGTCTCGCTGTTGAAGGAACCAGACGGAACAAGGTGCACTCAGGAATCTGTGGACAGGCTCCAAGTGACTATCCTGAGGTGGCGGAAGCCCTGGTTCGTATGGGGATCGAGTCAATGTCCCTCAACCCGGATACGGTGATCAAGACGACCCTCAAGATCCTGGAAGTTGAAAAGTCCATGCGAGAGAAAAAGTAAGGTTTCTGCTTGGTATTGACAGGCAGGTCACAAAAAAGGCCATCTCCGGAAGGGGGTGGCCTTTTTGATTCTAAGCGATTTTAAAACGGGTGAATTTTTCCGGGAGCGGTCTTGTTGTCAACCCTCCTCGTCGCGGCCCTCATGTTTGGACTGGACCCGGATGGAAAAGGGAACTCCGATGAACGGATATGTTTCCCGGATCTTTCTCGATATGAACTGGCGATACTGCATGGAAATTCCCTCCGGGCGATTTGCAAACATGACAAAGACCGAAGGGGCGACCTGGATCTGTGTTGTGTAGAAAACACGGACAGGATAATTCTTGAGCCTTGGAGGAGGTGTCATTGCCATGAGTGGGCCGATAATGGCATTGAGCTTGGCTGTTGGAATCCGTTCATAGTACCACTGGCGGACCAGGTCGATCTGGGTAAAGAGCTTCTGGATATGCAGTCCGGTCAGTCCCGAGCAGGAAGACATGGGGGCAAATGCGAGAAATGGGTATTTTTCGCGGATTTCGGCAAATCCCTTGGCCTTCCCTTCGGTTTGCCCACCTTTAAGGAGATCCCATTTGTTCCAGGCGAGGATCAGCCCCCGGCGTTTATCGATGACTTCCCTGATGATCCGCAGATCCCCGTCGGTCAGTCCGTCTTCCGCGGAGAGAAGCACAATGGAGATTTCGGAATTGATGATGGCCTGTTCGGTCCTGATCTGGGCATAAAGCTCCGACGCTTCGGCAACTTTGCCCTTTTTTCTGAGGCCTGCGGTATCGATTAGGTGATAGTCCTTGCCCCCCCAGTGGACAAGCGTATCGATTGCGTCTCTGGTTGTTCCGGGGATAGGGCTTGTGACTAGACGTTCCGAACCCAGAATGCGGTTGACCAGTGTCGATTTCCCGACATTCGGTCGTCCGACAATGGCAACCCTGGCAGGGGCCATCTGTCGCCGGGCAATCCATTTTCTGGCATCTTCTCCTGCTTCTTCCGTGAAACGGATGGGGACGTCGAGGGTTTCTTCCGCTTCCTCGGTCATCAGTGGAAGAAAGGGGGTCAGGACTTCATTGATGTTGCGCCCGTGGGCGGCCGAAATACCTATGAGAGGTGAGACTCCATGCTGGTAAAAATCCGTCAGCCTGGCCTCTGCGTTGACTCCATCAATCTTGTTGACGACAAAAACCGCAGGCTTTCCGCTGGCTCTTACGAAATCGATGACATCCTGATCGATGGGGTTGTAGCCCTCAAGACCATCCATTGTATAGATCAGGGCATCGGCTTCTTCCAGGGCGAAAAGAGCCTGTTTCTGGATGGCTGCGCCAAGGGGGTGGTCATCCCGGAAGACAATGCCTCCTGTGTCAACAAGGCGGAAGTGAAACCGGCCATGCGTTCCTCTTCCATAGTGGCGATCGCGGGTGACTCCTGGGCGATCTTCGACAATGGCTTCCCGATTTCCCAGAAGACGGTTGAATAGGGTGGACTTTCCGACATTGGGTCGTCCCAATATCGCTATAAGCGGTGGCAGGGCCAACGAAACCTCCTAAACAGGTGGGCATGGATATTCACAGCGATCAAAAGGGAAAACGAGATGTTTTCTCAGTCTGATAGCTGTACCGGAAGTCTTGGATCCGGGTTGCATCCATAAGATGGAAAAGGAATCCTTTCCGGAAGGATCAATCCTTTTTGAAAAAGCGAGGTTTTTCGGTATATACGGGAGGAGGCTCTTTTCGAATGAATCTCTGGTAGATCCATTGGAAAAAAATGACAAGAATTCCTCCGGCCATGACGGCCAGAAGACCGTAGACCAGAAAGACACTCATATGGGAGAGGCGATTGTATTCTTCTTGTCCTGACATGGGTCCTTTCCTTCGCACTGATTCTCCCTTAAACTATCATTGTGGTTAGTAGATTGCAATCAATAAGAAAGATCTGACGGCTGGAGGAAAAGATTGACGCTCCCGCCATCTGACGCCCGTTCGGGGCTATCTGGTGAGTCCGGTCCGGATGCCCGATTGGGCTTCATGGATAACTTCTGGAACTGGTTCGGGGATTCGGCCAACGCATCAAGCTGGTACTTCGGCGGCCTTCTGGCTCTTTCGGGGTTGCCGTTTTTATTGGGAAATGTGTTTTTTCTCACACCCCTGATCATTCTTCCCTGGGCGGCTCTTGCCTACATCTCAAGAAAAACCGGGGCCTCCACGGTGATGCTTGCCCGTCCGGTCCTTGGTGTCGTGGGCTCCAGAATGTTCATGGGGCCGATGGAAACAATGGTCCAGCTTGGATGGACCACGGTGACGACCTATATGGGTGCGACTTCAATCCTCGCCCTATCGGGTTTTCACGGATTCTGGGCCACTGTCTCGAGCCTTCTTTTGATTGCACTGCTTCAGGGGGTGGTTGTGGCTTTTGGGCTTTCGGCCATCCGTCTTCTCAAATGGATCTCCTCCATCGGCCTTCTCTTTTTTGCAGGATGGGAGTCATGGGTTGTTTTTGAAAAATGGGGATTGGCCCACTGGCCCCACATGCCTCCTCCATCTTTCCCCCTCTCTGCCGCCACATTGATCGACATCAGCTTCATCAATATCTGGACATGGCTTCAGGTGGGAGACTTTGCCCGTCATGCGACAACCCGGAAAACCGCGACATGGGGAGCCTTCTGGGGACTCTGGACAGGACAGACATGGTTTGTCGGAGTTGGAGCGATATCGATGCTTTCTCTGGGAATCTCAAAGGGCCATTTTGACATGGCCGATTCGGATCCGAGCAGGATGCTTTCGGGAATGGGGCTCGGATTTGTTGCTCTGGGAGTGATTCTTCTGTCATCGGTCAGTGTGAGTGCCTCCAATCTTTATGGAGCTGGAATGGGCCTTTCTTCTCTTTTTCCGGGCAGACATCCGGAAAATCCGGTGAGGGCGCTTCGTGCTGTTTCCCTTGTTCAGGGGGGGACAGCCTTTCTTCCCCTTCTTTTTTCCTCATTCCTCTCCTATTTTACGACTTTTTTGACGACAATCGGAGGAATATTTATTCCTCTTTGGTCGATTGTCCTGACCGATTACTTTTTTTGCCGGAAAGGACATCTTACAAGGGAGGACTTTTCTCCGGAAGATGAACGTTCTTCTCTTTGGGGGGGAAAAGGTGGAGTCAATCCCGGTGGATTTCTGGCTCTCGGGGCCGGGGTGGCCTTTTTCTATGGCACCCGTTATTTTTGCCCAAAGGTGGGTGCCCTTGCAGGATTTGTGATCCCCACGATCCTCTTGTCTTCTGTCTGTTATCTCCTGATTGACCGCCTCAGGAGAACGGTTGATTTTCTCAGATAAAATGATTTGTCCGTGTGATGGATCGATGCTAGCAATTTGGAGAAAGAAAATGAGCGAGAAGTCAGAAAAGATCAACTCTGTCGGGACGGTCGATGGAGTGATGAAAAATGTCGGAGTTCAAAAAGAGACGGCTGCAGCCCCGCAACCTCACCGTATTCTTGTTCTGGGGGCCGGGTTTGGCGGATTGTACACAGCGGTTTATCTGGATCGCTATCTGAAGGGGCTTCCGGATGTCCGTATCACTGTAATCGACAAGCACAATTTTTTTCTCTTCACTCCGATGTTGCATGCCGCAGCCACAGGCGGACTTGAACCGCGCTATATCGCACATTCCATTCGGAAAATCTTTCGAAAGACACGGATTCACGCTCATATCGGTGAGGTCTTGTCGATCGATCTTGAGAAAAAGACTGTTTCGACCCAGCATCGGACGATGGCGTATGACGATCTGGTGA
>JAKCCY010000023.1 GCA_021838765.1 Nitrospirota bacterium
GATCAAAAAAAATATTTTTTTTAGGCATATTTTTTGCTCATGGCTTGTTAGTCTTTGACGCAGTTTCCCTAGCATGGGGCACCTGAAACAAAGATCCAGACCACCTTGTCGAAACGATGACGTTTCGACAAGGTACATTTCTCACCGAAGAGATATTCTCCAAATTTTCTCACACAGATAAAGCTTGGGATCCATTCAAAAATAAAATGAATGGTGAGCCTCCACTGTTTTGCCTTTTTTTATAAAAAAAATTGGAAATTCTCTGTCAACTTTTATCGGAAACTCTGGAGGAACAATGTTAAACAAACCTTTCTACAGGTTTTTGATGGCGCTGTGTGTCGGTACCTGTTGTTTATTTTTTGGAGAAGAAAAGGCTTTTTCCGTTCAGTTTGGCGACCAGAACATAACCGTCAACGGGTACCTTGATCCAACCTTTACCTATAATAATGATCTGGGTCAGGCCACTTTGGATTTTCTGAATCCCACACCCAGATATACCTATCTGAACAGCACATTTGGCGACGCATTGGTCCATGTTCTCGACACATTCAAAAACGGCTCCATTCTGGAAGTTCGACTGATGCCAACCAAAGCGTATGGTGGCCCCTATACTTCTTCCCCAAACTTCGATGTATACAACATCGTCGATACGGCAAAGTTCACCATTCCAACAAGTTCCACAACTTCATTTTTTGTTGGGAAACAGCCGGCGTGGGATGGATTCGAGTGCAAATATGCCGACTGCATGTACACGATCACACATTCTCTCCTGTTCAACTTCAGTGAGCCTGGGTATTTCACCGGTGCCGGCGTGGAATATACGAAGGGAATGTTCGATCTAAAAGCCCAACTTGCAGACCAAATGAATTCGGGAAACAACTCTCCGGGAATGAATACGTGGGCAGGAGTTTATCGATTTTCGTTCGCACTAACTCCTGAATGGTCCGTAGGTGTTTTCGGGATGGTTGGAGAAAATCCCACCTATGGATCCTATGCGGGCACCACTCCTTATGCTTCAAGCCTGAGAACGTTTAATGACTTTGACTGGAGCTACAAGAGCGGCAAGCTTGTTTTTGGTGGACAGTTTGATTATGGCTCCCAGGCCAATGCGGCATACAACGGGAGCACCGCTACATGGTATGGAGCCATGGCTCTTGTCAACTACCGTTTTACCAATCTGGTTGGCGGAACCCTAAGGGCAGACTACTTCAATGACTCGGCCAACGGAGGTGGTGGTGGAAACGTTTATCCTCCCTTGGCTGCGGGAGGTGTTTCAGGGTACTCGGCCAATGGCATCAACGGACTGGGGTTTAATCCTTCCAACCCGCTTGTTGGCGCTATTCGCGAGTCCGTCACCGGGGACCTTCTTTTCTATCCTTACTCAAATTCAATCATCAAAGCAGAATACAGACATGATTTTGCCAATTTCAGCGCTTTTGGAAATTATGCAAACGTTCTTGAATATAACAACAACAACACCGTTGCGATCCAATATATCTTCTTGTTCTAAAACATGGGAACTCTCATCAGTATGAATAGTTGCAGTTTTTCTGGAGGAACAGATGGAACCAGTTAAAAATATCAACATACCCACTATAAAAGAGCGACAAAAAAGAGTTTACGGGAATTGGGTCAACAACCCGGTCTTGGAAGACTACGCATTGAGGTATGCGCCAAGATCTTTTCGAAACTGGTCAATTTTTTCAGTTGCAAGTGCCGCCCTTGGCGGAATTGCATACTTGGCCGACTTTGCCATTGGTGGATCCATCACGATCAGTTCAGGGTTCAGCAATGCTTTCTGGGCCATCATAACAGGGGCAATCATTATTTTTTTGACGGGATTGCCGATTGCCTATTATTCGTCAAAATATAATGTCGACATGGATTTACTTACAAGAGGGGCTGGTTTCGGCTATTTGGGATCGACCATCACTTCCCTGGTTTACGCTTCATTTACCTTTATATTTTTTGCTCTGGAAGGGTCGATCATGGCCCAGGCATTCAAGTTGTATTTTGGAATGCCTTTATCTGTCGGATATGCCGTGTCCTCCCTCATCATTATTCCCTTGGTGGTTTTTGGAATGACGCTCCTGTCCCGTCTTCAAGTCTGGACTCAGCCTTTGTGGTTGACCCTGATGGTCGCGCCCTTTCTGTTTTTGATAGACAAAAACCCGAATGCTCTATCTGCCTGGACCCATTTTGGAGGAACTGCGGTCACTGGAAGCGCGTTCAACCCCATTCTCTACGGTACTGCCACAGGCGTTGCGTTGTCCTTGATTGCGCAGATAGGGGAACAGGTAGACTATCTTCGCTTCATGCCCGACCAGACGAAATCCAATTCAAATGCCTGGTGGTTTGCTGTCTTGCTGGCCGGCCCCGGATGGGTCTTCATCGGAGCACTCAAACAATTGGGTGGATCCTTTTTCACCTCTTTCAATGCACTGCATGGCACGCCGATGGCGACATCAAACGAACCTATTCAGATGTACGTCAATGGCTTTGCAAACATGTTTGTGCATCACTGGATCATCATTTTCCTTGCAACATTTTTTGTTGTTCTTTCACAGATCAAAATCAATGTGACCAATGCCTATTCTGGTTCACTTTCATGGTCCAACTTTTTTTCCCGTATCGCTCACCTTCATCCAGGGAGGGTTGTCTGGATTTTTTTTAACGTAGGAATCTCTTTGTTCCTGATGGAAATGGGCGTTTTTGACCTTTTGCTGAAAGTTCTGGGATTCTATTCCAATGTTGCTATCGCCTGGATTGGAGCGATTGTGGCGGATTTGGTCATCAACAAGCCTATCCTGAAGCTAAGCCCATCCTACATCGAATTCAAAAGAGCTCATTTGTACAACATTAATCCAGTCGGATTTGGATCCATGATAATTGCATCCATTGTTTCGATAATGGCTTTTTTTGGTCTATTCGGTGTCTACATGCAAGCCTTTTCAACATTCATTGCGTTGGGCTTGGCCTTTGTTCTGTCCCCCATTATCGCAATCGCTACAAAAGGAAAGTACTACATCGCGAGAGAGAATACTCACTACCATGCCGGAACTCACCACGACACAGTAAACTGCACAGTTTGTTCCTACGAATACGAAAAAGAAGACATGGCGTTCTGCCCTTTCCATGAAGGACCTATCTGTTCACTATGCTGCAGCCTGGATAGTAAATGCGGTGATATATGCAAAACAATGACTAATTCTGAAAAAATCCTGATTATGCCTAAGAAAATAGCTTAAGTTTATATTGCGACCGTGTACGATCAAACAGGCAGAAGTTTTTCTGCTTGTTTGATCCATTGGGATAACGATCAAAAGACACTATGAGCCGAGGATAACAGAATGCCGAACTACGAATATTTTTGTACAAACTGTTCATCTTCGATCTTACTCATTCGTTCCGTTTCACATCGTGACGACGAAGTAACATGTCCCCATTGTCTCCACTCTGGAGAGGGAAGTCGGATATTGACTGCCTGCACTGTCAAAAAAGGAGGAGATGCCCGGTTTTCCCCACGCAATTTATCGGAACAACTTGCGGGCCCCGGTGTTGTTAGCCCGCAGGGGAATGGCAGAAAAAGTGTTCTGAGCCATCAGGGATGCAATTGTCAATAATCAAAAAAGGAGAATAGATAAAATGGTCCAGAGACTGACAATCAAACCGGGAGTACCTTTATCTGAACAACCCAATGTTATTGGAATGAACCGCTGGCATCCCTCCATTCCTCCTGTGGCCTCTATAAAACCTGGAGAGGAAATCATTCTGGAGACACTGGACTTTCTTGATGGTCAAATTGCGAATGACGACAATCCAGAAGATGTGCGAAAGGTTGACCTGACACGAGCGCACCCTTTGACAGGACCTATCTATGTTGAAGGTGCGGAGGTTGGGGATCTGTTGGTTGTTGATATCCTGGATATTGGATACATCACGCCGTTCGGTTTTTCCGGAATTTTTTCCAAGGAAAACGGAGGGGGATTCCTGACCGATTATTTTCCTGATGCCGCAAAAGCGATCTGGGACTTCCACGGAATTTACACAACATCCCGACATATTCCCGGAGTTCGTTTCCCGGGACTGACTCATCCCGGACTGATTGGAACAATGCCCTCGATTGAAATGGTTCACGAGTGGAATCGACGTGAAGCCCCGTTGGCTGCAGAGGGGAAAGCCAAACCTCCCTACCCGCCAACGGCCTTCCTGGGAGGACTGAAAGGAGACTCATTTGATCAGGCTGCCAAAGAAGCCTGCCGAACGGTACCGCCCCGAGAGCACGGCGGGAACACAGACATCAAGAATATTTCTATAGGATCCCGTATTTTTTTTCCTGTCTTCGTGAAAGGTGCCCTGTTTGCAATGGGAGATCTCCACTTCTCCCAAGGTGATGGCGAGATTTCTTTCTGCGGAGCTATTGAAATGGACGGATACTCTCACCTGCATTTTGATGTCATCAAAGGCGGAATGAAGAAGTATAACCTGAAACAGCCCATTTTTGTTCCTGGTCCAAATGACCCTCATTTTGAAAAATGGTTGATTTTTGAAGGAATTTCTGTTGAAGACGGAGTCAATTACTACCTAGATGCAACGGTAGCGTACCGGCGCGCATGCATGAATGCCATCGAATACCTGCAGAACTTCGGATACACGGGGGAACAGGCCTACATGCTTCTTACAGCTGCCCCCGTTGAAGGAAGGATTGGAGGAATCGTCGACATACCAAACTGTGCTTGTACCGTTGCGATCCCGACTGGAATCTTCGATCAGAATATTTTGCCAACATAGCAGTGATTCTTCGGGTACGAGATAAAAGATCCAAAAACACTGTGTTCTGATTTTATATTCTGTTTTTTGGACCCTTTTAATGGAGGATCGGCATGCCGGTTGGGACAATCAGTTCTTCTCCCGATACCGTGGGAGTCGCAGTTATCAACTATCAGGTTCCGATACTGGAAACCAAAGAGCAGGTCCTGGAAAATTGCCATAAGATGGCTGCCAATATCTGGGGGATGAAAAGGGGTTATCCAGGCCTCGATTTGATCATCTTTCCGGAATATAGCTGTCAAGGCTTCCATCCGCTGAAATGGAACGAGTTAACGACAACGATTCCAGGACCAGAAACAGAGATCTGGTCGGAAGCCTGTCGGAAAAACAAGGTATGGGGAGTCTTTTCCATCACAGGAGAGAACAACCCCGACGGCAATCCATGGAACACCCTGATCATGATCAATGATCAGGGTGAAATTGTCATGAAATATCGAAAAATTTTTCCGTGGGTTCCGATGGAACCCTGGTCGGCAGGCCATGAAACAATAGTGGTGACAGGACCGAAGGGCATCAGGATTGGCGCCACAATCTGTTACGACGGAAACATTCCTGAAATCGTGCGAGATACCGTGATGAAAGGAGCCGAACTGGTTGTCCGCATCCAGGGGTATATGTATCCGGCCAAAGAGCAGCAACGCATGATCTCTCAAGTCAGGGCGTGGGAAAACCTGGCGTACTTTGCTGTTTCCAACATGGCAGGACGGGATCTCGTCTATTCCTACTTCGGCCATTCAAATATCGTCAATTTCGACGGTACGGTTCTTGCGGAATGCTCAACCAGCCCAGGCGAAGCCACTTACGCATTATTGTCAATCTCTGCCATTCGGGATGCTAGGCGCAACTGGACGGCGGAAAACCACCTGTACAACCTGCTCCATCGTGGTTATACAGCTGAATCTGGAGGACTCGCCGAATGTCCATTTTCGTTTTACCAGACGTGGGTCAACGATCCGGAAAAGGCCAAATCGATCACAGAGAATCTCACACGAAACGCAGATGATCCGGAAAAAGCTTTTTAGCGAATATCCGCTCCCTCAAGAGAGCTCTCGGTGCCTTTCTCCATTTTGCCGCATCGTTGAACTCTGATTGCGGCAATGGAAAGGCCCTGTTCCGGATTTTTTACTGATCCAGACAGTATCGAGCCATTCATCCTTGATGTTTCTCGACCGGACACTATAATACCTGTCCACAAGAGAGGATTTCTCATGTTGCGAACAATGACCATTATCGCTTGTTTCGCTGTTGCAGGCGCATGGGCCCGCTATGGACAAACCTTATTGATCCAGAAGATTCTGGGAAAAAATTTTCCCTGGGCAACTCTTTCCATCAATGTTCTGGGTTCTTTCCTTATGGGGTTTCTTTTTTTTGCTACACTGGAGAGAGTCAGTATCAGTCCAGAGTGGCGTACGGGAATACTGACCGGCGGGTTGGGTGCCTATACGACATTCTCCACTTTTTCGATAGAATCCCTGTTGTTGTTTGAAAATGGAGAGCCGGTTAAAGGGTTTCTCTATATGGCCGTATCCCTGCTCCTTTGTTTTTTTGCCGTGCTTTCCGGATCATGGATTTCCCGCAACCTGTGAGGTCCTCATGCATGAAGTCGTTTTTGTCCGTATTTATATCAAAGAAGGCGATAAGGATCAGGGCCATGACTTGATGAGAGAAGTATTCAAATTGCTTCATGATCAACACAAGGTGCACGGTGTTACGGTATTTCGTGGCATTGCCGGGTTCGGCAGTCATGGTGTCCACTTCGCCGATGACCTGTTCCGCGTCAATGTCCAATTGCCTTTGGTCATTGAATTCTTCGACGAACCCGCAGTGATTGACGCTCTGTTTCCATCCATTCTCCGTATGGTTTCAGGCGATCATATTGTGAGATGGAAAGCGGAGTGTCTTGCAGATTTTGGAACAAAATGAGCAGGTCATCTAATTGCTGATCGGTGGAAATGCGAAGTTTCTGAAAGATGCCTGCCCCGAAGATGCGACATCTCCAGGATCATCTCCCTGGAAAGGACAGCTCGAGTTGTCCTTTCGTCGACGGAATCGGGAAACGTGCATCTCTCACAGCTATGCCCGCGCACCTCTTGCCATGCAAAGTCCTTTTTATCCTGAAGGCCGGGAAGTCTGCCATTGTATTGTCTTGAACCCTCCGGGCGGGATTGCAGGGGATGATATTCTGGAAATCGACTTAAATCTGGATGCCGGGGCAAAAGTCCTGATGACGACACCATCGTCGGGAAAGCTCTACAGAACCAAGGGAGTGGAGTCTCGCCAAACGATCCACATCCACATAGGTGAAGGGGCTTCTCTCGAGTGGTTGCCACAGGGAACGATCGTTTTTGACGGAGCGCTTGCCTCTCAGGAGATGAAGGTTCTCCTTGAACCTGGAGCGACATTCATGTTCTGGGATATGACCCGCTTTGGGCGTACCCACCGGGGGGAGCGATTTCAAAGAGGAATCTGGCGGTCCAGCACAGAGGTTTGGCAGGGGGAGGTTCCCCTCTGGGTTGACCGACAGAAACTTGAGGGGGGGACGCGTCTTCTCGATAGCCCCTATGGACTCTCTGGGCAGTCTGTCATCGGACAAATGGTGTTGCTGGGACAAGAGGTTTCTCCCAGCCTTATCGATCAGGTCAGGTCTACCTGGAATCCGGAAGAAAATCAGGGAGAAGCAGGTGTGACCCGACTTCAATCAGGTCTATTGTGCCGTTATAGGGGATCTTCTACTATAGAAGCTCATCGATGGTTTACTGTTGTTTGGGCTTTGTTACGCCCGGTCTTTTTGGAAAGAGAAATATGCCCGCCAAGAATCTGGAACACATAGGAGTGGTACATGCACCTTTCTCCACAGGAAAGAGACAAGCTATTGATCTTTACAGCAGCATTGGTCGCTGAAAGAAGAAAAAACCGGGGTCTAAAACTTAATTACCCAGAATCTGTCGCATATATCTCTGCAGCGATCATGGAGGGAGCAAGGGACGGAAAGAGTGTCAGTGAGTTGATGAGCGATGGAGCCACCATTCTGGGAAGAGACGATGTCATGGAAGGAATCCCCGAAATGATCACAGAAATACAAGTTGAGGCGACATTCATGGATGGGACGAAGCTGGTCACGGTGCACCACCCCATCCGTTGAGACGGCCGGACAATCTGGTTCGTTTGCCATGACAGCGATTTTCTGCCCGAACAAACCTTTTGATTGATAAGTAAGTTCTGATTGATAACTTCATGGATGGTTGGAGGGATTCAGATGATTCCTGGAGAGCTTTTTCCTGGAGAAGAACCAATCGAGATGAATCAGGGACGGGAAAGTGTCTCCATCCGGGTTCTGAATACCGGAGACCGTCCTGTTCAGGTCGGATCTCATTACCATTTTTACGAAGTGAACGATGCCTTGGTCTTTGATCGAAAAATTGCCTTGGGAAAAAGGCTCGATGTTCTGCCGGGAACTTCGATTCGATTCGAACCGGGAGAGGAACGCTTTGTCCGAATCATTTCCATTCTCGGAAAGCGGGAAATCTACGGATTCAATGCCAGGATAAACGGTCCATTGGAGAAAACCCCGTGAGTTTTTTTGTAGATCGGCGTACTTATGCAGATCATTATGGACCGACAACAGGCGACAGGATCCGACTTGCCGATACAGACCTGATCATTGAAGTCGAGCGCGATTTGACCGTCTACGGGGAAGAAGTCCGATTCGGCGGGGGCAAGGTCATCAGGGACGGTATGGGACAATCCACCATTCCAAACAGTCAAGGGGCCGTCGATCTGGTCATCACAAATGCATTGATCCTGGATTGGTGGGGAGTGGTCAAGGCGGATGTGGGAGTCAAAGATGGCTTGATCGCAAAAATCGGCAAAGCAGGCAATCCCTACACTCAGCCCGGCATAAACATTATTATTGGACCAGGAACGGAAGTCGTTGCAGGGGAAGGGATGATTCTGACTGCAGGAGCAATCGACAGCCATATTCATTTTATCTGTCCCCAACAAATTGAAGTGGCACTGGCTTCCGGGGTGACAACAATGATCGGGGGAGGAACAGGCCCCGCAACCGGAACCAATGCTACGACATGCACCCCCGGCCCCTGGTACATCCATCGAATGCTTCAATCGGCTGAAGGCTTTCCCATCAATCTGGGTTTTCTGGGCAAAGGGAACAGCAGCAACCCCGCTGGGTTAGTGGAACAACTGGAAGCAGGGACAATCGGGCTCAAGCTTCATGAAGACTGGGGATCAACGCCTGCAACAATTGATGTGTGTCTCGATGTTGCCGAATCGCATGACGTGCAGGTTTCAATCCATACCGACACCCTCAATGAAGCGGGATTTGTCGAAAATACGATTGCCGCATTCAAGGGGAGAACGATTCACGCCTATCATACGGAAGGGGCCGGGGGGGGCCATGCTCCCGATATCATAAAGCTGTGTGGAGAATCGAACGTTTTACCGTCTTCCACCAATCCGACAAGACCTTATACCGTCAACACAGTGGATGAACACCTCGATATGCTGATGGTATGCCATCACCTTGATCCGCATGTTGCCGAAGATGTCGCTTTTGCAGAATCCCGGATTCGCCGGGAAACCATTGCGGCAGAAGACATCCTGCATGATCTGGGCGCCTTTAGCATGATCGCTTCCGATTCCCAGGCCATGGGAAGGGTTGGGGAGGTCATCATTCGCACATGGCAAACCGCCCATAAAATGAAAAAACAGCGGGGAAGCCTGTCTCAGGATCCTGCCCGGCACGATAACTACAGAGCCAAAAGATATATCGCCAAATATACAATCAATCCAGCCATTGCCCATGGCGTGGCTGGCTACGTCGGCTCTCTGGAAGAAGGGAAGATTGCCGACCTTGTATTGTGGAAACCGGAATTTTTCGGCGTCAAACCAGAGTTGGTAATCAAGGGAGGGGTGATCGCCTGGGCTCAGATGGGAGATGCTAATGCTAGCATCCCAACCCCTCAGCCAGTCTACGGTCGTCCCATGTTTGGCGCTTTTGGTCGCACCCCTTTTTCCACCTCTCTAACATTCATGTCCAAGATTGCAATGGAACACGGCGTTGATCAAATGATCGGGCTACAGAAACGCGTTGTCCCTGTATCAAACTGCCGGAATATTAAAAAAAGAGATATGAAATTAAATGATTACCAGCCACATATGGAAGTCGATCCGGAAACGTATGAAGTTCGTGCCGACGGAAAGTTGCTGACTTGCGAACCAGCAAAAGACCTTCCCCTTGCGCAACGGTATTTCCTGTTTTGAGTACATTGACGCTTATCGAGCGGTTGCCATCATCCACAGCAAAACACACATCGACCCTGACCTTGCTGCTGGACGCGGAAGAGCGGACACGAAGTCGTGTTCAGTTCGTGACAGTGGAAGGGGAAAAGGTCAGACTGTTTCTTCCCCGTGGAACCGTTTTAAAAGACGGGGACCTCTTGCTGGACCAGGAAATGAGCGTGTATGTCCGGGTCATTGCAAAGGAAGAAACGGTCATGACGGTCATCGCATCTGACTTGATAGCTTTGGCCAAAGCGGCATACCACCTTGGAAACAGGCATATTCCACTGGAAATCGGACAAACATTTTTGCGATTGAAACCGGATCATGTTTTGGCATCGATGCTCAAACAAATGGGTTTTCATATTGTTGAAGAAAACGCAAAATTCCACCCTGAGATAGGAAGTTACAAAGGACCTCACACCCATGAGCATTAGCAACCTTGATATTGGATGAAAACTCCCGTTGTCTCAGGACAGAGATCAACCAACTTCCCCCCCTGGCAAGTTTCCCTCAAGATATGTGACGATTTCTTCAAGGCCCGATTTTGTTTTCAGATTAACGAATTGAAACGGTCTCCCCTGCCTCATCATAATTGTATCGTTTCTCATAACATTTAGATCTGCCCCGACATAAGGAGCCAGATCCGTTTTATTGATGATGAGGAGATCGGATTTTGTAATTCCAGGTCCCCCTTTTCTTGGGATCTTGTCACCAGCAGCAACATCAATGATGTAAATAGTAAGGTCGGCCAATTCAGGACTGAAAGTCGCTGCCAGGTTATCTCCCCCGCTTTCCACAAAAATCAGATCAAGATCAGGGTATGTCATTTCCAGATTTTCCACTGCCACCAAGTTAATCGAAACATCTTCACGTATGGCAGTATGGGGACAGCCGCCTGTTTCAACCCCAACAATCCGATCTGGAGAGAGTGCCTTGCTTCTAACCAGAAATTGCGCATCTTCTTTTGTGTATATGTCGTTGGTAACAACAGCCATCTGATACCGATCACGCATAGACTTGCAAAGAGCATCGATCAAAGCCGTCTTTCCTGAGCCAACGGGACCGGCAATCCCTACTCTTAAAGCATTCAAGATGCACCCCACTCTTAAATCGACTCTTCCAAAAGCAGGACGGGGAAAGATTCAACCCGCCACAACGAAAACAGATCGCAATTTTGAATCGTTCCCTGTTATGAAATCCATAAGTTCATTGTTAATTTCATGAGTTGATAATTTTATTTCTGAGCGAGACACCCTTGACCTCCCGTTTTCTCCAGATAAACGGAGCCGCGTTTTGGTTGTAGGCCGACATGAAATCCTGAAGAGCCTTGATCAACTTCTCTTTGACTGGGAAACTGGCACCCGTCAATGCGTTCCGACCCAGGATGCCAAACCAGATCTCGACCTGGTTAAGCCAAGACGCGGAGGTCGGCGTAAAGGAAAAGGTCACATTGGGATGACGACTCAACCACTCCTCGTTTTTCTTGTGAGTCGACAGATTATCCAGAATCACACTTCTCTGTTCGCAATCAGCAAGAATATGCAGGCGCTTAACTTCGATACAAACGACTATATTGAGTCTCATGTTGCATGCTGGCTAGGACAACTGCGGTGTTCCAAACGTACAAATCTTCATTTGGCAAAGAAAGAAGTTCAAAAACCTTGTTCTCTAAAAAGGGCTGCATATTCCACAGACACTTTTGTCCCGCGGACTGCCCCATCGGAATTAACTTAACCCCTACGTCAAGAATACTTGATATCCATCGGTATAAATATCCATAGAGAGCTGAATCAAGAGGGATATTCC
This sequence comes from Nitrospirota bacterium, assembly GCA_021838765.1. The sequence goes on from JAKCCY010000023.1 coordinate 11,938, forward strand.
AATCTGCCGCAGTTTTACCGAAAACACTTGCGTAGTTTCTTAGTACCACCCGCTCTTGGTCCAAACCGCATTTGCTATCGGAAAGAGATGAATTTAAGCGTTGAAGAGCTCTGCCCATATCCACACTTTGCCGCCTCAACTCCTCTGTTTCCATGGATGCCAAAAGCCATTGGTCCCAAAAAATCAGCGAGTTAAAATCATCATTCTTGCATGCTTGGTAAATTCTTTTCAAAACACATCCTTCAAAACGGATGATCCCATAATCCAGACTATCCTTGATCCAAAACTCCAATTCGTTGGAATTACATATAATTTTTTCTTCTATCAACTGTTCCAGCCCTTCGGAATAGCTGAAACCACCGATGGGCAGTGCCGAATTGGTAATCTGAAGAAGGTGACCCAAGTTATGATTCTTGCCTTTTTTATTCGTTCTTCTCGGCATCGTTTCCCTTCAGCTGGAATATAGTACACATAATATGTGCGAAGGCTTTAAAAAAAGGCGTTTCCTGATCATCCCCAACGCAGCAATAAAAATATGAAAAATCCATCTGTGACAGAGTATGACAATCGCTTTTCTGTAATCGTTTCTCTATGAACGACCTTCCAGCTACCTGTAGCATTGGAACACAGAACAAACTCTTTTGGATCAGGTCGGAATTACTGTTCCGATTTTTGAAAAATAACCGGAAATACCTCACAAGTGATGCTGCCTGCGCGACCTTTTCCATCTTAATTATTCTATGTTGCAATCAAAATAGTACTATTATACAGTTAGACCATGAGCCCTTCCGAAGGAGGAGCCATGGCCCGCACTGCAACCTACGAAGAACGCGAGATTGATGAAGCCATCCGTCTTGTCAGCTCGGCCAAGACGATTCAGCAACTCCGGGAGGGACAGGCCATCCTGATTCCGGCCCTGACCGGAGCCTCGATGGATACCACCGCCCGGATCCTGGGGGTTGGGCGCAACCAGGTCTGTGTCATGCGCCGGGAGTTCCGGGAGCACGGAGGAACCACCTTCGACGACAAGGACCTTCGGGGCGGTCGGCATCGCGAACTCCTGAGTCTGGAAGAGGAGAAGTCCTTCCTGGCTCCCTAGCTTGAGCAGGCGAAAACCGGAGGGGCCCTGGTCGTCCCTCCCATTCATGCGGCCTACGAAGAACGGGTTGGAAAGAAGGTTTCCCGTTCAACCGTTTACCGGCTTCTGAGCCGGCATGGATGGCGCAAGGTCACACCCGATACCCGGCATCCCAAGGCGAAGCCAGAACTACAAGAGGATTTTAAAAAAAACTCCCGGAAATCCTCAAGGAGAAGCTGATTGGAAGAGACAAAAAACCCTTTTTGCTTCTTTTCCAGGACGAAGCCCGATTCGGACGTATAAGCGATCCATCCTGATGCTGGGCTCCCCGGCCCTTCCGTCCCACGGTCCTGAAAGCCCTTGTCCGGGAGTTCCGCGATGTCTATGCCGCCCTTGGCCCTCAAGAGGGAACTTTGGACTGGATGGTCGCCGATGCCATGAATACCGACCTCATGGGAACATTTCTGGGTCAGGTGGCGGCGTCAACCGAACTATCTTAAAATATTGTTTCATAGCAATACGTTAGTAGATCAACATTTTTCATGCTACCACCATTTTTTCTCGCTGGCCCTTTTTTGGGATTGCGATGGATCGTGGACTTTGATCCATCCTGCCGCAGGTGGAGTCAATCCGGGGAAATTAGTCCATTTACCAAATCTTCCAGAGATGTCTCTGGAAGAGAAAGAGCGCGCAGGGGGAAATCCTAGAAGAAATACATACTGGTGCTTCGATCCCAGTCCACTCGCCATAAAAGTGAAAAATCCCGATTGTGACGGGTCATGACCGAGTATGACGATTCGTTACGGAGTTCCTCTTTTCAATGGTTCGAAAGGATTCTCCAAGATTTCCGACGATGTCCGGAAATGACCGCTTTTGATCCTGAACGGACACTGGATTTAGTTGATGACCTACATCCCCAGAGCATGGCAAGATGTCGACTGATCTCCAATTCCAAGCAACAAACCTTCAACGCTGATGTCTTCGTCCAGTTCATCCCAGTGAAGACCAGTGCCTCCTCCGCTGATTTCATATTTGGTCCGTTGTTCCTGAGTTGCATGAAGAAGTCGGGGGAAATAGGCCATGGGGACACCCAGACGGCGTCCATCGGATAATTCGACCCACATGAATTCTGGATCGAAACTTAGGGCTTTAGCCAAAGTATTCATGCCATCTCCTTTCGAAAAGTTCCCGATTTTCCGAAGTGATCCCACTCAATTCGGCAAGTTCACCACTGTTTAATCCATAGCTCGCAGCGAGTCTGACTTCTGGCACAATCCAAAACTTGGCGACTGCATTTCCGCTTCGAACATGGATATGAGGACTTTCCCGAGGGTTTCCCACGTTGGAAAAGAAAAAGAACCTGCAGCCCTTATACCTTATATTGACCGGCACCGACAATCCTTTGCAAACTGGTATTATGGGGAAATCAGTTATGAATCAAATATCGGCTTACTCGAAAGGCCCTTTTTCTTCGAAGTTTTAGAGTTTGTGCTTCTTTCACATGGTCTGAAGCACCCCAGGACTGACTGACCAAACTCACTGCTGGAATCACCCCAAATTGTACTGATACCGGATTCTGGATGAACGCATTGGAAGAAGACCGTATTCCCGATCATAGGTAGGAATAGGTGGAGGATCGGAGGTCATTCTAAGCCGAGATGGGAAGGAGTCTGAACCTGATAAATCGCCCCACCTTAACGACAAGGATTTCCTGTGTTGACAATGGGGGTCACTTCAGTGACGAGCTTGGGATTCAATCTCAGAACACTCGCCTTAAAAGGGCGCAACCGACACAACAAACTTGTCCCGATTTTCCGCGATTTCTTTATTTTTAGCCATTCTCAAACGTTACACTGTACCGATACATTCCATATGGATCCCAATTTTTGTCCACAGTCTAGCACAAATTTAGCACAACCTTCCCAAAAACCGCCATGAATTCTGGTCAAAAAGTGGTTTGTAAAAAAATACGGGCTTATTCGTATCCTTTCTGATAATGGCGCGTTCCGGGTTGAAGTTTTCTGGATGACAACAGGCAATGACATTCGTAGTGATGGGCCTTGTCAGGCTCCAGGACAGCCGTTCATCTACTTTGCGGTGAGAAACATGGAAGAATCTTACTTTACCGGAAACTTTTTCCCCCCCCACTTTATCGTCAAGAGCCTTAAAAAGAGACGAAATGATGATTCATACTGTAGGATGTACTGTGTGTGAAATGCCGATAAGATCACTACCGGAGGGCGTGGGCCATGGCTAGTGGCAAGATATTGAGACAACTAGTAAAATCGGGAGCATCTGGGGATACGACCGCTTTCCGTCAGGCATCCGAAGCCATCATTCAGGAGGAGCGGCAGAAGCAACATCATTTGCTCGCCAACGACTTGGAGCAAATCCTTTACGGCGGAGGACATCGCCCGGCATCAATTGCAAACCGAAGCCTGAGAGATCGCGTCCCTATGGATCAGGAGCGTGGTCTGCCACTCCTTGGTCTCCGCGAGCCGGTGCGAGGGTTGGAAGAGGTCGTCCTTACCGAAGAAAACCAGCAGGTCATCGAAGACATTCTCGAACAACATCACCGTGCTGATGTGCTCAGGAGCTATGGCCTACGTCCTGCTGATAAAATCCTCTTCTGTGGGCCGCCGGGTTGCGGCAAGACGCTGACGGCAGAGGTTATTGCCGCGGAACTGAGTCTTCCGCTGGCACTCATCCGCCTCGATAGTGTGGTTTCCTCCTATCTCGGCGAAACGGCTGCCAATCTTCGGAAGGTCTTTGATTTCATCGACTCCACTCCCATGGTAGTTCTGTTCGACGAATTCGATGCGCTAGGTAAGGAGCGGGCAGATGCCAGCGAGCACGGTGAGCTTAAGCGTGTGGTCAACGCCGTACTGCAAATGCTCGACGCCTATCAGGGTAAAAGCCTCATTATCGCCGCCACTAACCATGAAGGCATGCTCGACTCCGCTATCTGGCGACGCTTTGAGGAAGTACTGATATTCGGCCTGCCCACACGGGAGCAGCTTGCAAAGCTTCTCTCGATCAAATTGCGTGGTGTACGCCGTGATTTTGAATTGGACGACGAGCGGGTTCTGGCCCTCTTCCCTGACATGTCGTATGCTGATGTGGAACGAGTGCTGCGTCATGCCATTAAGGACATGATTCTCAAGGGGCAGGAATTCCTTCAACTCCGTCATCTTGAAAAAGCCCGGCAGCGTGAGTTGAACAGAAAGCAACAATTGCCGGAGGTATAATACGCGATGGAAGCCTATCCTCATCTCAGGATCGAGCGTGAGCAACCAGTCAAGCAAAAGCGACCTAGTCGACCTCCCCTCTTTCCACGTCCAGTAAACTTGTTGGCCCATGCGCGCAAACTCCAACAAAGTCTGACGATTGCGATTGAGGAGGCGAATAAAGATATTGGCGGATTTGATGGTCGGCCGCTTTTCAAGCTCAAAGTTGGGACTCTGCCTCCGGAGCAAATCGAACAAGGATTCCCAGGTGTCGTGGTCGTGAGTCAGGAACGCGGCGGTTACGCACTCGCCTTTGCCAATAGAATTGCATTGGATGAGTTTGAGGCTAGGCTTAGCCAACTCGCAGACGGTATGACTCCCAAGTACGCCAACATCCTCTATGCGCTGGAGGCGTTTGACCACTGGACACAGGAAGACCGTATGGGCTGGGCTTTGAAACGCGATGGTCTACCGGCCCAGGAGCCTTTCATCTTTGATGTGGAGTTGTGGCCTCTTGGGCGAGGCAATGAGCGCGAGGCAATGAGAACGGCCTTCAGTTTATGGCTGACCAATGAAGAAGTCACAATACTGGATCGTATCAACGCCGAAGACTTTGTTGCCTATCGATTGAGACTCTCCCGAAAACAGGCTAAAGCGTTGTTGAAACACCGCGATGTCCGCACCGCTGACTTGCCACCGCGATTGGGACTGGATCTGGATGTCATGCAGCTCGATATTCAGGACGTCACCCAATCCGTGCCACTGGGTGATGCACCATTTGTTGCCGTGCTCGATAGCGGAATTACTGGAGGACACCCGTTGCTTGCCCCGACGCTGGGCGATGCACAGGGCTTCCTGCTTCCAAATAAGGAGTCACATGACGATGACGGCCATGGCACCATCGTGGCGGGTATCGCAGTCTATGGCGATGTCGAGGCATGTGCTCAGACCAAGAAATTCATCCCTCAGTTGCGCCTGTTGAGCGGTCGAGTTCTTGACCATAGAGCCGAATCCGATACACGTTTCATCGAAAACATCGTTGAGGAGGCGGTAAGATATTTTCATGAAACATATAACTGTCGCGTCTTCAATCTTTCCTACGGTAATCTGAACAAACCCTACTTTGGAGGTCGTGTTGCTGGCCTTGCCTACACACTCGACCGACTGTCGCGTGAATTGGATGTGCTCTTCATCATCCCATCGGGTAACTTTGGGGATGTGCCGACTGAGTGGTTAAAGAACGAATATCCCGATTATTTTTTCAGAAACGAAGCTAGGCTGATTGATCCGGCTCCGGCATTGAACGCACTCACTGTCGGGAGCCTTGCTCGATGGGATCGGAGTTACGCGGCATGGCGCCAGCCGAACGATTTGGCGGAAATACCGGTTGCTCAGAGGGATCAGCCATCCCCCTTTACCCGTTGCGGGTATTCCGTAAAGGGGGCTATCAAACCCGAGTTGGTGGCCTATGGTGGAAACCAAGCCATTGATCCTCGTACAGGAAACGGCTCCAACCGGTGGCTGGGAGAGTTGTCGACTGGCAAAGACTTTGCGGAAGGACGATTGCTCGCGGAAAGAGTGGGAACGAGCTTTGCTGCGCCCCATGTCGCCCATGTTGCCGCTCGATTATTGGCGGAGGTACCCAATGCCACCACGAACCTGCTTCGTGCGCTGCTGATTGCAAACGCAAAGATACCTACTGTAAGCCATACGCTTTTTCATGGAAATGAAGACAAACTTGCACAAATAGTCGGTTATGGAATGGTTGATATTTCCAATTTATACCGATCCACCGAGGAGCAGGTCATTATGATTGCCGAATTATCCCTCATTGACAAGCATCACCACTTTTTCGAGGTGCCGATTCCAGAAAGCTTTTACAACAGAGGAAAGAACCGTCGCAGGCGAGAGATCACAGTGGCCCTTGCTCATTGCCCTCCGGTCAGGACAACCCGGCTCGAATACAAGGCCAGTCGTTTTCAGTTCCGTCTAGTGGAAGCGGGAACCTTTGATGAAGCAGTGGCTGCTTTCGACAAGGCAACGGCAGAAGAGGTCGAAAACATCAAGGAGATCAATTGCAACAAGACGACATACGGTACTCAGAAACGCTCCTACGGGACGGTCCAGGCGTCCACGTGGGCGATCAAGCAGCCCCGCTCCAAAAGACTGTTTGTCGTGGTGACCCGTAATGATCATGCATGGGGCAGTCCACTCACACTGGAAGAAGAGCCCTATGCGTTGGTGATCCGCATGAGCGACCGGGAAAACGAAGAGGCTCGGCTCTATACGGAAATCCGCGCCCAGTTGCAGGCACGTGAACGAGCGCGCGTCCGCGTTTGAGTGGTGAGTAGTTAATGAGCCGGAACAAAAAGATGGAACTCATCTACATCGGCAAGGATGCGCAGCTAAGATACCTTCCGCCTATGAGGAGCTGTACCGGAGAAGCTCTGCCAGATGGTCTACCGGACGAGTTGGACAAGAAACATATGAGTCTGTTTTTTAATGCCTACATTTGCAGTAAACTCTGGAACGACTTCAGTAGGGTTTGATGTGTCATAACCCAGTATACCAATAAAAGGCATAATAATGGCGGCCTTCGTAGCTTCTTCTGTTGATAAAGGGTCACCAGCGGACTGTAATCGTTTGATTTTATCCCCAAGATTGCGCAACTGATCTATGAAGTCCATGAACACTCCTTTAGGATGAAAATAATCTATTTTCACTTTTCTGATGCTGTACTTCTTAGTTTTTGAATCCCATCCTTTGCTTAATCTTCGAATTCGGCACTCTTAAATTTCAAAACCTTACAGTTTTCCTTGATCGTCCGCTGAAATCCATCATCGAACTGTTTCAACGTTTCAGCATGGATTTCAAGAGAAAGAACAACCGATGTATCCGGCTTCAGATTGAAGTGGTTCAGCACCTCATCGACAATTTGGGCAAAGGTTGCCTTCGGCCCTTGGGGGTCGAGATCGATACTGGCAAAGAACCGTTTCTTTTGAGAGGCTTGATGAGGAAGGGGTGGTGGAGTTTCCGAGACGGAACTGGATCCATCAGCGGGGACCGGATTGGGTGGCCGTTCAGAACCGGAGGACTCTGCTTCCTGTTTTCTCCTCTCCTGGTCAACGATCCTTGCGACATCGGAATTGATCAAAAGAAGGGAATGGTCAAGCGTGACCGAAAAAGGCTTGTTGAATGAAAAGCCCACATACTGATCCTTTTCTTTCCCATAGGCCAGTCCAAAGAAATCGGGACTGGCTGATCCTTTTTCAATGGCCGAACGGAAAACCGTCTCGCCCATAAGCCGTGGGAAATAAAGATAGCAGGACATCTTCTGCCAGACATCGAGGGCAGAGACATCCAGAACATCCGGCTTCCAGAACCATGTTCTAAGGATCGCCTTGAGATGGATCGGAGACCATTCTGAGATCACGAGCTCGTTCTCACGAAGAATCCGCTCAATCTCTCCGGTAAAACGGGGTGCTTGTGTAGAAAGAGCAAACGGATCCCACCGGATTCCTTCCACACCTTTTTCGGGACTGGCACACTGAGAGGGAACGAGCAGCCACTTGTATGTCTCGCGGATCGTCCGGTCGAGATAGGTGCGGGCGTCTTCAAGGCTCTTCCTGGCCTGCCGGATCTGGTACTGATCGAGGTTGATGCGGAGCGCATCAATGTCATCCAGGATCGATTGCCAGGCCAGGATAATCCTTATCTGCTCCATAAGATTCATCACCGATCCATGGTCTGCCAGAAGAAAGACCAGGCGATTCTGATACTTCCGGGGCTGATCTCCCCGATATTTTAGAAAGGGAGCTGTTTGCTCATAAGCTAACTTTGGGTTTCCGGAATTATAGGCATCATCCAACGGCAAGACGATCAGTCGAAGGCCTCCGTCATCGGGAACATCCCCATGATTGGTGAAAACATGGATCCCGCCGAACATGCCGGGCTCAAGAATTTTGCGAAGACGTTCCCGGAGAAGTGGCGCGATATGCTCCAGGTCCTGGAACCTTCGTTTCCTTTCCTCCATCTCGCGTCGCAGATTGGGCCGTGTGTCGAACCAGTAACGGTTATTGGCACTATTCAAATAATGCAGCCGGTCAGAAAGTCGGTCCAGTGCATCGCGAAAGAGTTCCGGAGGCTGACCGGGCTGAACGCTTCCCAGAAGGATCCGTTCCAGCTCAATACCCCGAATCTGCTGCTTGGATGACGGTGGAGCACTTCCCAGAAAGATTGTTCTCGCCACCCGTCGGCAAGCCTGAAGGCTCCCAAAGCGGGTCTCCTTCGTTTCAATCATGGCAGCCTCGGATCGATTCCCGTCGATATCGCGCTCCAGAACCGGATCCCATCCCTGGGGAAGGGGGTTCTGGATCACGCTTCGTACTTCCGCATCCGACAGGGGAAAGCTCCCTGGCAGGATCAGAAGATCCTTGTTCCCGTCAACCCACAGACGATGGATGACCATCGCCATGAGTTTCAAAACCCCCCGTGTTCGCTGGAAGGTTTCAAGGGTGGACCAGTCTTCGTATAGCCGGTCGAAAATTTCCGGGTGAATCGGATAGGCGCGCCTGAGACGGTCGTAGTAGGCCCCTTCCCGGGTTTCGATCGGAAAGTCCGAGGCCCGGTCAATATAGAGATCGGCAAAACTCCGGCACACGGCGTCAACAGACCGGGAGTCGGTAATGTCAGAGAAGAGTCTCCTCCTGACGATCTCGAAGGATTCCTCTGTCGAGACCGGACGCCAGAGGGCCTGAACACGACCAAAGTAATATTCGAGGGTTTGAAGAACATCGTTGCCCCGTTGTCCTCCAGCTTCCCGGTCCGATTCCGGAAGAGAGACCAGAAGCACGGCATTGGGAACGGCCTTTAGTGCTTCGGTCAGGCCCTGGACAAAGGACAGATTCGAGTCGTAGGTTCCTCCGGTAAGTGTGGCTCCTGATCCAAACTGTCGGATGTAAGAAACCAGTTCATCGATCAGGATCACACAGGGTGCATACCGGGAAATCAGTTGGGTCAGAAGCTCCTTTCCGGGAGAGGTTCCGGAAAGATCGGCCTCGGAAATCATACGATATCCCTCTTCTCCTCCCAACTGCCAGGCCAGTTCCCCCCACAAGGTCCGGATCTGGTCTCCCCCCCGATTTCTCGGGACATTGGGGGCCAGATTGATTCCATCGAGAACCGAAACACGGCACAGGGGAAGATCGGTGACCCCGACCCTGTCCAGGATCGGGGGAATTCCCTGCATCTCCCGGGTCGAAACCGCTCTGTTCACCAGATGGTAGACAGCCAGCATGGTGTGGGTCTTTCCACCTCCAAAGGCCGTCTGCAACTGGATGACCGGATCCCCTCCCTGACCGGTCAGGCGTTTGACGACCGATCCCAGAAGATTGTTCATTCCTTCTGTGATGAAAGTTCTTTTGAAGAATAGCGACGGATCCTGATATTCGGGAACTGCTGTCTTTTCAAAGACACGGGAGAGATCCGCGGCAAATTCGGCCTGTTGAAAGGTTCCCCTCATGACATCTTCATGGGGAATGGCGACCTCTGTCCAAGGCTTCTGGTTCATTTTCCGTCTCTCCTTCCTTGAAGCGTTTTATTCTCCACTAGGAATATCCTCCTGAACTGCCTGTTTACCGCTCACAAAGATCTCGCCCTGTTTTAAGATCTGAACTACTGGTTTGAAGCTGGCCTTGGCGACTCCATGCCAGGATGCGATCAGTTCATTGACCATCCGGGCATCCTCGGCCCACCCCTTTCGTTCGCAAAAGGTATAGACCCGATAGGCCAGTTGACGGATGGCATCCGATCGGGAGGGCATGGCGGCCAGAATGGTGCCAGCTTCTTGTTCTCCACTAGACTGAAGAGCCCCGACGAGGTGGTACAGACCTTTCCAGACCGAGAGACGGGAATCAGTCTCAGGATTCCAGTCTGAAGGATATTCTGAAAATCTGAGAAGACGGACCTTTCCTCCCTGGGATTCCAGAACCCCGCTCTCCCGCACTCCATCAACGCTCGTTCCCTTGGCCCGGGAGAGTGTTTCCGCATCTCCATAGGGGCCGACACTCCAGCCAAAACCTTCAAACCAGGAAAGACAGAACCGGGTATCGGGATCGAGATCGCCCTCAGCATGGGAGAAGTAGGCATCGAGTTCCTTGTTGATCAGTGTCAGTGCTTCGTGGACCGGCATGGGCGTTCCGTCGGCCTCAAGGACAGGTTGGCGTGAGAAGATGGCCATTCCGGGTCCGATGGTTGACTGGGCGAGATCGACCGGGGCAATCGGAGACTGGCCCTCTTTTCCCCCGATCATCGCCTCCAGTGCCTCTGGAAGTTCTGTACTAAGTTCTCTCAGAAATTCTCGACGGGAAATAGGGGAAACATCTTTCTCCCGTTTCCGGCATACCAGTATGATGCTGGAGGCAAGGGCATTGGTTCCAGACCCTATCATTCGGTTCGAAAGTTCCGTTCTCATCGGCCATGTCCCGGTAATGGAAAATCCGGCCTTGATAACCGCTTCTAGGAAGGTCTCCCATCCGGTCGACGCGGTGCTTCCTTCTTTTGTTTCTGACTGCTTGAAGGCGTAATAGATGGTGACCGGAAAGACTGGATGGGCCTGTTCCGCCAAACGGTGCATGGCCTGGGTCATACCTGTCATAAAAAATTGCTCGGCCTCTCCCTTGTTCTTATGTCGATAGGGAGAGGCGATCAGCTCTTCCAACTTTGGAACAGCAAGTGTCGAAAAAAGATCAGGATAAACGATCTTTAGTGAACGACGGAGCCAGACATAGAAAAAGTCAGAGAGATCTGCATAGCCGATATTGTCAAAATAGGGGGGATCCGTGGAGATAATCTTCGATGAAGAGACGGTTTGGGATTGGGCATCCTGTTGGCAGGCCAAGCCTGTCCCTTTGGATGGGAGGTTCAACAAGACTTTCTGAATCCATTCTGACGCTCCCAGAAAATTTCCAGAAGAATCAGAAAAAGGATTGGCTTCTGAGTAGTCCCACGTCATGGGGATCGCTTGTCGGCCGAAGGTATTTCTATTGGATTCTCTACTGGAATCCCACCCACAAATGGATGACATTCGATCCGAAAGTCGGTCAACCGATAGTCCCAAATACACTCCCACTGCCTGAGCATATGCAGTAGCTCCCTTTCCTCCGGCATCGAGACCCACGCTATCGTCGGGGATTCCCGCTTTGACCGCATCGGTCCGGCATTTCTCGATGGCCTCCCCCACCAGATCGGAAAAGGTCGTCAGCGCCACCAGCTGGCGGGGGGTGAAGAGTTTGTCCCAAGTGGTTAATCCGTAAAGTCCAATATTCACGCGACATTTTCCGTGGGTTTCAAATATTGGTTTCCACTCTGGTTTTGCTTGACGAGCGATGGCTTCCTGATCTTCAGTCGCCGATAGATAGACCCGACCATGGGGACCTTCAGCTACAGTTGCCATAAGATTGGAGCCCATGAGGTCAGCAATTCCTTCCAAGCGAATATGCTTGTAGTCAATGGGTGATCCAGACAAGAGACAGTGGAATCCCCCGCGTTTTCCAGCAGTTGTCCCACTCTTCGCTCCTTCTGGAGGCTTCCCCACATTGACCACAAACCGATATTGGTCTCCCTCGACGACGGGCTCCACATAGGCTTCCTTACCCGGCTTGCCGGAAAGAATAAAGCTTGATACAAGCGGAACATCCACATGGTTATAGGCCGGATTGGGGCTCTTAACCGTTCGCGCCCAGAGCCATGCAATGACCGTCAGTTTCTGACCGATGAGGGGAACAAGATCCTCCCGTTCTTTAGCCATCTCCTTTGTGATTTCGATCTGGGGATAAAGATGTCCGATTCTCTTTTCCGCCTCTTCTCTCATCCAGTGGCCGTACCGTCGAACATCCTCCGCCAGCCCTTGGGCACCACCCCAGTCTGCTTCGGTGGTGCGGCCTTTCTGTTCTCCCAAAGGAACAGGACCCACCGGTTTTCGTCCTGCAAACTTGGGGGGGATCTCGATCATCGCCTTATTGATCAGGACCGCCACCGGATTGAGATCGGAGGCCCAGGACTCAAGACCCAGACGTTGGGCTTCGAGCGGAATCGCCCCTCCTCCCGCGAAGGGGTCATGAAAAGCGGGGAGTTTTTCTGGATCGAAGAGCTCCTTGGATTGTGGATGATCCTTATTCAGTGCACATGTTTCCATCCAGGATTTTCTGATTTCCTCCCAAGCCTCGTTCAACACCTCTTCGTTATTGGTATTCTCCCATACGACAAGTTTACGGAGAATACCAAAAAGCCGTTCCCGTTCGAGTTGTGCCTTTTCCTTGTTGATCCCTCGTCCCAGACTTCGTTCATAACCGGGATCGTTGACCATCTGGGCAAAGAGAACAGCCCGGGCTGCCGCCAGTGGACGTCTGGCCCACCAAAGATGAAGCGTCGAGGGATGACCATGACGGATCGACTTTTCCCGGGCGGAGGCTATATTGATGTCGTCTAATGGAAGCGCCACCTCAATCAGTTTCTTGGGAAGTTTGATCACGAACACTCCTTGCATGGATCAAATGAGTGATTATTAGACGAAATATGAGCAGTCGTCATTGTCGGAGAGGTTGATATCGAATCAAAAGCGTTGAAGTCTCAATCTTTTGAGGATCGCTCAAAATATCATCACCCACACCCCTATTATTCCTCATAACCCCACAACAAGCGGGCATTCTTGCATCTTTCGGTTTGTAGGGGGGCTGAATGACACAATCATGAAGATCCTTTGAAAGAACATCGACATACGATCGTCCTTTTTTGAGGGACTCCTGAAAGATCCTGTCCAACTCGGCCTGAAAAAGATGGGCAATCTTTTGTCGGACCATCAAAAACCTCCTTGCCTAAAATGCTCAATGGTGACAGGAAAGTTATTGAAAGCCTTCTGAACTTGTTTTTCGTATTCTTCTCCCCAACAACTTGAAAACAGTAAGACGACATCGAAGGAGTCGAGATTTTTTTCCCGTATTTGCCGAATCAGGTCATCCATCGAAACTGTCCGATTCTCGGTGGCATCGAAGGGCTTGTTGAATGTCACATTATATTTTTCCGGGATGACACAGTCCGGATTTATAAAACCATACAATGACGACAGAATAACCCACCTTGTCGTGTGAGCTTCAACGATCTTGAGGTCTTTACAGAACCGTTCGCCTATATACGCAATGCGAGCTGGGGTCGGCCCGGCATTCGGATTTTTATCCCAAATTTTCGTTTTTGTGCAGGCAAGAACCCCGAGAACTCTTGGCGAGGAGAGTTGTCCCGGATCTGAAGGCTTTCTGGAGGTCACAGGAAAAGACTCGATTCTGGGTAGCGAGAATGAAGAGGAGTCTCCAGCTTTGTTTGGATTGCTGTTATCGCATGCATTCTGTCTGTCGTCCCTCTTTCCTCTTCCGCATTGGGGGAAGAGAGGACATGAGATCGGTGGATCTTTAGAATTACAGAAGGATTGTCCAAAGCGCCAGAGTGCCTTGTCGATGTCCAGTGAAACCATCGGCCGAGTTTTCTCACCTTCCTGAATCACGTGCCCTTTAACTGCGTCTCTCCATAGGGCGGCTACCTGCTGCTTGTTTGACATTTCAGACCCTGTCTCGGCTCCTCGCACCACGCATTGAGTAACCCTTTCGATGTGAACGTCCACAGGTATGGGAACAGGCTCAAGGTTCTTGAGGGTAAGTCCTGCATTGTCCCGCATCATGCGGATCCACAGAGGACCGATCTTTTCTCCCTTGAGGTAAGGAAAGAATTTTCCTTCTTTACGGATATAATCGAGTACGGCGGTGGCATCCATTCCATGGGCGAGAAAAAGGTTCAGGGGATCTCCGCCGAATTGTTCCAGAAACGTCCGGGAGAGAGTTGTCCATGTATTAAGGTCCGTATCGTCTCTTTTCTTCTCTTGCCCCATCAAAAGCCCTGAACCAAGAAGATCCCTTCTGAGCTCAATCGTGTCCCGCCGAATGACCTCCTGGGAATTGAAAAGAGACCGATAGATTGGATTTCCGAACGCCTTTCGGGCAAGGTCCCAAAGATCGTCCGCCTTTCTCTGGTAGTCAATTGCCACCACAAGCGTCAGGAAGAGGCGATACTCTGCCGAATCTCGGACAACGCCTTCGGGCAGAGCATCCTCCGGCATGGGAGGATTGGGAAAGGCTTGGAGGATAATAGAAACCATGTCTCTCGGTGGATTTTTTTGCAGGGGTTTTTTTGAGATTGATGAGAGGATCTCTTGCACTTCCAAGCACGCCTTTCGGGCTTTTTCCTTATATTGGGGAAATGGGAAAAACCGTTCTGCACAGTGGAAATCTTGGAGGGCCAAATCATACTCCCCGATCTCTCGATAATCCTCAGCTCTCCAAAAGCAAATATTTCCGTCCTCGCCATAGCTCTTCAACAAGTTGAGATAAAACTCTTCTCCCAACCTCCTGTCTTGCCGGAACAATGATCTTGCTTGGCTTAGTTTGTCGTTGATTTCCCGCCAGTTTGTCATAGAGGTTTCTCCTCAAAAGAAAAAACATCCCGAAAGTGATCGCGGATTCTTATTGACTGATGATCGGGTAACTCATGGCAATTCACAGCGACAACGTGTTGTGACTTCTTGCCGGTCGTACAAAGAACAAACCTGTTTGTCCTTTCTAGAACATGGGACAGCGAAATCCCAATGCACTGCCATCACTGAAACTCTTGGGATGAAAAATGACACTGACGTGAGGCCTCGGGGAACCGGAGCCACGACGTTGGATGACGTTTTATTCTCTAAAACCATTCATAAATTTATCAAAGTACGTTTGACAAACCGATCCCATTATTGCGAAGATCAAAACAGATGGATTGGGGGTACCCGGTCGGCGAAGGGCCTTCGGAAGAAATTCCGGGGCCTTTTCGTTTTTCAGGGAAAGCATCGGAGATCCCGCCCGTCCTGCTTTGCAAGAAGGTGGGGAAGGAGCTTCTTCTCCATAACCTCATACGTCCTGTTCGGTTGATCCGGTCTCAAGATGGAAAGTCCGATCGGTCGCGCCAGCAGATCGGCAAGCTGAAGACCCAGGTGATTGGCCTTCTTGTCTACAAACACCACATCAAACGGATACACTCTCCCTTCATCCCTGTTTTTTTCGCAGAGCCTCCGAAACTCACTTTTGAGCTCTCCATCTTCATTCTTGCCTCGCTTCTCAAACAGAAGATGCATTTTCTGGCCAACGACACCTTCATTCGAAAGAAAAGAATCGACTTGGATGAGCCCGGCTTCAAGAGCCAGATGGTAGGGGTTTTCCGGGTTTTCGTTTTCTTTCAATTCATTTTTTCGAATCACCACGCACCCCAGATGAAAGGTCACCTCCCCGATAATCTGTGTCAGCTCCGTCATAAAATGTTCTTTCTTGTCTGATGAGTTCAGAAAAGAGAAGTCCTCCGTCCCTTTTCGGAGTGCATGTTCGTGAAGGATCACAGCATCGTGACCGAAATGCTTCATCTTGAGGCTCTGAAGGCGCGGCGTCAGAATGCCAATATAATCGGCCTTTTTCAGGATGCAAAATACCAGAACGAAGATCGGATAATGAGGATCGATGGTCATCAGTCCATGATCGCCACTTTCATCAACAAAGACAATATATTCGGAGAACTCTTCTGTCATCGGCTCCACGCTAATCCGTGCCGCCGTTTTTAACGGATTCAGCTTTTTTCAAAAGCTCGATCAGATCCAGATTAATGCTGGTTACCGCCCAGTCGGGTTCCTGGTTGAATGGTTTCTTCACATAATACGGGCCTTCGCACTGGTCTCCCTCCACGAGAACAATAGCCAGAAGGAATTTTTCCGATTGGTTCAAGGCGGTGATGACCTCGTTTTTTGTGACCGTGATGGTAGACTGGCCCTTGGCCCGTCCCTTCACTTCGATATGCCGGGGCTCGGAAATACGACCGTCCTTCATGGGAGGAATAGATGTAATATCCCAGCCGCATTTCTCGATCGAGACATCCTTCGTCTCATATCCCATGGCCCGTTCCGCATCGGTCACCGCCTGCATGGCCAGTTGCTCGATCCGCCTTCGGGCCTCAGCATCGACGGAAAAGTTTTGCACTCGGCCCTCCTGTGTCAGAAGTCCTGCCGGAATCACCAGTGCCCCGCCCACAACAATGGGAGGAGAGGAGAGAACATTTCTCATGCCTTCCAGCTCTTTTTTCCGGGTATAGAGACGATTTCTGAGATCATCGAGCTTTTGCCGGGTATTTTCCACAGTAAGCCGAACATCCTTTCCGGCAGACAGATCCTCCAGCATCTTGGTCAGCCGGTCATCCCAGAAGGAGATCTCCCGCGTCAGGCGTTCCTGGACTGCGGCCAGTGTCTTGTCGACCATCTGCTCCCTTCGGGAACGGACTTCCATAAAATGCTCCGGAACCAGTTTCCCCGAAGCAAATTCAAGAGCTCGGTGCTCACAGTCGGGGCCGATCCAGGGGGCCTCAAGAATCTCCTGGATCTTTTCTTTGTCTGCAGGGCGAAGAGGCTCTAGATCGAGATGGGGTGCCCATCCCGCATGGCGCACGGATCCGTCAGGATCCATCTCCACAAACTGAAGACGACGAGAGACAACTCGTTCGGGATCGGAACCCTCCCGAACCGCATGATCCAAAATCAGCAGAAGACGGGGGGTTCCCCCGGAATCATTCGGGTCCACCAGAATCGTTCCCTGCTTCAGGGTATTCCGGTACTCTTCGAGGACAAGATCGGTCACCGACTGCATGAGAGGATGGCCGGGATGAAGAAGTGTGGCCATCGGGGTCTCCGCCTTCGACGGGAGACAAATGAATTGTTTTTCGAAGGTGACCCGCTCGTATCTTCTTGTGATGGGTCCTAAATAGCGAGAGTCCCGGCCCGCAATCAACCGGTCCCGATCCCGGATCCTGCCCGGAACATGGGTGATCTCGTAGCGACCGGTCTCCCGGGGACGGAGATCTCCTCCGAACAGCCCAAAGGCCTTCGAAAAAAAGGAGCGGATAAAATAGGGCTGGAGTTTCCGGGCCTCGGCCTTTTCCATCTCCTCCCGGATGGAAAACAAATCCTCCATGCGCATGACCTTTTCCGACAGGGCGTTTCTCTGGATGATCTCCCTGAGATGATCGGTATCAAGTGCGCCCTCGACCTTTTCATGGAGTTTCGCCTGGACGGAAGGGTCCTCCCCATAACGAATCGCATCGATTAAAAGATCCCTGAGACTCCTCTCCTCGAACACCTCTCCAAGAACATCGAAGACCCGGCCTCCCAAGGCTTTTCGTTCAACCTCGATCTTGTCGAAGAGGCGCTGGAACACATCACCCTCCCGAGTTTCGGAGGCCACCATGTTCCACAGGTGGCAGACTTCAGTCTGCCCGATCCGGTGGATACGTCCAAAACGTTGCTCAAGTCGGTTCGGATTCCAGGGAAGATCATAGTTGACCATCAGGTGGGCATTCTGGAGGTTGACGCCTTCTCCTGCAGCATCGGTTGCCACCAGAATACGCACATCCGGATCGTTCCGGAAAAGCTCCTGAACCTTGTGCCGTTCTTCTCGCCGCACTCCCCCATGAATGACGGCGACCGCATCGGGTCTCCCAAGAAGCCCGGCAATCCGATCTTTGAGATAGGTCAACGTGTCTTTGTATTCGGTGAAAATGATCAGCTTTCGCTGACGCCCTCTGTCGTCCTTCA
>JAKCCY010000161.1 GCA_021838765.1 Nitrospirota bacterium
CTGCAGGGAATATCGGGAGCACAATATCTGTCCGGTTGAAAGCGCGATATGTGACTAGTTTCATGGAGTTCAAATAAGGAAGAGCTCTATAAAACCGGCCACAGAAGATTACAGCAGTGACGACGCTGAAGGAGGTCCACAGGGCAAGATGGGCTCGCGAACGACTTATTTTTCTGTGACTGTTTTCATATTATGAACAGAGATCAGAACGTGGTCTCTGTGGCACCTGCGACGCCAAAATCTCCACCGGAGGACTCAAGGACGGAACCGTCTGAGGATAAATGGCTGAACCGGGGCAAACAAGACGAGAAAGATAATGTTTTTCTCCCACGTTCCGGAGAAGAAGGAAGCAAATAGCAAGAGGACGTAATGGTTACGAACTGGAGTTTTCTTCCCTTCCGGAATCATCCGCTCGTACTTTCTTGAGCGCTGACCAGTCCAATTCGCCATATCCCCTGTGGATTCCCGAGATAAACCCGGAATGGATCAGGTCTGCCAATGGCAAGGAGACTTCCAGTGCATCGGATTCTTTCAGCACCAGACGGATATCTTTCAGCCCCAGTTTCATCCTGAAACCCGCAGGATCCCATTTTTCTGTTGCCATCAGATTGCCGTAACCGCGAAATACAGGAGAGTGGTAGAGAGCGGTATCGAGAATTTCCACCAGTGTTTCCGGATTGATTCCTGCCCGCTCTCCCAAGGACAAAGACTCGGAAAGGGTCTCAAGCAACCCTCCCAGGGTAAAGTTCCCCAGAATTTTGACCCAATTGGCCTTTGACGGTCTGTCTCCGACATGAAAGAGATCAGATCCCAGTGCTTGGAAGAGGTCCTTCATTAAGGCCAAGACCTCCCGATCTCCTGCCGTGACGATCGTCAGGGTTGCAGCATCGGCCCTGTCCGGTCGTCCGAAGACCGGACAGGAGATCAGGATTTGTCCCCGACGTTCATGTTCCTGGGTCATCTCTTCGACAAAAGTGGGGGAAAGGGTCGAGAAAGACAAATGGATCCCCTTGGGGGGAAGAAGTTCGAAGAGACCTGAATCGCCTTCGCAGACCGAACGGACAGACGGATCATCGGAGAGCATGGTCGCGACAATGGATTGCCCGGACATGGCTTCCCTGACGGATGAAAAGACCTTGACGCCCAGGGCGGAAAGATCCCGGGCCTTCTCCGGCGTCCGGTTGTATCCTGTGACATGATGGCCTTTCCGATGGAGGTTTCTGGCCATCGGAAGCCCCATGTTCCCAAGTCCTATCCATGCAAGTGTCTTTTTATCCAAAACGACCTCCCTCTTCACTGTTTTAGTCCGGCATGATACAAGTACCATACAAGCATGCCTCATTACCCTGACAAAGATTCCCGGGGGAATCAAGTTCCGGACCAAACATATTGAATCAGGAGTTTTTCCGTGAAGCCTTCAGGCTCTCAAGACAAAACAACGACCTTTGCCCGGATTTATCGCTGGTTTCGGTACACGCTCTCGGAGGAATGGCGACTCATACGGGAACTGCTCGCCCTTTTCCAGGAGTTGGCCCATCCGATCATTCTCCGGTTCAAGCTTCGACTCACAAGACGCTCGATCAAGAATCGGAGAACAGAATGGATCAAGATGCTTGGCAAGGAAACGTTTGAGACCCCTCCCCTTTTTTCCAGGTTTTCCGAATCTCTGAGAGAAAACCGCTCATCCGGAAAAATCATTGAACGCATTGAATCCCTGGATCGGCTGGAAGGAAAGATCGAAGAACAGATCATGATTTTTGAAGACGCCCGCTCCCAGCAGATTCTTGCCGGCCTTTCGGCAAAAATAGCGGAACACCAGCTGGAATCAAGGGTCATTCCCATCAGGGATCGTTCGGTCTATCTTGCCCTCACGGTCGATGAAGCCAGGATCAGGGCTCAGGAACAGGGTATCATCATGATAACCGCGCTCAGAAGGGGTGTGGTGCTTTCAGGGAGAACCATTCTGAGGATCGACGATCTCATTGTCGGCATTGTTCCGGCTTTTGCCGTCAGGGGAGAAGAAGAAGCATGGGGTATCGACCATCGCCAGGTTCATCCTTCTATGGATACAGATGGCGTGATTTAGTCTGGTGAAAAAAGAGATCAGGGCTCTTGTGAGACGTTCTCCTGAACCCCGTTCAGATCTTCAAACTTCTGAAAAGTATTCCATTATCGTTTGAGGTTACGATAAAAATTCTCATGAGTCCCAATCAGCAGCAAGACACGATTGGCCAGATCGTATTCGTAGGCTAAAAGAAATCGTTGGTTCACACAGTCGAACTTGTAAACATAAATACCTGATAGATAATATTTATTCTCTTCTCTAATGGCCGGATCAGAAACGATATCCTCCACAGCCTGATCAACTGCCTCCTTCTGATTTCTCCTTGATTTTTTATAAGCACGCAGAAATACATTAGTCTGGCGAACAACTCTTTCAGCCACGTAACTGGCCTGGACTGAACGGGGTGAGCTGATCTTTCTCTTCTGATCTCGCAATGAGAAGCTCACGGATAAAATCAACCGGAAGATCCGGGTTCTCCAATGCGGCCCTGCCCACCCTGGCCCAAAACTCAAGTTGCCCGGCAATGGTGCGACACTCGCTTTTTGCGGCCGTCTTTGCTTGATGATATAAATCATCATTCATTCGGATTGACATGCTCATCAGTTTCTCCCTTACGAATTGCCAGAAGGCTAAGAATCCTGTACTCGTTGAGTGTACACAGATGAAAGGAAACGACCATGCCCAGAGTAGCCGTTCACGACAACGAGCGGGTGCAGCTTCGCATCCAGCCGGAGCAAAAAGCAACGCTTATGCGGGCGGCCGCGCTTCGGAACACAACCCTAACGGATTTCATCTTTCAGATCGCCATGCGCGAGGCTAATGTCGTGATCGAGGAAGCAGAGCGGATTCGACTGTCGGAAAGAGATAGTCTGCTGGTGTTGGATCTGCTGGAAAATCCGCCTGCGCCGAATGCCAAGTTGCGCGGGGCCATTGCCGCGATGCCAAAACCTAGTTGACGTTTCCACCCTGGCACGAAGAGCCGGTTTCCAAGAAGCACGATCGCAAATCGTTCGATTGCGGAGCTAAACGATTTTCTGCATCGTCATGCACGTCAAAGCCATGACCTTGGCGGCGCAAAAACCTTCCTGGCTATCGACAACGACGATAACAAAACGATCCTCGGCTTCTACAGCTTGGCGCCGGGCGCGGTCTTGTATGCAGATACGCCGCAGACTTTTCGTCGCGGCCTTGCACGGCACGATGTTCCGGGGTTCCGTCTTGCGCGCATTGCGACGTATGTTTGCGTGCATGGACAAGGCTTAGGCGGGCAGCTTCTAGCGTCGACCGCGCGGCGAAATGGTATGCGTCGTATGGCGCAGTTCCACTGAACAATAGGTCACTTACGCTTGTGATGTCGCTTGCAACCTTTGCCGCTGAACCGAAAGCGGCCGATCAAGTATGATGGACCCATAAAACTGGACCAAAAAGAGTGGGAAGCCAAGCACATAATCACGAGAAAAAAGGTCGATCCAAAGCTGACGACAAAACTCGTTCTGGAGCTTCTAAAAGAAGAGAAAACAGTTAGTCAGCTCGCTTCGGAGCATGGGATCCATCACTCCCGTACTCATTCTCTGGAGAGATCAAGCGGTTAACGGCTTTCCTGAGCTCCTATCCGACCGGAACAAGGCTCTCGTAAAAGTCAGGGCCGAATATGAGACGAAGATCGGGTCACTCTATTCGGAATTCGGAGTGTCATCCTTCAGACTTATTGACCTTCCACTGGCACCCACCACTTTTCATTGCGAGAACAAGTGGATGAGGGTCTATTGGCTTCAGCAACTGACGAATTTTTTGCCTCAAGTCCGCAGGATTGATTGCTTGCGGGCGCAATCTCGTTTTTCTTAAGGGTTGTTCAAGATGAAGGACAACCCTTAACCCTGTGGCAGTACAGACTTCAAGCGCCATCCGTCGTTCATCATCATCGTTCGCATGGATTTTCGCCGGAAAGATAGCTGCCAACGTGTCGAAAACCTTGTGGGCAAATTCTTCCCCAAGGTCTGATGGTTTTGTCCTTTGATAGTTGCGATAGTCCTTCACTTCAATCAGCCAGGCAGTTTTTGTCGATGGATCGACCGCCAACAAATCCAATGCCTTGATCCCATTTCGCATCCGGCTGAACTGATTCCGATAAAAAGACCAGTTATCATAAGAACTGGCTTTCCATCCGACCGGAAACTCAAAGGTCAGATCGCCCACCACATGGCGTTGCATGATCAGACCTCTTTCATAAATCGGTCAGACTGTTCGAGTTCCTCGTCAAGGATAGAGATATCACCTATTTCGTCAACACTGGAACCTTGATCGATCACAACACCATCTTCGGTTTGATGTAACCCAAAAAATTGTGTCTTGAGATTTTTCCGGATCTTTTCCGATAGCAACATCTCTAACTCGCGTAGCAGGAAGAGACTATGTGTGGCGATAAAGATCTGGCTCCCCGCAGCGCTCAGATCCAAAATGCTTTTTGCGACCCATTTGATGAGCCGGGGATTGAGGTTCGCTTCAGGTTCATCCCAAAAGAGATACCCTCTGTCAATTAAAGAGCCGGTTGCGATCAGTCGGGACAGCATTCCCAATTTACGCAAGCCCTCCGCCACCAATGACATCTCCATGCGACCATCGGTACTTTTCAGATAAAAACGTCCGTTCTTGTCGAGCTCTATCATTCCTCCCATTGCTTTTTCCAGGGGGGCAAGAAGTTCACCGATCCGCTTTTCCCTGGGTCCTCGCTGCAAGGGTGCTCCAAGCAAGAGACATGTGTCCCTCCATGTCTCTTCAAACTCAAGGTAGTGGCCTTCATAAACCGAAACAAAGTTCGGAAAAATTGTCAACAATTCGCGGGTTGGTAAATATGCCGGGAGAACAGTGAACCAGCTGGCTGGCAGCTTTTCGATGGCAACCTCCGATTTACTGTTGGTGGCAAACCTAAATGTGATACTTTCCTCTTGATCGAATTTCAGGCTAATATCGCACCGTTCACGCCCCTGTTTCCTGCGAGTAAGCCGTCCTAAGGCTTCCGGTCGAAATACATTGATCAGCTTTTCAGCCAACCTTGTTTGAAGAAGGGATTTTGTAGGGGTTGTCACAAGCGATTTTCGGCCCTCTTCCGCAATGACACCCAGAACAGAATAGGCCATCTTGAGCAAATGGGTTTTTCCCGTGCCGTTTTCCCCGACGATCACATTCAAATTGCTTCCAAATTCAAGATCTGCATCTGGGAACACTGTCAGATTCTTGATGGTCATCCGTTTTAACATAAGCCCCCTTTTCCTCCCCGGATATCCAGCTTTAGCGGGAACTGCGTGATGACCTCGTTTGGGTGTTGTTTGTACACCCTCCAAACAGTGCTCAAGGAGATTTATGCTCGCGATCAAACTCTCTTTTAGAAATGATCTCCTTACGGGGATACAAACCAAACTGGCATTTAATGCCGCCTAAAGTGATGATACTTTCCTCCCGGAGGGAAGTGTTCTCCGGGATCGAAGTTCACAATATCTCTTTGGAAAGAACAGCGA
>JAKCCY010000162.1 GCA_021838765.1 Nitrospirota bacterium
GGAGAGACAATCGGTATTGTCACCTGGCAATACGCCAGGCTGGCTTCGACCTATCCGCATGAAACACTGGCTCCGGAGTACAGGGGAACGGTTCTGTCCCTGGGAATGATCTATACCCACCTGAGGGGGGAGGATGGAAAAACGTTCATGTTGCCAAACAGTATCCTTCTTCAGGCATTGTTATTTGAGAGAAGCTTTTCAGATGAGCGGATTTCCATCCGGATGGATATTCCTTCGGGTGTGAGTACGGAGGCCATCGAAAAAAGGATCCTTGAATGCCTGACCGGTCGATATGCCCTTTCTCCAGCGGAGATCACGCTCCGTCTTGTGGACTTTTCCAGCTCGACGGTCAGTTATCAGGTGAGATTTCCCGCAGGAGAGCTTGTGGAGCAAGAGGTCAGGGATACGCTTCTCCGGTCAGTCATGGCTCTTTTGCCTGGAAAAAAGACAACCGGAGAAGCGCTCTCCTGATTCATGGAGATGTCAGACCGAGAGATCGTTTCTAGGGAGTGTTCACTGCAACGACAACCGATTCATTTCCCTCTGCAAAAAGGGAAATTGTTGTCTTAAGACCCACTTTTTGGCATTCTTCGGCAATTTCCTCAGGGTTAAGCAACCTGTTGCCCTGAGCATGCTCCCCAAGATTCTGGAAAGAGAGCGGACGTTTTCCGTTTGATCTCAACTCTTCGCGTTGTTTGGGCCAGAAGGGCTCCCACAAGACAAGGGCTCCACCGGGTGCGAGATATGATCGGAGCATCGGGAACAGTCTCTCCTTGTCACTCCAGACATGATGGAGGGCCCTGTTCATTGCGATCATATCCGCCTTCCGGTCCAGTTTGAGGGAAAAAATGTCGCCTTGGGTGAACTTTAGCCGGTTTCCGAACCCTTCCTCTTCAGCACGAAGGCTTGCTTGCCGGATGTTTTCCCGGAAACCGTCCACTCCCAGCCCGGAAAGTTTGGGGCTGTGTTTTGCCAGGGCTCTCAGGTACCAGCCATTCCCACAGCCAAGATCGATGGCCAGGGCATCGTTGCGATCGATCTCCCTGAAGAAAGGAATGGCAGGGAAAATCTGTTTTTCAAATATCGGGCCGAATGTGGTCTCGAGCATGGGGCCAAACCAGGGAAGAACGGTCTCTCTCTCTCCAAGAATGACCTCTCCAGGACGTTCTCCTGTCCGCATGAGGCCGGCAATCCTTTCGGACATATGTGTTCCGAGAACGGATTGGATCACCTGCGGCATGGATGTCTGGGGGTGAGAAGGCCTCATGATTTCACCAAGGGACGAAAGACGGAATTGATGGTCCTGGCCATCAAGGAGCCCAAAAGCGTAAGCCGCATCGCACCATCTTTCCACATATTCGGGATCCATTCCGGTTTTCATGGCAAGTTCCCCGGATGTTGCAGGGTTCTGTCCCAGGGATTCAAAAAGTCCATTGACGATTCCAATGAAAGAAAGATTCAGGGTCGTTGTCCCCTGGGAATGCGTTTTGATTTTGTCTTTCAGGTCAGCGATCTCTTTTGTTTGATCCATCGGGTCTTTTTTCTCCATAATGAAGGGCCGGTATGGCCCATTGTTCAAGGGGTTGTTTTTATGACCGTTTTATTCTGAAGGAGAATCTCCACCGGGTAAAGTCTTGTGAAACGCATGATCGATGGGTCCAAAATGGCTTGACGGGATCGATCAAAAAAGGTAAAAGGGCTTGTGCTTGGTTTTAATTGGAGATAACGCAGTCCTTTTGTGGAATTGTTTTCTCATGAAATCGGTTCGATCCGTTTTCTGGGAGCATCAAACAATACCGTAAACGGTCTGACCGGATTCCATCTGCGGTTCGTCTCCAGTCTTTTGGATGGCGTGCCGACCATATGACCAAGGATGTGCACTGATGGATAAAAGACACGTCTCGAACGGAAGGGTGTCCCGCTGGATTTATGGGGGAGGGATCCTTTTGGTGGGATCCCTTCTTGGAAGCTGCGGCGCTGGTGGGGGAGTGTATGGCCCGGCCTATGTGCCTGAGTGCACCTGTTGCTGTTCAAACTATTATACTCCTTATTCCTATCACGCCACTGCCAAATCCAATATTCCGGTTTCGGCCGCCATGCTCCATGATACGACAGGTCCACTGCCAAACGTTTCAGCAAATCATGGTTCTATCAAGGGAATTGCGAAAAAGGGTGGTCACAAGTAACCAATACGTTCACGGGATTTCACCCCAGGAGGAGTCAAATATGAAAAGGTTAAAATTCTGTCGATCCTTTCTTTTGATGGCATCATTATTTTTAATGATTGTTTTGTCGTCCTGTACATCGACCGGAAGCCTAGGATTGCTGACAAACAGTGAAACCGAGGCGGATCTTGGTCCCCACGATTCCCACCGGTTCCACCGAGTGGGAACGGAAATTACGGGAACCGCCTGTCGCCATTTTATTCTCGGCATCATTCCTTGGGGGGACTCCGATGTGGAAACGGCGTTGCGTCATGCCCTCCAGGCCCATCCCTCGCTCAATGCGGATGGACTGGTTCATGTCACAACGGAGACCTCCCTGTATGGGTTCTTGCCTTTGTATGACGTCTATACACTGACATGCACGACGGTGAAGGGGATCCCGATCCGCTTTGATCATTCTCCCGTTACACAAAAACAGGAGTCGAGCCCCGTCAAAAATTGACATTTCTTTTGCCGACCAATGGTTTTTTCGAGAGGGTGGGATTTTTCCCACCCTTTTTTTTGTTTTGTGGTTCTTGATGATGTCAATTGAGCCCTCCTTATCCAATACTGTTCATTCAATTTTTTTTATTTACCGATAAGTCATGTAAATATTGATTTTCATTTTTATTTTTTTGAATATCAATATTAAATCCTTTCGTTTAAAGTACTTTTCTGTTTATGTGTTGTTTGATAATTTATTTTTATCTTAAAAATTTTACTTTGGTATTTTTTGTGGTATGATTTCTGCGGGTCACTTTCTCCTTAATGAATGGTTCGGGAAACCCCTTCATTTGTGTAAGGAGTTGGTTCGCTTGGGTTGGTCTTGGGGATTGTCAGAGGAGGATTCATCATGGAAAGCATGTTAGAGACACAGGTTGAAGCGTTGGATTCAGGGTCGGAAAGTTCCATCGAGGCGAAAGGGGTCAATGATTCCGGTTTTACAATGATTGAACTGTCTGTGGTCCTGTTGGTGATCGGTATTCTGGTGGCTGCGGCATTGTTGGGCTACAACTCGTTTGTGAATGGTGGCAAGATCGCCGCAACCAAAACGGAAATTGAAAAGCTTATAGAAACCGCCCACAACTATGCCCAGGCCAATGCCGGCCAGGTGGGGGGAACCTATAATGGCCTGACCGCATACGCATCGGGGGGATATGTGGCCGGTTCCACCACAATGCTCCCGTCTTCCTATACGACCCAGGGCGTCCTGAATCCCTATGGCGGATACGGAACGATCGCGACAGGGACCAATACCAACCAGTTCACCTTGTCTGAGACCGGTCTGAGCACAGATGGTTGTACGGCTATCCTGAATGCTTATTCCTCTCACGGGACGGGAACCTGCGCTGGTGGAACTCTCTCGTTGACAATGAACTGAATTCTGTTTGATTAGGGATGGGTCGATGGACAAGGTTCGTCATGCAAGGGATGGCGGATTTACCATGATGGAGCTGACAGTCGTCCTTTTTGTCATGGCGCTTGTCACATCGGCCTCTCTGATCGGTTACCGTTCTTATATCCACGGGGCGAACATATCGGCACTGTCCCAGGTGATCAGAAATGTCAGAACGGCATCCCATCAGTATATTCAGATCAACAGCTCCTATTCGGGGCTTTCCTGTCCGGCTCTTTCCGCTTCCGGGATCTGGCCTCCCTCAGGCTGCAACGGTCCTTCTTTTTCTCTTTCTATCCCGCAGACTTCCGTTTCTGTTGCTGCGGGAGCCACGCCATACCAGTTTTCGATTGTAATCCTTTCAAGCTATTTCACCGATACGGACTTTGAGGCGATTTGCAACCAGTTTCAAGCACAGGCAACCCAGTGCAGCCCCTCGTCCGGCACGTTGACGCTTGTTTTTTGAGAAGTGCCTTTTAATCGAATCCCTTCCTTCTCGAGGGATCATCAGAGGAATGTGCAATGAAAAGCCTGTCATGGAATGATAACGGACCTTTGCAGGATGGCTGGCGCTGGATAAGGCCCCTCTTCGAAGACGAGATGATTACCGACGTTCATATCAAGGGAGAGGGATGTTATGTCCGTCGCCGCGGGGTGATCGAGGATACCGATATCACCGTGTCCCAGAGTTTTGTCCAGTGGCTTCTGGAAACCTATGGACAGGACGCTTCCTTCGGCTTTGATGATGTTCGGATCCGAATGCATATCCTGGGATCGATCAACGGATATGACATGGCGGTCAGGGTTCTTCCCCGACGGATCCCTCCCCTTGAACAGCTTGGTCTGCCTCCTGTTTTTTCGGAGCTGATCCAGCTCAAGAGGGGGCTTGTCCTGGTGACCGGAGCGGTCGGATCGGGCAAGACAACCACCCTGGGCTCCCTGATCCAGGCCATCAACGAAGTTCGTCCGGTCAATATCATTACGATCGAGGATCCTGTCGAACTGATCTATACCCCGATCAAGGCCCGCTTTTCCCAAAGGGAAATCGGAGGGGGAGTCAGTACTTATCCGCAAGCGATCAGAGACGCACTCAGAGAGGATCCTGACGTCGTCCTGGTAGGGGAGACTCGGGACCCGGAAGCGCTTGAAGCGGTGATGACGCTTGCTGAAACGGGAAAGCTTGTCTTTACGACACTCCATTCGATTGACGTTGCCCAGACCTTTCACAGGATCCTTGACAGTTTTCCGGCCCACAAGCAGCCGATTATCCGGGCGCAGTGTTCGATGGTCATCCAGGCGGTCGTCAGCCAGGTGCTGGTTCCCACGGTCAATGGAGACCGGGCCGTGGCACAGGAGTTTGCGTTTTTAAATGAGGCCATCAGGAATATCATCCGAAGCCGGGAAGACAAGCTCCATCTTCTCTATCCCGAAATCGAATCGATGGAGAAGCAGGGGGATACGCATTTCCGGACCTTTACGGGAAGCTTCAAGCGTCTTGTTTCCAGGGGGCAGATCACCCTTGAGACGGCACGTCAGTTTGCGACCCGTCCAAGAGATTTTCCCGGGTCATGAATCATTAGAAATCGTTATTTTTTCCTGCTATTCTCATTCGTTCTTTTGGGTTTCAAGAGGGATGCTTGCCCGGCGTTGTGTGTCAGGATCAAAGGTGTTTTGTCAGATGAGAGCCCAGGAAGAGTAGAATGTTGAAACCCTTTTCGCTTCGCTTCAAATCAGGGCATATGCCACTGAGACCTGTCCGCTTCAGCGGGGATCAGGTCATAACCTCCGGAACGATCCCCGATGTGCCTCAAAGATCAGACTGTGTCCTCTATTTTCCTGCTGGACTGACCCTTGTTTTTCGAAGTTCCCGTGCGGCTCAGGGTTCCCGAAAAATGTCCATCGCCGATTCCAGAAA